>NZ_NRSH01000032.1 GCF_016584055.1 Halorhodospira neutriphila
CCTACTGCCGGGCGAGCTTCGGGGCGATCATCGCCCGGCAGTAGGGCGCCTCCGGGTGGCTGTCGTAGAAGCGCTGGTGCTCCGGCTCGGCCGGGTAGAAGGCGCCCAGCGGCGCGAGCTCGGTGACCACGGGCGCCGGGTAGGCGCCGGAGCGGTCGAGCTCGCGGATCTTCTCCGCCGCCGTGCGGCGCTGCGCCTCGTCGGCGTAGAGGACGATCGAGCGGTACTGCGGCCCCACGTCCGGCCCCTGGCGGTCGCGCTGGGTGGGGTCGTGGAGGTGGAAGAAGAGATCGAGGAGCTGATCGTAGCCGATCTGCGCGGGGTCGTAGGCGACCTGCACGACCTCGGCGTGGCCCGTCCGGCCGGTGCAGACGCTGCGGTAGTCCGGGTCGGCGGTGTGGCCCCCGGCGTAGCCGGAGACGGCGGCGCTCACGCCCCGCAGGCGCCGGAAGACCCCCTCGAGGCACCAGAAGCAGCCGCCGCCCAGCACGGCGTGGTGAGTCTCGGCCATGCGCTCGCCTCCTCCGTGCCTTCCCGAGCCTGCTCCCTAGTGTGGCACGCCGCGGCGCGGCCGTGAGGCTTGCTTGGCACCAGCACGCCCGTAGACTAGGCTTGCCCTTTTGAAAGATGCCGTTTTTCGCCCTATGACCTCTGCCCAAGAAGCCGCGGCCCCCGGCCGCGAGGAAGTCCAGCGCCTCTTCGAGCGCTCCCCCCACGGGGCGCTCATCGGCCTCGAGCTCGTCGACCTCGGGGGGGTGACGCTGACCGCCCGCGTCCCCTACAGTGCGCAGCTTGTCGGCAACCCGCAGACCGGCTACCTCCACGGCGGGGTGATCACCACCCTCATCGACCAGACCAGCGGGGCGGCCGTCATGCTCGCCACCGGCGCCGAGGAGCGCATCGTCACCCTCGACCTGCGCGTCGACCACCTCCGGGCGGCGGAGGCCGGCCGGGATGTCTACGCCCGCGCCGACTGCTACCGCCTCGCCCGGGAGATCGCCTTCGCCTGGTGCGTCGCCTACGAGGACGACCCCGAGCGCCCCTTCGCCACCAGCATGAGCGCCTTCATGCGCCTGCGCGAGGAGCGGAGCCATGGCTGAGCTGCTGGAGCAGGTCCGCGCCGCGCGCCAGGCCGGCGACTACGCGGGGCTGACGGAGCTGGTGCCGTACGCCCGGCTGCTCGGGGTGCGCTTCGAGCCGGCCGCGGAGGCCGGCGGCGACGGGCTGCGCGGCCGGCTGCCGTACCGCGACGAGCTGGTCGGCCTGCCGAGCACCGGCTCCCTCCACGGCGGCCTGCTCGGCGCCTTCCTGGAGCACGTCGCCATCATGCAGATCCTGTGGAACGGCGAGAGCCGCTACCTGCCGCGGATCGTCAACTTCCACGTCGACTACCTGCGCCGCGGCGCCCCCGAGGAGACCTTCGCCGCGGCCGAGATCCGCCGCCAGGGCCGCCGGATCGTCAACGTCCACGCCAGCGCCTGGCAGGGCGAGGCGCAGCGGCCCGTCGCGGCGGCCCGCGGCCACTTCCTGCTGACACCGCCCGAGGGTCCGTGACCATGTCCGCACCGAGCGCCCCCCAGCCGCCCATCGCCGCGCAGGAGCCGGTCGCCGAGGAGCGCTTCGGCGTCCGCCGCGAGGACCCGTACGCCTGGCTGCGCGACCCCCGCTGGCGCGAGGCGATGCTCGACCCGAGCCGGCTGAGCCCCGCCATCCGCGCCCACCTGGAGGCCGAGAACGCCTACACCGAGGCGGTGCTCGAGCCGGTGCGCGATCTGCGCCGGCGGCTGTTCGCGGAGCTGCGCGGCCGGCTCAAGGAGGACGACGCCTCGGTCCCCGTGCCCGACGGCGCCTACGAGTACTACGCCCGCTACCGCAGCGGCGGCCAGCACCCCGTCGCCTGCCGCCGCCGGCGCGGCGCCGGCGAGGCGGCGGAGGAGGTCATCCTCGACGGCGACGCCGAGGCCGCCGGGCACGGCTACTTCCACCTCGGCGACTGGGCCCACGGCGACGACCACCGCTACCTCGCCTTCGCCGTCGATACCACCGGGGCGGAGGCGTACACCCTGCGCTTCCGCGACCTGGACAGCGGCGAGGAGCTCGCCGAGCGGATCGAGCAGGCCCGGGGCGACTTCGTCTGGGCCGCGGACGGGCGGACGCTGCTCTACACCGTCCTCGACGAGGCCCACCGGCCGCGCTGGGTCTACCGCCACCGGCTCGGCACCGATCCGGCGGCGGATGCCCTGGTCTACGAGGAGACGGACCCCGGCTTCTTCGTCGGCCTCGACCGGACGGAGAGCCGGCGCTTCCTGCTCATCGAGACCCACGACCACACCACCTCGGAGGTCCACGCCGCCCCCGCCGACGCCCCGGAGTCGGGCTTCCGCTGCCTGGTCCCCCGCGAGCGGGACGTCGAGTACACGGTCAGCGACAGCGGCGAGCAGTGGCTGATCCTGACCAACCGCGAGGCCGAGGACTTCCGCATCGTCGCCGCGCCGCTGGCGGACCCGGCGCCGGAGCGCTGGACGGAGCAAGTGGCCCACCGGCCGGGGGTGCTCATCGAGGATATGGCCCTCTTCCGCGACTACCTGGTCCGCCTGGAGACGGCGGAGGCGCTGCCGCGGATCGTCGTCCGGCGCCTCGCCGATGGCGCGGAGCACACCGTGGCCGTCGACGAGGAGGCCTACGCGCTGGGGATCTCGCCGGGGCTGGAGTACGCGACCGCGACGCTGCGCTACCGCTACTCGTCGCTGACCACGCCGGCGCGCGTCTACGACTACGACATGGCCACCGGCGCGCGGCACCTGCGCAAGGAGCAGGAGATCCCCAGCGGCCACGACCCGGCGGCCTACACCGCCCGCCGGCTCGAGGCCACGGCGCCGGACGGCGAGCGGGTGCCCATCTCGCTGCTCCACCGCGCCGACCAGCCGCCGGGGCCGGAGACGCCGGTGCTCCTCGACGGCTACGGCGCCTACGGCATCAGCGAGCCGGCGGCCTTCTCGCCGCACCGGCTCTCGCTGGTCGACCGCGGCTTCGCCTTCGCCATCGCCCACGTGCGCGGCGGCAAGGAGCGCGGCTACCGCTGGTACCGGGAGGGCAAGCTCGAGCGCAAGCCGAACACCTTCAGCGACTACATCGCCTGCGCCGAGCACCTGATCGCCGCCGGCTACACCGGCGCCGGGCGGATCGCCGTGCACGGCGGCTCCGCCGGCGGGATGCTGGTCGGGGCGGTGCTCAACCAGCGCCCGGAGCTCTTCGGCGCGGCGGTGGCCGACGTGCCCTTCGTCGACGTCCTCAACACCATGAGCGACCCGTCGCTGCCGCTGACCCCGCCGGAGTGGCCGGAGTGGGGCAACCCCCTCGAGGACGAGGCCGCCTTCCGCACGATCCTCGGCTACTCGCCCTACGACAACGTCTGCGCCCAGGCGTACCCGCCGATCCTGGCCACCGCCGGGGTCTCGGACCCGCGGGTGACGTACTGGGAGCCGGCCAAGTGGGTGGCCCGGCTGCGGGCGCTCAAGACCGACGGCAATCCCCTGCTGCTGTGGACCAACATGAGCGCCGGGCACGCCGGTCCGGGGGGGCGGTTCGACTTCCTCGAGGAGGTGGCCCTGCGCTTCGCCTTCCTGCTGTGGGTCTTCGGGCTCAGCCCGGATCCGGGGAGCCGGCGCTAGCGCCGGCCCCGCCGCCGCCCGGGCCCGGCAGCTCCTCGAGGTTCTTGCGGATCCGCTCGGCGACGCCCGAGTCCTGGGGGACGACCTCGAGCAGCCGCTGCCAGTAGCCCTCCGCCTGCTCGTAGTCGGAGCGGTTGTAGGCCGCGGTCCCCGCCAGCCACAGCGCCCGGGCGTTCTCCGGGTCCTTCTCCAGCGCCTGCTGGATCAGCTCCTCGGGGCGCCCCTCGAGCCCGCCGGAGGTGGCGGCGAGGACGTCGGCGTACTCGGCGAGCAGATCGGCGTTCTCGTCGGCGCCGAGCTCCATGGCCCGCGAGAAGGCGTCGCGGGCCTCCTCGAGGCGCTCGAGGAAGACCATCGTCCGGGCGTAGAGGACCCAGCCCCGCTGGTCGTCCGGGTTCTCCTCGAGGCGCTGGCGCAGCTGCTCGGCGAGCTGCGTCACGTCCTCGCGGCTGCGCTCCTGGCTGGCGCCCTGCGGGGCGGCCGTCGCCGACGCCCCGGCGCCGGCGCTCGTGGCCTGGAAGGCCCGCTCGCCGCCGCCGACCTGGCCGTAGATGGCCAGGGCGAGCAGGGGGATGGCGACGGCGCTCAGGCTGGCGGCCCCGGCGACGGCCAGGCGCTGGCCCCGCCCGGCGCCGCCGCCGCTGCCCGCCTCGTCGGCGTCGATCCCTCCGCTCTGCACGAGGTCGCGGTCGAGGTCCTCGACGGCGGCGTCGAACTGCTCCCGGCTCAGCGTGCCGTTCTCGAGGTCCTGCTCGAGCTCGCGGATCCGGTCGCGGTGGACCGTGGCGTTGATATCGCGGCGGGCCTGCTGCGGCGCCCCGTCGCCGCTGCGCAGCAGCGGGAAGAGCACGAAGGCGAGGGCGAAGAGGCTCAGGAAGAGGGCGATGCCCAGGAACGTCCCATTCATTGCTGTGAGCTCCCTTGGTCGCTAGGAATCGCCGCGCCGGAAGCGCTCGAGGGCCCGCCGCTCCGACTCGGTCAGCTCCGTCTCCGCCGACTGGCGCCGCCGGACCACCTGCAGCCAGGTGACGCCGCCGATGATCAGCAGGAGGAAGGGGCTGACCCACAGCAGCGCCGTGTTCAGCTGGAAGGGGGGCTTGTAGAGGACGTAGTCGCCGTAGCGCCGGGTCATGTAGCTGATGATCTCCTCCTCGCTACGGCCGTTGACGGTCATCTCGTAGACGCGCTCGCGCATGTCCGCGGCGAGCTGCGCCCCCGACTCGTAGATGGTCTCGCTCTGGCAGACGGTGCAGCGCAGCTTCTGGACGAGGCGGTAGTACTGCTCCTCCTGGCGCTCGTTCTCGAACTCCAGGGGCTGGTCGATGGCGACGGCGCCGGCCGTGCCGATGGCGCCGGCGGCGAAGAAGAGCGCGAAGCCGGCCACGAGCGCGCGTACGCGGCTCACGAGGGCCCCGAGCCGGGGGCGCGAGTACCTCAGGGTGGATCGTAAGCTCATGACTGCTGCTCCGCCTTTAGCTTCTCGATCAGGGGGAGGAGGTCCTCCTGGAGGACCTTGGCGTTGATCGGGCCGATGTGCTTGTGGCGGATGATCCCCTGCGCATCGAGCACGTAGGTCTCCGGGGTCGCGTAGACCCCCCAGTCCATGCCGGCCTCGGCCTCCGGGTCGAAGGCGATCTTGTCGTAGGGGTTGCCGAAGGCCTCCAGGAAGCGCCGCGCGTTCTGCCGGGAGTCGCGGTAGTTGAAGCCGTAGACGGGGACATCCCGCTTGGCGATCTCCTGGAGGTACGGCAGCTCCTGGCGGCACGGCCGGCACCAGGAGGCCCAGACGTTCACGAGAGCGACCTCGCCGGTGAAGTCCGCCTCGGTGAGCGTCGTCTGCGGCTCCTGCAGCGAGGGGAGCTCGAAGGCCGGCGCCGGCTCGCCGACCAGCGGCGAGGGCAGCTCCTCGGTGTCGGTGCCGAGGCCGACGTAGAACAGCCCCAGGAGCACCAGGACAAGGGTGAGCGGCAGGCCGAAGCGCAGCAGTGCGGATCGCTTGCTCATCGGCGGACCTCCGAGTGCATCGTGGCGGCGGTGGCGGCCGGGCCCGGGCCCGGGGCCGGCGCCGCCGGCTGCCCCGCCTCGCCGCGCTGGGCGGCGGGGGCCATGCGGTAGCGCCGGTCCGCGGCGGCGAGGAAGCCGCCGAGGGCCATCACCACGCCGCCGAGCCACATCCAGAACATGTACGGCTTGCGGTAGAGGCGCATCGTCCAGCCGCCCTCCTGGACCCGGCTGCCGAGGGTGACGTAGATGTCGCGGAAGACGCCGCGATTGAGCGAGGCCTGGCGCATGGGCATCCGCGGCTGGGCGTCGTAGGTGCGCAGCTGCGGCCTCAGGGTGTCGATCTGCCGGCCGCCGTAGGCGAGCTCAACGGTGGCCTGCCGGGCGTCGTAGTTCGGGCCGCGCAGCTGCGAGGAGTCGCGCAGGGTGAACGTGTACTCGCCGAGCGAGGCCGACTCGCCGGGCTTGAGGTGGACGTCCCGCTCCTGCTCGTAGCTGCCGACCATGGCGATGGCCATCACCACGATGGCGAAGCCGGCGTGCGCCGTGTGCATGCCGATAAAGCTCGGCTGCAGCGCCGCGGCGAGGGCCTTGGCCGTGCCCTGGCTGCGCCGGCGCCGGGCGATGCGCTTGCCCAGGTCGATGGCGGCGCTCAGCAGGATCCACGTGACGAGGGCCAGGCCGAGGGCGGTCAGCGGCTTCCAGGCCGCCATGGTCAGCGGCCAGAGCACGCCGACGAGGACGCTGATCGCCAGCGCCCAGCGCATCTGCCGGTAGGTCTCGGAGGGGCTCGAGCGCTTCCAGGAGACCACCGGGCCGATGCCGATGAGGAAGAGCAGCGGCAGCATCAGCGGCATGAAGACCGCGTCGAAGTAGGGCGGGCCGACGGAGATCTTGCCGATCCCCAGCGCCTCGACGGCGAGGGGGTAGAGGGTGCCGATGAGCACCGCCGCGCTGGCGACCGTCAGCAGCACGTTGTTGGCGAGCAGCAGCGACTCCCGCGAGTACCAGCCGAAGGCGCCGCCGAGGCCGATCCGCGGGGCGCGCCAGGCGTAGAGCGCCAGGGAGCCGAGCAGGGTCGCCGCCAGGATGGCGAGGATGAACACGCCCCGGTCCGGATCGGAGGCGAAGGCGTGCACCGAGCTCATCACCCCGGAGCGGACGATGAACGCCCCCATGACCGTCAGGGCGAAGCTGACGATGGCCAGCATCAGCGTCCAGACCTTGAAGCCGCCGCGCTTCTCGGTCACCGCCAGGGAGTGCAGCAGCGCCGTGGCCGTCAGCCAGGGGATCAGCGAGGCGTTCTCCACCGGGTCCCAGGCCCAGTAGCCGCCCCAGCCGAGCTCGTAGTAGGACCACCACGCCCCCACGCCGATGCCGAGGGTGAGGAAGGCCCAGGCGACCGTCGTCCACGGCCGCGACCAGCGGGCCCAGGCGGCGTCGAGCCGCCCGCCGAGCAGTGCCGCCATGGCGAAGGCGAAGGCGACCGCCAGGCCGGTGTAGCCGATGAACAGCAGCGGTGGGTGGATGATCATCCCCGGGTCCTGGAGCAGCGGGTTGAGGTCCGCGCCCTGGGCGGGGGCGGGGAAGACCCGGGCGAAGGGGTTGGAGGTGAACGCCGTGAAGGCGAGGAAGGCCGCCGCGACCGTGCCGAGCACGGCGAGCACGCGGGCGAGCATCTCCAGGGAGAGGGCGCGGCTGAAGAAGGCCACGGCGACGTTCCAGATACTGAGCATGAGGGCCCACAGCAGCATGGAGCCCTCATGACCGCCCCAGACGCCGGTGAGCTTGTAGATCAGCGGCAGCGCCGCGTTGGAGTTCTCGGCGACGTAGCGGATGGAGAGGTCGTTGGCCACGAACGCCAGGGTCAGCATGATATAGGCGAGGCCGAGGAAGACGAGCTGCCCCACGGCCAGGGAGCGGCCCGCGGCCATGAGCCGCCGGTCGCCGACGAGAGTGCCGGTCAGCGGCAGCAGCGCCTGGATCAGGGCCAGGCAGAAGGCGAGGATCAGGGTGAAGTTGCCGAGCTCGCCGAGCATGGTCAGTAGCTCCCGACCTGGCTGGGATCGCCGCCGGCGCGCTCGATGGCCTCGGCCGCCTCCTCGGGCATGTAGTCGGCGTCGTGGCGCGCCATGACGTTATCGGCCTCGAAGACCCCGCCGGGGCCGAGGTGGCCCTCGACGACCACGCCCTCGCCCTCCTGGAAGAGGTCGGGGAGGACGCCGTCGAAGCGCACCGGCACGTCGGCCTCGAGGTCGGTGACCTTGAACACCACCTGCGTCGACTCGCCCTGGCGCTCGATGCTGCCCTCCTTGACGATGCCGCCGATGCGGAAGTGGCGGTCGGGCAGCTCGCTCTTCGCTTGCACCTCCGAGGGGGTGATGAAGAACGTCAGGTTCTCGCTGAAGGCGTTGAGCACCAGTGCCGTGGCCACGCTGGCCCCCGCGAGGATGCCGAGGACGAGGGTCAGCCGCTTGTGTCGCTGTTTCATCGCTCATTCCCCCCTTTCGATTGTGAGCCCGCCGCCGCCCGGCGCGTCCGGCGCTGGAGCAGGGCGTGGGCCCGGCGCCGGCGCCGGCCCAGGAGCACGCCCTCGAGCAGCAGAACGGCCGCCGTGACCCCGTAGGAGCCCCAGACGTAGCCGGCGTAGCCCCCCATGGCCAGGAAGTCGCCGATCCCATCCCACATTACGCTTGCCCTTCCTCTTGGCTCGTATGCTCACGGACCGACTCAGCGGCCGCCAGTTCCCGCTGCGTGCGGGTCATCCGCCCGGCCGCGGCCGCCTGGGCCCACTCGCTGCGCGGCTCCCGCTCCAGCGCCTCGACCTGGGCGCGGCGCAGCACGACCGCCGCCGAGTAGAGCCAGATCCCGGCGATCATCAGCAGCATCGCCGTGAGCATCGACGGGGCCATGCTCGGCCCGTCGGCGCGGATCACGGAGCTGCCCTGGTGGAGGTTGTACCACCAGTCCACCGAGAAGTAGATGATGGGCACGTTGATCGCCCCGATGACGGCGAGCAGCGAGGCGGCCCGCCCGCCCTTCTCCCGGTCGTCGGCGGCGCCGTGCAGGGCGATGTAGCCGAGGAAGAGGAAGAGCAGCACCAGGGTCGAGGTCAGCCGGGCGTCCCAGACCCAGAACGTGCCCCAGGTGGGTGCGCCCCACAGCGCGCCCGTCCACAGCGAGAGGAAGGTCATCAGGGCGCCGGTCGGGGCGATGCTGCGGGCCATGATGTCGGCCATCTTGATGCGCCAGACCAGGTAGATGCCCCCGTAGAGGGCCATCAGCAGGTAGAGGAACATCCCCATCCAGGCGGTGGCGACGTGGATGTAGAGGATGCGGTAGCTCTCGCCCTGGTGGGCCTCGGCGGGCGCGACGAAGAAGCCGATATAGAGCGCGGCCAGGCAGAGGAGGGCGGCGCCGGCCCACAGCCAGGGTGTGAGGCGCTGGGCGAGGGCGTAGAAGTTCGCCGGTGCCGTAAACTTGAGCCACGGTACGGATCGAGAGCTCATGCGTGTAGTCCCAATTGGTTTTCGGGTCTTTCCCTTGCTAACGCCTTCGAGGCCTTGCGTCCACCGCGGGTTCCGTAGGGACCGCCGCGGCGGCTCAGTCGAGGGCGATGCGCAGGGCCCCGGCGATGGCCAGCGGCAGCAGCGGCAGCGCCGCCGCGAGCAGCGCGCCGAGCAGCGACAGGTGCGCGTAGAACGCGCTGCTGTACATCGCCTCCGTGACGGCGCCGGCGCCGAGCACGAGCACCGGGACGTACAGCGGCAGGATCAGCAGCGCCATCAGCGCCCCGCCCGCCCGGACGCCGAGGGTCAGGGCGGCGCCCACCGCCCCGAGCAGGCTCAGCACCGGGGTCCCGAGGAGCAATGATACCGCGAGCACCCCCAGCTCCGCGCCCTCGAGCCCGAGGGCGTAGCCGAGCGCCGGCGAGAGCACGACCAGGGGCAGGCCGAGGGCGAGCCAGTGGGCGGCGACCTTGGCCAGGGCGACCACCGTGAGCGGCTCCGGGGCGAGCAGCAGCTGCTCCAGGCTGCCGTCGCGCCAGTCGTCGGCGAAGAGCCGGTCGAGGGAGATCAGGCTCGCGAGGGCGGCGGCCACCCAGACGCCGGCCGGCGCCAGGGTGCGCAGCTTCTGCGGATCGGGGCCGAGGGCGAGGGGGAAGAGGGTGATGACGAGGATGAAGAAGGCGACGACGGTCAGTACGTCCTGGCGGCGCGTGACGATCAGCGAGAGGTCGCGCCGCATTAGGGTCCAGAGTGACCTCAGCATGGGCGGTATCAGTCCAGGTCGAGGATCCGCGGCTCGGGCAAGCCGTCGATGGATTGGTGGCTCGTGGTGACCACGATGCCCCCCTCGCGCAGGTAGGCGGCGATCCGCTCGAAGAGCCACGCCACGGCGCTGCGGTCGAGGGCGGTCAGCGGCTCGTCGAGGATCCAGAGCCGGGCCGGCGAGACGAGCAGGCGGGCGAGGGCGGTGCGCCGGCGCTGCCCCTGGGAGAGGTAGCGCACGGGGATGTCCTCGCGGCCGCCGAGCCCGGCCTCCTCGAGGGCGTCGAGCTGGCGCTCCAGGTCGCCGCGCTCGCCGCGCAGCCCCTGGTGGATGTCGAGGTTCTCCAGGGGGGTGAGCTCCTCCTTGACCGCGTCGCGGTGGCCGACGTAGAGGAGCTCGCGCCGGGCGGCCTCCTCCAGGCGCCGGATCGGCTGGCCGCGCCAGCGCACCTCGCCGGTGGCCGGCTCGGTGAGCCCGCAGAGGATGCGCAGGAGCGTGGTCTTGCCGCTGCCGTTGCGGCCGCGCACGAAGAGCAGCTCGCCGCTGGCGAGGGAGAGGCTGACGCCCGAGAAGAGGGTCTGGTCGCCGCGCCGGCAGGAGAGGCCGGCGATCTCGAGCTCCCCCCTGGGCGCCGCCTTGCCGGCGTGCGGGGGGCTCGGCGCTGTGGTGGCGCGCCCGACGGGACCGGTATCCATTAACGCCTAGTCGTTGTCCCTGGAAAGCGCAGTACAAAAAAGGGAGCGCCGCGAAGGACGCCCCCCGTCTCCGGTATCGGCCCGCCCGGGCCGATTAGCCCGCCGGCGCGTAGACGCCGCACCAGCCCTCGGCGTTGACGAGCACGTCGGAGAAGCTCGGATGGCTGCAGCTGCCCCAGCCGTTCTGCTCCTCGCCCTGCCAGAAGACGCAGTTGTTGCACTGCTGGCCCTCCTGGTAGCGGGAGTGATCGGCCTGGGTCGCGTCGTTGACGTAGCTGTGGGCGTGGCCGTCCTCCGCCTTCGCCTTGGCCTTGACCGTGCCCTGATGGAGCAGGGTCGCCAGCGGCAGGGCCGCCACGGTCATCGCGCTGGCCTTGAGGAACTTCCGGCGGCCGCCATCGATGGAATCGCTCATGCTCTTCCTCCTTACTTATTCGTGTGAGCCGCTAGAGTGTGACACCCATATTGCGGCTTGTGTTCCGGTTGTGCTTGCGGTGTTATGCCGCACCTCGACCCCCTGCGCCGCCGTCCCGGCGCCCAGGTCCAACCGCGACCCTAGCCGCCGCCCCGGCCGCTGTACAACCGCACTGGTATTGGGTGGTGACAGGCGGCGATCCTCTCAGAAGATACCCTGGAGACGTGGGAGGCCGACATGGAGCGCGTCACCGAGGAGCCCATCCCCCTGGCGGGCCTGATCGCCGAGACCGAGGACCCGGCGGCCGGGGCGCTGGTGGTCTTCGCCGGCACGGTCCGCGACCACCACGAGGGGCGCCGGGTCGCGGCGATCGCCTACTCCGCCTACCGGCCGCTGGCCGAGCGGGTCCTCGCCGAGCTCGAGGCCGAGGTCTGCGAGCGCTTCGGCGCCGCCGCCTGCCGGATCGTCCACCGGGTCGGCGAGCTCGCCGTCGGGGAGCAGAGCGTGGCTGTCGTCGTCCGTGCCGCCCACCGGGCCGAGGCCTTCGAGGCCGGCCGCTACGCCATCGACGCGATCAAGGCGCGCGCCCCCTTCTGGAAGCAGGAGCGCCTCGAGGACGGCACGCAGGCGCACCAGCCGGGGGTGCCGCTATCGAGTCCGCATACACCCGAAGACCGGAGGTTGTCCGATGAGTGAGCCTTCCCGCGAGGCCGTGGAGCGAGC
Source organism: Halorhodospira neutriphila (assembly GCF_016584055.1). Taxonomy (GTDB): domain Bacteria; phylum Pseudomonadota; class Gammaproteobacteria; order Nitrococcales; family Halorhodospiraceae; genus Halorhodospira; species Halorhodospira neutriphila. Next base: position 11,778 of record NZ_NRSH01000032.1, read on the forward strand.
CCTGCAGGGCGTGATCGACCCCCACCTGGAGACCGACCTGCTCTCCGCGGGGTGCGTCGAGGGGATCGAGATCGACGGCGACCGGGTCCACCTCGCGATTGCCCTCGGCTACCCCGCGGAAGGCTACCGGGAGGCGCTCGCCGAGGCCCTGCGCGAGGCGGTGCGGGGCGTCGCCGGCGTGGCCGACGCCACGGTGGAGGTGAGCAGCCGTATCCACGCCCACGCGGTCCAGCCGGGCCTCAAGGGCTTGGAGCAGGTCAAGAACGTCATCGCCGTCGCCTCCGGGAAGGGGGGCGTGGGCAAGTCCACCGTGGCGGCCAACCTCGCCCTGGCGCTGCAGGCCGAGGGGGCGCGGGTCGGCGTGCTCGACGCCGATATCTACGGGCCGAGCCAGCCGCGCATGCTCGGCGTCCGGGGCCAGCCCGAGTCCCCGGACGGCACCCACATGACCCCGCTCGACGGCCACGGCCTGCAGGTCATCTCCGCGGGCTTCCTCATCGACGAGGAGACGCCGATGATCTGGCGCGGCCCGATGGTCACCAAGGCGCTCGAGCAGCTGGTGAGCGAGACCCTCTGGGAGGGGCTCGACTACCTGGTCGTCGACCTGCCGCCGGGCACCGGCGACGTGCAGCTGACCCTGGCGCAGAAGGTGCCCGTCAGCGGCGGCGTGATCATCACTACCCCCCAGGACATCGCCCTGCTCGACGCCCGCAAGGGGCTGCGGATGTTCGAGAAGGTCAACGTGCCGGTGCTCGGGATCATCGAGAACATGGGCACCCACATCTGCTCGCACTGCGGCCACGAGGAGGCGATCTTTGGCGCCGGCGGCGGCGAGCAGATGGCCGCGCAGTACGGGGTGGGGCTGCTCGGCTCCCTGCCGCTGGACATCCGGATCCGGGAGCAGGCCGACAGCGGCTGCCCCACGGTGCTCGCCGACCCGCAGAGCCGCATCGCCGAGGACTACCGGCGGATCGCCCGGCGGACGGCGGCGCAGCTCTCCCTGCGCGAGCGCAGCAGCGGCAGCGCCTTCCCCAATATCGCCGTTAGCGGCGGCGGCCAGTAGCCGGCGCACCCCCCTGCCGGGGGCGGGACGGGGCGGCTGGCGTCTGCCGAGCGCGCCCCTTCGGGGTCCCCTGCGCTTCTCGCCCGAGCGGGGCCGCGCGCTAAGCTCGCTTCGCTCGGACAACGCGCGCTCGCCGAGCGGCTGGCGCCGCTCGGCGTCCCCGCTCGGGCTGCGATGCTCGGCGCGCTCGAGAGGACGCCAGCCGCCCCGTCCCGCCCCCGGCAGGGGGTGCACTTCATCACGACAGAAAAGTTACTATATAACGTAACTGAGCGACTCAGGGTACCGAAGGATGCGCATCGGCAAGTGGCTCAAGCGGCAGATTGCGGACCACCCCCTGCGGGTGCTGGCGGTCCTGCTCCTCGGCGCCGGGCTGCTGAGCTCGGTCGGCCTCCCGGACCCCGACGCCGAGGACGCGTACGGCCGCACCCCCCTGGCGGCGGCCGCCTACGAGGGGGATGCATGGGAGGCCCGCCTCTGGCTGCTGCTCGGCGCCGACGTGGATGCCCGGGAGCCGTGCGGGACGACGCCGCTGATGCGGGCGATCCAGTACGGCCACATGGGGCTCGCCCGGCTCCTGCTCGAGGCCGGCGCCGACCCGGCGGCCGCCGACAAGACCGGGCTCTCGGCGCTCCACCTGGCGGCCCGGCGGGGGAGCCGGGCCATGGCGCAGCGGCTCATCGAGGCGGGCGCCGATCCCGACGCCGAGGAGTCCCTGGACGGCGACACGCCGGCCGATGAGGCGCAGCAGGCCGGGCACGAGGCCCTGGCCGAGTACCTGCGCGCGGCCGGCTAGGTGGCGAGCCGGTTGCGCCCCCCGCGCTTGGCGCGGTAGAGGGCCTGGTCCGCTGCCTCGATGACCTCCGAGGCCGGGGTGCCGCGCTCCTGGGGGGCGGCGACGCCGATGCTGATGGTGATCTGGACGCTCTTGGCGTCGCCGCTGCCGCGCTGGCGCTCCCCCTTCTGGTCGTCCTTCGGCCGCTGCGCGCCCCGGACCCGGAAGGGGGCTTCGGCGACGGCGGCCCGGAGCGCCTCGAGGTGCCCCTTGACCGCCTCGGCGCCCTGGCCGGGGAAGACGATGGCGAACTCCTCGCCGCCGTAGCGGAAGGGCTGGCCGCCGCCGCCGGCGCGCTCGACGAAGCGGGCGACCCGCTTCAGGACCTGGTCGCCCACCTCGTGGCCGTAGGTGTCGTTGAAGCCCTTGAAGTGGTCGACGTCCATCATGGCGATGGCGTAGCGGCCGCCGAGGCGCGCGAGCAGGGCATCGAGGGCGCGGCGGTTGGGCAGCCCCGTGAGCCCGTCCCGGAAGGCGAGGCGGTAGGCCTCCTGCAGGGTGGCCAGCAGCAGGGAGAGCAGGGCGAGCAGCACGAGCGCCGTCGTCGTCATCGCCGCCTGCTGCGGGGGGCCCGTCAGGTCGAGCCCGGCGGTGGTGGTCAGCAGGGCGCTGAAGGCCCCGAAGACCAGCGGCGTGAGCTCCAGCCAGGCGATCACGAGCAGGGCGGCGGCGGCGAGGGGGACGAGCACCAGCGCCTGCTCCGGCAGGGCGGTCCAGGCGCTGAGCAGGGGGGGCAGGAAGCTCGCCTGGGTGATCCCGTACACGGCCTGGGGCAGCCCGTAGGCGAGGGCGGCGACGGCGGCGCCTTGGCCGCCCAGGATCAGCAGCCGCAGGATGCCGGCGGGGCTGAGCAGGCCGCGCTCATCGAGCAGCGCCAGGGCGAGCAGGTTCGGTGGCACGAGCAGCGCCGCGCTCGCCGCGGCGGCCTGGGTGCTGATCTCCGTGAGGGCGGGGCCGAAGGCGACCCAGAGGTAGGCAGCGACGATGACCAGGGCCTGGAGCGCGGTATTGGCCCGCTGGTAGAGCAGCGCGAGCAGGGCGAGGCTCCCGCCGAGCAGCAGGGTCAGCTCGACCCCGCTGTGGACGAGGACCCGGGCGACGCTGGGGGGAGCCGGCTTACCGGCCGCGAGCCAGGCGAGGGCGGCGGCCAGGAGCCCCGCGTGGGGCAGCCAGCTCGATGCCAGCAGGCGCTTGAGCCACCCCATGGGGCCGCCTCACTCCCGCCGGCGGGGCAGCGCGGAGGGGCGGCGGCTAGGTGCCATAGCCCCACAGTGAGCCCAGGTTGAAGCGCTTGGCCACGGTGAGCGTCGGCTCGAGGGCGACGACGTCCGGCGCCTCGCCGTGGCTCGTATCCCGGTGCAGGGGGCGGGCCGTGGGCTGGCCGTTGGCCTTGACGATCGCCGCGACCAGCGGCTGCTCGCCGCGCTCGCCGCGGTGGACGACCACCCCCCGCTCGCCGTTGCTCAGCGACACGAAGCTGCCGGGCGGGTAGATCCCGATGGTGTTGATAAAGCCTGAGAGCATCTCGCGGTCGTAGACCGTGCCGCTCTGGTTGAGGAGCTCGAGCAGGGTCTCGCGCACGGCGGTCGCCGGGCGGTAGCTGCGGGTCGAGATCATCGCCATGTAGGTGTCGGCGATCATCAGCAGCCGGGCGCCGCGGCAGATCTGCCCGCCCTGCAGCCCCTCGGGGTAGCCGCTGCCGTCGAGGCGCTCCTGGTGCTCGGCGACGATCCGCAGCCAGGTCCCGTCGGTAATCCCCTCGGCCGCCAGCATCCGCGCCGACTCGGTGGGGTGGCGGCGCACGGCGTGGAGCTGCTCGTCGCTGAGCGGCTCGACCTGGCGCTCGAGCTCCCGCTGGAGCTCGAGCATCCCGACGTTGGCCGTCAGCGCGGCGCAGACCGTGGAGCGGCGCTCAGTCGCGGGGATGCCGAGCTGGGTGGCGACGGTGTCGCAGAGGATCGCCTGGCGGATGGGGTGGCGGACGGTGTAGGGGAAGTCCTCGTCGAGGTGCGCGGCGCCGATCGAGGCGTCGGGGTCGCGCTCGACGAGGTCGCCGATGCGGCTGGTCAGGGTGTCGAGCCGCGACAGGAACCGGCCGCTGCGCTGGCCGAGCCACTTGAAGGTCTCCTGCAGGGCGAAGGAGATGCGGTAGATCTCGTCGAACGGGTTCGCCGAGAGCGGGTCCGTCTCCCGGCGGCGCTGCACCCCGCCGCTGCCCCTCTTGTCCGGGGTGGCGTAGTACGGGGTGCGGCCGATCTGCAGGAGCCGGCGCCGCTGCTCCTCCGAGCGGATGGGGTGGCCCTGGCGCAGCAGGAGGTGGCCGTAGGCGTCCTCGATGTCGTAGGGCAGGGGGCGGCCTACGGCGAGGTCGGTAGGCTGGACCCGAGTACGCTTGGCAGATGCGGCGGTTCGGTTCATCGCGCCCTCAACTCCTCCGAGGCATGCGCAATGGTAGCAAGATCCCGCAGCTGAGGCACGGGAACCCCGCCGGCGAGCCCGGCCGAGGGCGAATAAGCCGCCAGCCACCTGTACAATGCCGCGCTCAGCCGACTGTGGACGGGATCCTCTATGCTCGCGGAGCTGCTGCTCATGGCGCTGGTCCTCGTAATCATCGCCGCCATCACGGCCTATACCGCCATCACGGGGATCTCCCCGCTGCCGAGCACGCGCCTGGGCCGCGAGGCGGTGCTTGCGGCCCTGCCGGAGGCGCCGCAGGGCGCGATCATCGAGGCGGGCGCGGGGTGGGGCACCCTCGCCTTCGCCCTGGCCCGCCGCCGCCCCGGGAGCCGGGTGATCGGCTACGAGCTCTCGCCGCTGCCGTGGGCCTTCTCGCAGCTGCGCCGGCTGATCCAGCCGGCGCCCAACCTGCGCCTCTACCGCCGGGACCTGCTGCGGGCCTCCTACGCTGAGGCCGGCGTCGTCGTCTGCTACCTCCACGCCGAGGCGCTCGAGCGCCTCCAGCCCAAGCTCGAGGCGGAGCTGCCCGCGGGGGCGCTGGTCATCAGCAATACCTTCCGCCTGCACCGCTGGCGGCCGGCGGCGGTCCTCCATCCGCCGGCGAGCATCGACGCCCCCGTCTACGTCTACCGCGTACCCGAGGCCTATACCTCCTGGGGCGCCGTCTAGGCAGGCGCCCTCCAAGCGGCCCCTGTGTTCTACCCACCGCGCTAGGATTCCGCACCGTGAGCATGCCCGCAGCGTACCTCCGCTTCATCTCGGCCCACCGCCGCTTCCTCGCCTTCGGCTTCCTGATGGCGGCGCTCTCCGGGTTCGGCCAGACGTTCTTCGTCTCCCTGTTCAGCGAGCCGATCCGGGCCGCCTTCGGCCTGGGCCACGGCGGCTTCGGCCTCTACTACGGCGTGGCGACGGTGGCCAGCGCGGCGGCGGTCATCGCCGGCGGCCGCTGGATCGACCGCCTCGACCTGCGCCTCTTCGCCCCGCTGGTAGCCGTGGGGCTGGCGGCGGGGGCCGCCGTGCTCGCCGGCGCCGGCTCGCTGCCGGCGCTGCTGGCGGCGCTGTTCCTGCTGCGCTTCTGCGGCCAGGGGCTGATGATGCACACGGCCATGACCAGCATGACGCGCTACTTCGACGTCGAGCGCGGCCGGGCGGTAGGGACGGCCGCGCTCGGGCTGCCCGCCGCCGAGGCGCTGCTGCCCTCGGCGGCGGTGGGGCTGATGGGGTGGTGGTCCTGGCAGGCGGTCTGGTGGCTGGTGGCGGCGCTGCTGCTGCTCGGCGCCGTGCCGGCGATCCTGGGGCTGCTGCGTGGCCACGGCCAGCGGCGCCGGCGCCTGGAGCGCACCTCCGCCGTCGAGGCGGAGGGCGGCGGGTGGCGGCGCCGCGACGTGCTGCGCGACCGGCGCCTCTACCTGGTGCTGCCGGCGGTCATCGCCGCGCCGGCCACCGTGACCCTGCTCTTCTTCCACCAGGTCCATATCGCCGACGAGCGCGGCTGGGACATGGCGCTCATGGCCGGCTCCTTCGTCACCTTCGCCGCCGCCCACGTGCTCGCCCTGCTCGGCTCGGGCCCCCTGGTCGACCGCATCACCGCCCGGCGCGCGCTGCCGCTGGCCGTGGCCCCGCTGCTGCTCGGGGTGGCGCTGGCCGCCGCCGTCGCCGCCCCGTGGGTGGTGCCGTGCTACCTGGCGCTGGCCGGGGCCTCCGCCGGGGCCGCCGCCACCTCGGGCAACGCCGTCTGGGCGGAGCTCTACGGCGTCCACAACCTCGGGGCCATCCGCGCCCTGGCGCACGCCCTGATGGTCTCGGCCACCGCCGTGACCCCGCCCCTGACGGGGGTGCTCTTCGATCTCGGGGTGCCCGTCGGCGGTGTCCTCGCCGGCATGGCCGCCTTCGTGGCGGCGGCGATCGCCCTGGCCGCCGCCGCCAACCGCTACGCCGCCGCGGCGCCCTCGCCGAGGCGGTCGTAGAGCGCCTGGAACTCGCCGCTGAGCTTGTGCCTGGGCGCCATGTGGATGAGCGGCTGCGCCTGCTGGTGGGACTCGCGGATCTTCACCGAGGCGGAGATGTAGGTGGGCAGGATGGGCAGCCCCTCCTGGTGCAGCTCATCGACGACGGTGCGGGGGAGCTTGGCGCCGGACTGGAACTGGTTGACGATGATCCCCTCCACCTGGAGCTGCCCGTTGTGGTCCTCCTGGATCTCCTGGATCTGCTCGAGCAGCTCGTAGAGCGCCTGGCGGGAGAAGTCGTCGCAGTCGAAGGGGATCAGGCAGCGGTCGGCGGCGATCAGCGCCGAGCGGCTGAAGAAGTTCAGCGCCGGCGGGGTGTCGATGAAGACCGCGTCGTAGTGCTCCGCGACGCCGTCGAGCGCCTCGCGCAGCTTGTAGATCTTGTAGCGCGACTCCAGCTTGCCCTGCAGGGTCTCCAGCTCGCGGTTGGCCGGCAGGATCTGGAGGTGGTCGAACGGCGTCCGGCTGATGAACTGGCGCAGGTTGATCGACTTGCGCGGCCCCAGGCGGAAGCCCAGCGTCGAGGAGAAGAAGTCGCCGACGGTCTGGTCGGGCTCGGCCCCGGCGCCGAGGAGGTAGCTGCTGGCGTTGCCCTGGGGGTCGAGGTCCACCACCAGGGTGCGCAGCCCCGAGGCGGCGCTGATCGCCGCCAGGTTGCAGGTGATCGTGGATTTGCCGACCCCGCCCTTCTGGTTGAAGATTACGCGCCTCATCGGCTCTTGCCCCCCGCGAATGCTTAACCGCGCCCAAAGATACCGCTTGTAGGCGCCGCTAGCCACAGCGCGGCGCCGCCGGGGGCCTCAGCCGCTCCCGCCGCCCCCGGTCTGACCCCCCTGGCGCTCGAGCAGCTGCGCATCGTCGTTCTCGGGGCGGTTGACCCGGGCGGAGACGGGCCACCACGTCAGCCGCCCCGGCTCGAGCCGCCGGGCGGCGCGGCGCACCGCCTCGCGCCCGGTGCGCTGCGGGTCGAGCCACGCCCACCGGCACGCCGGGTCCAGGGCGACGGGCCGGCGCGGGTGGATGCGCTCCAGCCCGTCGCCGGCGGGCTCGGTGAGGATCGCGCAGCACGGCTCGCCGCTCGGCCCGTCCCGGTCCCACAGGCCGGCGAGCAGGAGGGCCTCCTCGGCCGCCGGATCGGCGAGGGTGATGTAGTAGGGCTGCTTGGTCTCGCCCTGCTGCTGCCACTCGTACCAGCCGCTCGCCGGCACGAGGCACCGGCGGTGGGCGAAGGCGTCGCGGAAGTAGGGGGCGGTGGCCGCCTTCTCGGCGCGGGCGTTGATCGGCCGCGGGGCGTCCTCGCCGGCCCAGTGGGGCCGGAAGCCCCAGCGCGCC
>NZ_NRSH01000033.1 GCF_016584055.1 Halorhodospira neutriphila
GTCGTTGGCAGCCAGGGCGGCGGCTACCCGGAGCGCCACGCCGCCGCCCTGGCTGCCAACGACTCGCTCAAGGCGGCGATCCGGGCCCACCACGCCGCCGGCCGGCCGATCCTCGCCGAGTGCGGGGGGCTGATGTACTGCGCCGAGACCCTGGTCGACGAGGGCGGCGCGGCCCACGGGATGCTCGGCCTCCTGCCGGGCCGGGCGGTGATGGGCGGCCGGCTCGCGGGGCTGGGGCTGCAGTCGCTGGCGCTGCCGGAGGGCGAGCTGCGCGGCCACACCTTCCACTACTCCCGCCTGGAGGGGCCGGCGGCGCCGGACGCCTATACGCGCCGGCGCGGCGGCAGCGCCGCCGAGCCGCTCTACCGCCGCGGCGCGCTGACCGCCACCTACTTCCACGCCTACTTCCCCTCGGCGCCGCAGGCGGTGGCCCGGCTGCTCGGCGGCCCCGTCAAGCCCGACGACAGTGACGGCCCCCAGAGCGCCCTGGCAGGCTAGGTCCTTTGCGGCAGCGACAGAGAGCAGCGCCTATGCAGTCCGAGGCCAAGGGGGATCGGCAGCGCCCTACCGCCGGCGAGGATCGCGGCGTGCTGCTGGTCCTGACCGGGGCAGGGAAGGGCAAGAGCTCCTCGGCCTTCGGCATGGTCGCCCGCGCCCTCGGCCACGGCCGGCGTGCCGGGGTGATGCGCTTCCTCGAGGAGGCGGGCGCGGACGGGGCGGCCCGCTTCCTCCGCGGCCAGCCGGGGGTCGACTGGCGGGTCGCCGGCGAGGGGGCGGCCGGCGAGCCCGGCGACGGGCAGGACCGGGCTGAGGCGGCCCGGCAGGCGTGGGCGGTAGCCCGCGCCTGGCTGAGCGAGACGGGCCCGGAGCTGGTGGTCCTCGATGAGCTCAACATCGCGCTGCGCTACGAGTACCTGGCGCTCGAGGAGGTGCTCGAGGACCTCGCGCGGCGCCCGGCCTGGCAGCACGTGGTGGTGACCGGCCGCTACGCCCAGCAGCCGCTGATGGAGGCCGCCGATACGGTCAGCGAGATCAAGGCGGTGCGCCACGCCCACGACGCCGGCGTGCCCGCCCAGCCGGGGCTCGACCGGTGAGCGCCCGCACCCTGATGCTCCAGGGGACCTGCTCCGGCGCCGGCAAGACGGCGCTGGTCGCCGGGCTCTGCCGCCTGCTCGCCCGGCGCGGCGTGCGGGTGGCCCCCTTCAAGCCGCAGAACATGAGCAACAACGCCGCCGTCACCGCCGACGGCGGCGAGATCGGCCGCGGCCAGTGGCTCCAGGCCGTCGCCGCCGGGCTCGAGGCCCACACCGACATGAACCCGGTGCTGCTCAAGCCCGAGGCCGACCGCACCGCGCAGGTGGTGGTCCAGGGGCAGGTGACCGGCCGGCTCGAGGCGCGGGCCTTCCGCGAGGCGCGCCAGCCGCTGCTGGCGCCGGCGCTCGCCTCCTTCGAGCGGCTGCGGGCGGGCTACGACGCGGTCCTCGTCGAGGGCGCCGGCTCGCCGGCGGAGCCGAACCTGCGCGCCGGCGATATCGCCAACATGGGCTTCGCCGAGGCGGCGGACGTGCCGGTCTGGGTCGTCGGCGACATCGACCGCGGCGGCGTCTTCGCCTCGCTGCTCGGCACCCTGGAGTGGCTCGAGCCCGGCGACCGCGCCCGGGTCGAGGCCCTGCTCATCAACCGCTTCCGCGGCAGCCCCGAGCTCCTCGGCGAGGCCCCGGCGCAGCTCGAGGCGCGCGGCGGGGTGCCGGTGGCCGGCGTGGTGCCGGCGGTGGCGGGGCTGCACCTGCCCGAGGAGGACGCCCCCTACCGCATGGCCGGGCCGCGGGGCGCCGGCGGCGCCCTGCAGGTGGCCGCCGTGGCGTACCCGCGGCTGAGCAACCACGACGACCTCGACGCCCTGGAGGCCGAGCCCGGCGTCCACGTCCGCCTCGCCCGCCGGCCCGCGGAGCTCGACGGTGCCGACCTGGTCGTGCTGCCGGGCTCCAAGCACGTCCGCTCGGACCTGGCCTGGCTGCGCGAGGCGGGCATGGCCGAGGCGCTGCTGCGCCACGTGCGCTACGGCGGCCGGGTGATCGGCCTCTGCGGCGGGCTGCAGATGCTCGGCGAGGCGATCGAGGACCCCGAGGGCGTGGAGGGCGGCGGCAGCGCCGCGGGGCTGGGTCTGCTGCCGGTGCACACCCGCCTGGCGCCGTCCAAGCGCCTCGCCGAGGTCGAGGCCACCGCCCGGTGGCCGGCGCCGGCGGCGGTCCACGGCTACGAGATCCACCACGGGGTCACCGGCGGCGACCCGGCGCTCTTCCCCTTCGTCGCCCGCTCCGCCGACGGCCGGGTGCTGGGCAGCTACCTCCACCGCCTCTTCGACAGCGGCCCCTTCCGCCGGGCCCTGCTCCTGGAGCTCTTCGGCCTGGAGGGCGAGGGCGGCGACGAGCGGGCGCGGATCCGCGCCGAGCTGGACCGGCTGGCCGACGCCCTGGAGGCGGCCCTGGCCCCGGGCTGGCTGGCGCGCCTGATCCCCTAGCCCAGCGCCGCCGCCAGGGTGTCGGCGATGCGGGCGTCGAGCCAGTAGCGGGGGCGCCCCGGCACGGCGCCGGCGACGAAGCCCACGTGGCCGCCGTGCCCCTGGAGATCGAGCTGGACGCCGGGGCCGAGCTCCGCGGCGCCGGGGATCGTGGCCGCCGGCACGAAGGGGTCGTCGGCGGCGTGGATCACGGTGGTCGGCTGGCGGATGGCGCCGAGGCGCTGCCGGCAGCTCGCCTGCGCGTAGTAGTCGGCGCTGTCGCGGAAGCCGTGCAGCGGGGCGGTGAGCAGCTCGTCGAACTCGCGCAGGCGGCGGATGCGCCGGATCCGGGCCACGGGGACCGGGCTGTCGTCGCGGGCGGCGAACTTGCGCCGGCTGCGCANGCGCAGCAGGTGGCGCTGGTAGGCCCGGGCGAAGCCGCGCTCGAGGGCGTCGGCGCAGGGGGCGAGCTCGAAGGGCACGGAGACCGCCACGGCGTGGGCCAGCGGGGCGTCGCCGCGCTCGCCGAGCCAGTTGAGCAGCGTGGCGCCGCTCAGCGAGAAGCCGCAGGCGGCCAGGGGCCGCCCCGGGTGGCGCCGGCGCAGGGTCTCGGCCACGTAGTCGAGGTCGTCCCAGGCGGCGGCGTGGTAGGAGCGGCGGTTGCGGTTCGGGCGGCGTCCGGCGCCCCGGGACTCGACGATGACGGTGCCGATCCTGCGCCGGGCCAGCGCCGCGGCGAGCCCGAGCACGTAGGGCGATCCGGCGTCGCCGCCGAGGCCGTGGCCGATGATCACGAGCCCGCGCCCGGGCAGCCCCCACGCCAGCTCCAGGAAGTCGCCGTCGGGCAGCTCCAGGGTCTCGGGCCGCAGCGCCGGCCGCGGCGGGCGGCGCAGCAGGGCGGGGTAGACCGTCTGGGCGTGGCGCCCGGGCAGCCACCAGGCGGGCCGGAAGGCCGCCGCCCCCCTACGCCGGTCCCGGCTGCGCCGCTGCCCGTCCGCTGAGATCGACGTACTCGGTGACATCGCAGTGCTCGCCGCCGGCCCGGGGCAGCTCGCAGACGAAGGTCGCCCCCTCGCCGGGGCGGCTCTCCACCCATAGCCGGCCCCAGTGGGCGTCGGTGATGAGCCGGCAGATGGTCAGCCCGAGGCCGCTACCCACGGGCTTGCCGGCCTGCTGGCTCGAGACCTGGTGGAACTTGTCGAAGATCCGCCGCCGGTCCGCCTCGCTGACGCCGGGGCCGTTGTCCGCCACCTCCAGGCGCAGGGTGTCGCCGCTGCCCGCGTGCAGGCGCAGCCAGACCTGCCCCTGCTCGGGGTCGCTGAACTTGGTGGCGTTGGAGAGGAGGTTGATGACCAGCTGGATGAGCCGGTCGGGGTCGCCCTTGACCGCCGGCTCGTCGCAGTCGAGGGCGGTCTCCAGCGCTGTGCCGCGCTCGGCGAAGAGCTGCTGGGTGGACTCCGCCGCCTCGCGGGCGATCCGGGCGAGGTCGATGTCCTGGAGCTGCCACTCCGCCGAGCCGCTCTCGATCTTCGACAGGTCGAGGACCTGGTTGATCAGGCGGGTCAGCCGCTCGCTCTCGCGGACGACGACCTCGAGGAACTCGCGGCGCTGCCCGGCGTCCATCTCCGGGTTGTTGAGCAGGATCTCGCCGAAGGCGCGGATGGAGGTCAGGGGGGTGCGCAGCTCGTGGCTGACCATGGAGACGAACTCGTCCTTGAGCTGGTCGAGCTCCTGGAGCCGCGCGTTGGCGGCGCGCAGCTCGCCGGTGACCGACTCGAGCCGCCGGGCGCGCTCGACGGCCGAGGCGGCGGCGCCGAGCAGCGCCGCCAGGCCCTCGGGACCCACCCCCTCGCCCCGGGCGAGGGCCGGGGCCACGGCGCGGGCCGCCTCCGGGCCGAGGGCCTCGGCGAGGGCCGTTTCGAGCCCCGCCTCGCCGCCGGCCGACCCGTCGTGGCCGGCCAGCCGGTCGAGCGCCGCCTGCAGTGTGTCGTCGCCCTGGCTCATCGCGCTAGAACTGCCCCTGCTGCTTGCGGACCTCGATCATCTGCTCGGAGGCCTCGACGGCCTCGCGCAGGGTGCGCACGCCGCGCTCGGCGAGCAGCGGCAGCATCTGCCCGAGGATCTCGGCGGTGACCAGCGTATCGCCGAGGGCGGTGTGGCGGCCGCTGACGTCGACGCCGAGGCGCTGGGCGATGGCCTCGAGGGTGTGCTCCGGGGTGTGGTCGTGGAGGAAGACCGACAGCAACAGGGTGTCGAGGACCGGGTTGTCGAAGCGCAGCCCGCACTGCGCCTCCTTGAGGCGGATGAACTTCATGTCGAAGGCGGCGTTGTGGGCGACGAGCACCGAGTCGCCGACGAAGGCCTTGAACTGCGGGAGCACCGTGTCGATCCCGGGCTTGTCGGCGACCATCTCGTCGCGGATGCCGTGGAACCGGATCGAGGCCTTGGGGATGGGCCGGCCCGGGTTGACCAGCCGCTCGAAGCGCTCGCCCTCGAGGATGCGCCCGTTGACCACCCGCACCCCGGCGATGGCGATGATCTCGTCGCCCTCCGAGGGGGCGAGGCCGGTCGTCTCGGTGTCGAAGACGACGTAGGAGAGCTCCTTGAGGGGGCGCTCGAGGCGGTCGCCGATCTCCCCCGCCTGGTCGGCGAGGGAGAAGTCGTAGAACTCCGGGCGCGGCGGCAGCCGCTCCTCCGGCTGCTCCCACTGGCGCCGCGAGGCGGGCACGGGGATGCGGATCAGGGCCCGGCCGGGCTGGCGCGGGTGGGCCTGGCTCCAGGCGAGGCTGTCGTGGCGCTCGAGGACGCCGCGCGGGGTGTGCTGCCCGGTGGCCTCGGGCAGCTCCTCGTCGAGCCACGCCTCGAGGCGCTGGGTGGCCACCGGCTCGCCGGCCCAGGAGAGGTCGAGGTAGACCCGCCGGTCGCCCATCAGCGGCTCGGCGCGCACGGCGGCGACCCCGTGCTGCTCGTGGAGCCGGCGCAGCAGGCGCTCGAGGACGAGCCCGAGGGCGTGGCTCTCGGCGTGGAGCCACAGGGGGATGCCGGCCACCTCGACCTCGGGCAGCCCGTCCGGGTAGCGGCGCAGGACGCTGGTGAACAGGTCCGAGCTATTGATGTCGGCCATGGTCCACGGCGCCGAGACGAGCCGCTGGGTCTCCCGCGCCATGCGCTCGAAGCGCTGGCTCAGCTCGCCGCTCTCCTCGGCGAGCATCGACTCGAACGCCCGGCGCCGCTCGGCGGGCAGCTCCCCGGCCTCCTGGAGGCTCTCGGCGGCGGCGCGCAGGTTGGCCAGCGGGGCGCGCAGCGACTCCACGGCGCTGCGCAGGGCGTGGTCGCGCCGGGCGACGCCCTCGATCTTGCGCGTGATGTCCTCGAGGGTCAGCACGAAGCCGGCGCGCAGCGGGCTGGCGGCCGGCAGCAGGCTCATCCAGCAGTGGAGCAGGACGCCGTCGTCAACGCTGGCGCAGACGAGCTCGGCGCGGTTCTCGGCGCTGTGCGCCGCCTCGCCCCGGGCGAGGCGGCTCTGGAGCATCTCCAGGGTGTGGTCGATGGCCGAGGGGGTGAGCACCTCGTAGATCGAGCGCCCGAGGCCGAGGGCGTCGCTGCGCAGGGTCCGCGCGGCGGCCGGGTTGTAGAGGAGGATGCGGCCGTCGCTGTCGCAGACGAGCACCCCCTGCTGGATCTCGCGCAGGACGATCTCCAGGCGGGCCTTCTGGTGCTCCGAGCCCTGGGCGCCGGAGGCCAGGGCCTGGGCGACCTCGCGGCGGGCGGTGTAGAGGCTGGCGCCGAGGCTCTGCAGGCTCTCGGGGAGCTCGCCGAGCAGGTGGCGGCGCGGGATCTCCAGCTCGTGGCCCGGGTTGGAGTGGGCCATGATCGACGCCCCGCGGGCGAGGGCGCCGAGCGGCCGGATGAGGACGGCGTCGAGCAGGATCCAGGTGCCGAGCACGGCGAGGAGCAGGAGCGCCCCGCCGGCCCCGAAGGCGAGCGCCGTGCGGGTGCGCTCGGGGCCGTCGGGGATGGCGCCGAGGCTGAGCAGGCCGAGGGCGGTGAGCGTCCCGGCGCTGACCAGGAGCAGCGCGATCCCCGGCGCCCAGAACCGGAGCCGGCGGCGGGCGGCGGCGCCGGCCATCTCAGGAGGCCTCGCCGGCGAGCACGCTCTGCACCGTCTCCACGACCTCCTGGGTGGAGAAGGGCTTGGTGATGTAGTCGTCGGCCCCCATGGCCAGCCCCTTCTCGCGCTCGACGTCGCGGCCCTTGGCGGTGAGCATGATCACCGGCAGCTGGGCCCACTCCGGGCGGCGGCGGATCTGCTGGCAGACCTCGTAGCCGTCCTTCTTCGGCATCATGACGTCGAGCAGGACGAGATCCGGCTTGCCGGCCTCGAGCGCCGCGAGCGCCTGCTCGCCGTCCTCGGCGGTGCGCACCCGGTAGCCGGCCTGGCGCATGAGGAACTCCAGCGACAGGACGATGTTCGACTCGTCGTCGACGATCAGGATCTCTTGGCTCATCTTCCGGACGCTCTCCTCTCTCTGGTCGTGGGCCGCCTCGGGGTCGCCGCGCGCCGCTACAGGCCGAAGACGCCCTGGACCCGGTCCTGGAAGCGCTTGACGGCCCGCATGCTCGTGGCCAGGGACTGGCGGGTCAGCTCGTCGAGGGCGGCGGGGTCGATGTACTTGTCCGGGGTCTCGCCGCGCTGGTGCTGCTCGATCTGGTGGGTCAGCAGCAGGTCGAAGAGCTCCTCGTAGGCGGCGAGCACGGCGTCGACCATCTCGCCGGTCAGCAGCCCCTCGCGGCGCAGCGCCTTGAGCCGGGCGACGGTGTTGGTCTCGCGGACCGCCGCCGAGAGGGCGTAGATGCGCGCGCCGTTGCCGATGATGCGCAGCCCCTTGCGCTTGATGTCGACCCGCCCCTTGGCGTCGTCGCGGCTCGAGCGGATCAGCCGGTTGAACAGCCCCACCGCCGGCTGGCCCTCGGCGTCGTCGGCGGCGAGGAAGCGCAGCAGCCGCGGGTGCTGCTCGAGCTCGGCGATGGAGGCCTCCCAGAGGCCGTCGACCAGCGCCTCGTCGCCGTAGAGCAGCTCGAAGTCGAAGAAGATGTTCCCCCAGCGCGCCGCCTTGGGGCCCGGGTGGTGCGCCATGGCGCGGACCTGCTCGCACCACTCGGCGAGCCGGCGGCGGTACTCCGGGTTGCGCGCCATGATCCCGCCCTTGCACCACTCGTAGCCGAGCTCGTCGAGCCGGGTGTTGACCCGCTCGGTGAAGGCCTCGAACCAGCGGGCCTCGGCGGCGTCGAGGGCGCGCGGGGCGCTCTCGCCGGGCGGGGCGTCGGCGATGATGATGGCGTTGTCCTGGTCCGGGTTGATCAGCCCCTCGCGCCGGGCGAGGGAGCCGAGGACGATCAGCGCGTAGCCGCGCGGCGGCTCGCCGAGGCCCTCGTCGCGCAGCTCGGCGAGGGCGAGGTCGATGCAGCGGCGCTGCAGCTGCAGGTGGTACTCGCTGAGCAGGTAGGCGGCGCGGCTCGCCTCGCGGTTGTTGCTCCACGCCTCGCGGGCGACGTAGCTGACCTCGCCGGCGAGGGCGCGCAGCTCCTCGAGGCTGGCGGCGCGGCTGATGCGCTCCCGCATGACGGTCTGCTGGGCGAGCACGGCGTGGAGCATGTTGGTCTGGGAGATCATCCCCACCGGGCGATCGCCCTCCATGACCACAAGGTAGCGCACCCCCTCGCGGGCCTGGACCTCCTGGGCCGCGGAGAGGGGGGTGTCCGGGGTGATGGCGGTGAAGCGCTCGGCCGCCTCGGCCACCGAGGCCTGGGGGCTGAGCCCGCGGGTGAACAGCGCCCGGGCGAGGGTGCGGATCGTCGCCAGGCCGATGAGCCCGCCCGCCTCGTCGAGGACGGCGAGGCTGCCGATGCGCCGCTCGTCCATGAGCGCGAAGGCCTCGGCGAGGGTGCAGTCCGGCTGGCGGTAGGTCAGCGGCGTGGTCATCACGCTGCGCGCCTGCTGGGAGAGGGCGCCGGTGGGGCTGCCGCGGTGCTGCCAGGAGTTGGCGCGGATGCGGTCGGCGATGATCCGGCTGAGGGTGTCGGCGAGGGCGGGGTGATCCTGCTCGAGGGCGCGGACGTCGTCGAAGGGGACCTCGATGACCTGGGTCGGCCGGGCGGCGCGGGCGGTGAGGGTGTAGGGCTCGTCGTCGAAGTAGCTCGACAGGGCGAGCAGCGCCACCGGCTCCTGGGAGGTGACCACGCTCTGGGCGTCGATGAGGTCGACGCGCCCCTCGTAGACGATGTAGAGCAGGTCGCGGTCGGGGTCGCCGAGGTGGAAGAGGACCTCGCCGGGCTGCAGGCTGCGCACCCGGCCGCGGGCGAGCAGCGCCTCGAGGACCTCGTCGTCGAGGCCGCTGAAGGCCTCGCCGGCGGCGATCCGGCGGATCTCCGACTGGCCCACCTGGCTGCTCGCCTCGGACGCGCTCATCGCTCCCCCTCCTCGCCCGCCCCTCTAGGCGGGCCTCTCGGCATCATGCCCCATCGGGGCGCGGGGGGACAAACCCGCCGGGTGTTACCGCCGGGAACGGCCCGGCTGTTACGTGCGGTAACGGGTAACACGCCCCCGCACCGGGGTCTCTGCGCAAGGTGCTGATTCGCCGGGCGGCCGATCCTGGCACGATTTTCGCAATCCCGGGCCCGATGATCCCGGACGGGATCGTCCTTCCTTCATAACCAATAAATGAGGGGGAGACTCCATGGAACCGATGGCCATATGGCTGTTCGTATTCGTAGCCCTCTACTGGGGCTACTGTATCTTCTGGGGCATCAAGGGTGCCCTGTGGTCGCGCACGGCCAGCGACTACTTCGTCGCCGGCCGCTCCGTCAGCATGTGGGTGTTCATCCTCGCAGCGACGGCGACCTCCTTCTCGGGCTGGACCTTCGTCGGCCACCCGGGACTGATCTACGTGGACGGCTTCCAGTACGCCTACGCGTCGTTCTACTCGATCACCATCCCGTTCACCGGCATGATGTTCCTCAAGCGCCAGTGGATGATCGGCAAGCGCTGGGGCTACATCACGCCGGGCGAGATGTTCGCCGACTACTTCCGGACCGACTCGATCCGGATCCTGATCCTGATCGTGGCGCTGATCTTCGCGGTGCCGTACCTCGGCATCCAGCTGCGCGCCTCGGGCTTCCTGTTCAACGTCCTGACGGACGGGGCCCTCGGCGTGACGGTCGGGATGTGGCTGCTCTCGCTGGTGGTCCTGTTCTACGTCGCGCTCGGCGGGCTGCGGGCCGTGGCCTACGTCGACGCCGCCCAGGCGGTGATGCTGATGGTCGGCATCCTGGTCATCGGCGTGGTCGCCATGTACTACGTCGGCAGCTGGGCGGACTTCACCCACGGGATCGCGGCCCTCGCCGAGTGGGATGTGGCCACCGGTGGCGCGGCCGAGACCTCGCCGGGGATGACACCGGCCGGCCAGAGCGGCTACGTCGCCATCCCCGGGGTGATCCAGTGGGTCGGCGCCGGCGCCCAGGCCCAGGGCGGCGCCTGGACCGGCATCATGAACCTCAGCTACATGTTCGCCCTGATGGGCATCATGGCGGCCCCGTCGTTCAGCATGTGGGCCTTCTCCAACAACGACCCGCGGCCCTTCGCGCCGCAGCAGACCTGGATGTCGCCGCTCGGCGTCGGCTTCCTGATGATGGTCTTCCTGGCCATCCAGGGCATGTCCGGCCACATCCTCGGCGGCAACACGGAGCTCGCCAAGGATATCTACGATCCGCAGTACGAGGAGCAGCTCGGCGAGTACCGGGACCTGTTCGAGGAGCGCAGCGACGCGGTGCTCCAGCGCGGGCTGATCGCCACCCACAACCCGGAGCTCAGCCCCGAGGAGGTGGAGCAGCGGATCGAGGCCGGCCTGCAGGCCCTGGAGAACGGGGAGGATCCCCGTGAGGCGGGCTGGGTCGACCTGGTCAAGGACGCCGGCGGCGACAGCGAGCTGGTGCCGCAGCTGGTGAGCATGCTCTCCACCGTGGCGCCCTGGCTGGCCGGCCTGCTGGCGGTCGCCGCCCTGGCGGCCATGCAGTCCACCGGCGCCGCCTACATGTCCACGACCAGCGGCATGTTCACCCGCGACCTGCTGCGCCGCTACATCATGCCCAACGCCAGCCACCGCGCCCAGGTCACGGCCGGGCGGATCTTCGTCGCGATCCTCATCTTCGCGGCGCTGATGGTGGCGACGTTCACCACGGACGCCCTGGTGCTGCTCGGCGGCCTGGCGACCGCCATGGGCACGCAGATGTGGGTGCCGCTGGCGGCGATCTGCTTCCTGCCGTGGCTCACCCGGCAAGGCGTCGTCACGGGCCTGATCGTCGGTGTCATCGCCGTGCTGCTCACGGAGAACATCGGCATCAACCTGCTCGGGGCCTTCGGTGTCGACCTCCCGTGGGGCCGCTGGCCGCTGACGCTGCACTCGGCCGCCTGGGGCGTGCTCCTCAACTTCCTGGTGGCCGTGTCGATCTCGGCGTTCACCCAGAACGAGGAGGACCGCAAGCACCGGATGACCTTCCACAGCTTCCTGCGCGAGCACGCCTCGCTCCCGGCGGAGAAGCGCCACCTGATCCCGCTGGGCTGGATCGTGGTCATCGTCTGGTTCTTCTTCGCCATGGGCCCGGGCGCCGTCATCGGCAACTGGCTCTTCGGCGACCCGAACAACCCCGATACCTGGTGGGTCTTCGGGATGCCGTCGATCTGGGTCTGGCAGCTCATCTGGTGGGTCCTGGGCATCGCCATGATGTGGTTCCTGTGCTACAGGCTCGAGATGAGCACCGTCCCGCAGAAGGAGGTCCAGGTCCTCTACGACGAGGACGCCGGGACGCACATGGACGTCAGCCGTCCCTAGCCCGTGGGGCTAGCGGACCGCTGCCGATGTCCGGTAAGCGTCGCAACGGGGCGGGGGAGGCCGCGGCCTTCCCCGCCCCCTTTCGTTGGAGGAGGTGACGAGCGGATGATGGAGACTGCTCTGTTTGTCTTCTACGTGGTCCTGCTGGCCGCGATGCTCGCCTACCCGGTGAGCCGCTGGATCTGGGCGCTGGCCGTGCGCAGCCTCCAGCGCGGCCTCGAGCGCGAGCTCACGGAGGCGGAGCTGGCCGAGCAGAAGCGCCGGGCCTGGCGGCTGACGGCGGTGATCTGCCCGGTCTTCTCGGTCCTGTTCAACCTGTCGACAGTGGGGTGGCCCCAGTAATGGTTATCACGGAGCGCAGCTATCGGATCCTCAAGGGCATCGCGGTGGCGGTGGTCATCGCCCCCGTGGCGTGGCTCGCCTATATGGGGTTCGTGCCCGAGCAGGGGCCGGGGGACATGGCGGCCACGGCCGGCGATCGGGCCTTCGCCGACGGCTACTACGAGCGCGCCCTCGACGAGTACAACGAGGCGCTGGCGCAGGACGCGGACCACCGCCCGGCGCTGCGCGGCAAGGCGCGCACCCTCGTCGAGATGGGCCGCTTCGAGGAGGCCATCGCCCTCTACGGCCGCTACCTGGAGATGGCCCCGAAGGCCGCCGGCGTCTACGCCAACCGCGGCATCGCCTACGACCGCATGGGCCGGCACGAGGAGGCCCTCGAGGACTACGAGCGGGCCCTGGCGCTCGACCCGGCCGTGGCCGACGGCCCGGGCTGGCTGACCCGCTTCCTGCACATGGGCGCCGAGGAGCCGCCGACGATCGCCGACCGCGCCGCCTACCTGCGCGAGCAGCTCGCGCTGCCCGCCGACGAGCGCAAGCTCGCCGATCCCGAGCAGGACCGGGCGCAGCGCAGCTACAGCCAGAAGCTGGAGTGACTCAGGAGGACAGCGGCGGGACGCCCCAGACGGTGAACCCCATGATGTCCACGAAGAGGAAGCGCAGGCTGAAGATCAGCGCGATGCACCCGAAGAGGAGGTGGACCGTCGGGTGCTCGCCGTTGTCGTCGGTATAGGTCAGCCCGTGCCAGGCGATGGCGGCGGTGACAAGGAAGTAGATCCACGGTGACATAGCCGCTCCCTTCGGGAAGAGCCAAGCAAGACCGCCCCGCCCGGCAGGGCCGGACGGGGCGGGACCATTACCGCCGGCAGGGGCGGTGCATCTACTGGTTCGCCCGCTCCTCGATGAGCGTGTCGACCACCGTCGGGTCCGCCAGCGTGCTGGTGTCGCCGAGGCTGTCGAGCTCGTTGGAGGCGACCTTGCGCAGGATCCGGCGCATGATCTTGCCCGAGCGGGTCTTCGGCAGGCCCGGGGCGAACTGGATGATGTCGGGCTTGGCGATGGGCCCGATCTCCTTGATGCACAGGTCGACGAGCTCCTTCTTGAGCTCGTCGCTCGGCTCCTCGCCGGCGACCAGGGTGACGTAGGCGTAGATGCCTTGGCCCTTGACGTCGTGGGGGTAGCCGACCACGGCCGCCTCGTTGACGAGGCTGTGCTCGACCAGGGCGCTCTCCACCTCGGCGGTGCCCAGCCGGTGGCCGGAGACGTTGATGACGTCGTCGACGCGGCCGGTGATCCAGTAGTAGCCGTCGGCGTCGCGCCGGGCGCCGTCGCCGGTGAAGTACTTGCCCGGGTAGGCGGCGAGGTAGGTGTTGATGAACCGCTCGTGGTCGCCGTAGATGGTGCGCATCATGCTCGGCCAGGCGCGGTTGATGACGAGGTTGCCCTCGGTGGCGCCCTCGAGCACCTTGCCGGCGCTGTCGACCAGCTGCGGCTCGACGCCGAAGAACGGCAGCGTCGCCGAGCCGGGCTTGAGGTCCGTGGCGCCGGGCAGCGGCGCGATCATGATCGCCCCGGTCTCGGTCTGCCACCAGGTGTCGACGATGGGGCAGCGGTCCTGGCCGACGGTGTGGTAGTACCACTCCCACGCCTCGGGGTTGATCGGCTCGCCGACCGTGCCGAGGATGCGCAGGCTCTGGCGCGAGGTCTTCTCGACGTACTCGTTCCCCTGGCCCATGAGCGCCCGGATGGCCGTCGGCGCCGTGTAGAAGATCGAGACGTTGTGCTTGTCGATGACCTGCCAGAAGCGGCTGGCGTCGGGGTAGGTGGGCACGCCCTCGAAGATGAGCGTCTTGGCGCCGTTGGCCAGCGGGCCGTAGACGATGTAGGAGTGGCCCGTGACCCAGCCGACGTCGGCCGTGCACCAGTAGACCTCGCCGTCCTGGTAGTCGAAGACGTACTTGTGGGTCATGGCGGTGCCGAGGAGGTAGCCGCCGGTGGTGTGCTGCACCCCCTTGGGCTTGCCGGTGGAGCCGGAGGTGTAGAGGATGAACAGCGGGTCCTCGGCGTCCATGTGCTCCGGCGGGCACTCCGGGGAGGCCTCGGCGCTGGCCTCGTGGAACCAGACGTCGCGGCCGTCGTGCCAGTCGATGTCGCCGCCGGTGCGCCGGACCACGAAGGTGGTCTTGACGTTGGGGCAGCCCTCAAGGGCCTTGTCGGTGTTCGCCTTGAGCGGGATCTTGCGCCCGCCGCGGATCCCCTCGTCGGCGGTGATCACCACCTCGCAGTCGGCGTCGAGGATGCGGTCGCGCAGCGCCTCGGGCGAGAAGCCGCCGAAGACCACCGAGTGCACCGCCCCGATGCGCGCGCAGGCGAGCATCGCCACGGCCGCCTCGGGGACCATGGGCAGGTAGATGCAGACCCGGTCGCCCTTCTTGACGCCGCGCGCCTTCATGGCGTTGGCGAAGCGGCCGACACGCTCGTAGAGGTCGCGGTAGGTGACGGTCTCGTCCTGGTCGGGCTCGTCGCCCTCCCAGATGATCGCCGCCTGGTCGCCGCGGGTCTCCAGGTGGCGGTCCACGCAGTTGTAGGCGACGTTGAGGGTGCCGCCCTTGAAGAAGCGGATATCGCCGCGGGCGAGATCCCAGTCGCAGGTGGTGCCCCACTTGCTGAACCAGTCCAGGAACTGCTCCGCCTGCTCGGACCAGAACCCCTCCGGGTCGTCGAGGGAGCGCTGGTACATCTGCTGATACTGCTCAAGCGTCAAGTGGGCGTCCCGCTTGACGCTCTCGGGGACGGGGTAGACCTTCGTCTCGGACATGAGCTCTCTCCTCCGGGGTTTCTTCTCGGTCAAGCCAGCCGCCGGGGATCGGCGGCGAAACGCTTAGCGGGCGCGCTCCAGCTCAAGGGGCAGGATACCAAAGCGCGCTGTTACGTGGTTGCACAAGGCGGCCCGCACACTGTGTCGAAAAGTAACACCCGGCGGCCGGCTAGCCGGAGCGGCCGCCGCCGCCGCTGCCCGGGCGCGGGATCCCGTGGCGCTGGCGCTTCTCCCAGAGCGCCTTGCGGCTGATGCCGAGCCCCCGCGCGAGGGCCGTCTCCGTCATCCGGTCCTGGTAGGTCAGCACATACTGCCGGAAGTACTCCTCCAGCGACAGGTCCTGGCGCACCGGCTCCGGGCCGCCCTCCGCCGGGGGCGGCTCCGGGCCCGCCGCCGCGGGCATGCCGAGCATCTCCGGGGTGATGGTCGCGCCCTCGCTGAGGATCACAGCGCGCTCGATGGTGTTCTCCATCTCGCGGACGTTGCCCGGCCAGTCGTAGCGCTGCATGGCCTCGATAGCCTCGTCGCTGAGGGCGAGCTGGGCGCGGTTGAGGCGCTGGCAGGTCTTCTGCAGCAGGAAGCGGGCCAGCTCGGGGATATCCGGCCGGCGCTCGCGCAGCGGCGGCAGCCGGATCTCCATGACGTCGATGCGGAAGAAGAGGTCCTCGCGGAACTGCCCGGCGGCGACCAGGGCCTTGAGGTCGCGGTGGGTGGCGGCGATCAGGCGGATGTCGACCCGCCGGGCGCTGGTCGAGCCGACCCGGCGGATCTCGCCCTCCTGGAGCACGCGCAGCAGCCGCCCCTGGGCCTGGTGGGGGAGCTCGCCGATCTCGTCGAGGAAGAGCGTGCCGCCGTCGGCGGACTCCACGAGCCCGCTGCGGGCGCCGACGGCGCCGGTGAAGGCGCCGCGCTCGTGGCCGAAGAGCTCGGCCTCGATCAGCGACTCGGGGATGGCGGCGCAGTTGACCGCCATCAGCGGCCCCTCGTGGCGCTCGCTGCGCTCGTGCAGGGCGCGGGCGACGAGCTCCTTGCCGGTGCCGGACTCGCCGAGGATGAGCACCGAGGTGTCGGTGGGGGCGACCTTGTAGATGCGCTCGAAGACCTGCTGCATCGGCTGGCAGTCGCCGACGATGCCGTGGACGGGGTAGTCGCGCTCGACGTGGGCCTTGAGCGCGGCGTTCTGGCGCTGCAGCCGGTGCTCCTTGAGGGCGCGCTCGACGGCGAGCAGCAGCTCGTCGTGGTCGAAGGGCTTGGCCACGTAGTCCACCGCCCCCTGGCGCATGGCCTCCACGGCCGAGGGGACGCTGGCGTAGCTGGTCATGATGATCACCGGCGCGCTCGTGCGCTCGATGGCCGCCGTGCCGGGCTCGCCGGGCAGGCGCAGGTCGGCGAGGACGAGGTCGAAGCCGTCGAGCTGCCAGCGCTCGGCGGCCTGCTCGAGGGAGTCGGCCTCGCAGACCCCGTAGCCGTTGCGCGCGAGCAGCCGCTGCAGCGCCTTGCGGATGACCGCCTCGTCCTCGATGAGCAGCACCTCGGCCATGCCCCTAGTCTACCTCCTCGCTCGGCTCCTGGCCGTCCCTCGCGGGCCCCGCCCGGTGCAGCGGCAGGGCGATCCACGCCGTGGTGCCGCCGCTGTCGGCGGTGATCGAGAACTCGCCGCCGTGGTCGCTGACGATGTTGTAGACCAGCGGCAGGCCGAGCCCCGTCCCCTGGCCCACCGGCTTCGTGGTGTAAAACGGCTCCAGCACCTTATCAAGGGTCTCGGCGGGGATGCCGGGGCCGTTGTCGACGACGCGGACCTGCGCCCGGTCGCCGACGAGCCGCGCCGAGACGGCGACGCGCCCGCCCTCCGGGCAGGCGTCGACGGTGTTGGAGAAGAGGTTGACGAAGACCTGGGCGAGGCGCTGGCGGTCGCCCGGCAGCTCCAGCTCCGCCGGGAGCTGGTTGTCGATCTCGAGCCGGCGGCCGCCCTTGCTCAGGCGCACCAGCCGGCGCGCCTCGTCGACGAGCTCGCGGAGGTTGACCGGCTGCGGGCGGCGCTCGTCGGCGGCGCCGGCGTGGGCGTAGCCGATCAGGGTCTGGACGATGTTGCTGATCCGCCGGGTCTGCTCGACGATGGCCTCGGCGCTCTCGCGGACCAGCTCGGGGTCGGTCTCGTCGCGCAGGTTCTGGGCCAGCGAGTCGATCCCCGTCACCGGGTTGCCGATCTCGTGGGCCACCCCGGCGGCGAGGCGGCCGATGGAGGCGAGCCGCTCGCTGTGGGCGAGCTCGCGCTCGAGCCGGCGGATGGGGGTGATGTCCTCGATGATCACCAGGGTGTCGCCGGTGCGCCCGAGCCCCGACTCGCGGATGCACGTCTTGTGCAGCGACAGCCAGCGGGTATCGCCGCCGGGCAGGGTGGCCTGGTCGTGGTGCTGCTGCGCCTGCTCGGCGGCGAGGAAGCGCTCCAGGGTCTCCGCCCACGGCGCCCCGAGGTCGCAGACCCGCGAGCCCAGGGCGCGGTCGGCGCTGATCCCCGAGAGGCCCTCCATGGCGGTGTTCCAGCGCACCACGCGGCGGTGGGAGGTGACGGCCACCACCCCCAGCGGCAGGTCCTCGAGGATCTGGCGGTGGTAGCGGCGCAGGCGGTCGAGCTCGGCGGCCAGCCCCCGGAAGCGGTTGCGCGAGGACTCCAGCTGCTCCTCGATCTGCCGGACGTTCTGCGCCAGGGCGGTGCGCGCCGAGCGGTCGAGCTGCAGCCGCTCGTCGACGATCATGCGGGCGAGCATCGGCCCCATCATCCCCGAGAGGTTGCGCTCGATCTGGTCGCGCAGGGCGCGGAGGCGGTCCGGGCGGCTCTCGCCCCAGCCCAGCCCCTGGTCGCCGAGGGCCTTGGCGACCTCCTTGCGGGCCGCCTCCTCGCCGGTGACGGGGGTGAGCTGGACGACGAACTGCGCCGGCGAGGCGGCCTCCAGGGCGCCGGCGGCCACCGGCGAGGCCTGGTCGTGGCAGACCTCGGCGGCCTGGCGCTCCGTGGGCCGCTGGGGGGTGAACAGCGAGACGCTGACGAACAGCACCCCGTTGAAGGCCAGCGACCAGAAGGTGGCGCTGCCGTAGAGGGCGGTCTCGTCCGCCGGGGCCCGGGGGAAGCCGAGCAGGAAGAACGGCTCGGTGCCGACGAGCGCCGGCAGCAGGACGGAGTCGAGCCAGATCAGGGCGCCGCCGAGCACCCCGGCGAGGAAGCCGTAGGCGTTGGCGCGCGGCCAGTAGAGCACGCCGATGATCCCCGGCAGGAACTGCGCGATGGCGAGGAACGACATCAGCCCCCAGGCCACCAGGGTCCCGCTGCGGTCGAGCAGCTCGTAGAAGGCGAAGCCGAGGACGATGAGCATCACGATCAGCAGGCGCCGGGTCCAGCGCAGGGTGGCGTAGAGGTCCGGCTCCTGGTGGGGGAGGGACTTGACCAGCGGCATGACCAGGTGGTTGAGGGTCATGGCCGACAGCGCCAGGGTGGCGACGATGATCATGGCGCTCGCCGCGGAGACGCCGCCGAGGTAGGCGAGCAGCGTCAGCGGCTGCGAGCCGGAGAGCGCCGCGACCCCCAGGACGTAGTAGTCCGGGTCGGTCTCCGGGGCCAGGGCGATCCCGGCCCAGAGGATCGGGGGGATGGCCAGCGACAGGAGCAGGAGGATCAGCGGGAACCCCCAGCTCGCGGTGATCAGGCTGCGCGGCGAGCGGTTCTCGGTGAAGAGCATGTGGAACTGCCGCGGCAGCAGGAAGGCGGCGGCGAAGGCGAGCGTGAGCAGGCTCAGCCACGGCCCCTCCAGGGCCGGGTCGTAGAAGCCCTCGAGGCGCTCGGGGTGCTCGGCGAGCCACGCCGAGAGCCCCCCCAGGTCGCCGAAGGCGAGGTCCACGGCCACCCAGGCGACGATCAGCAGCGCCCCGAGCTTGACCAGGCTCTCCACGCCGATGGCTACCACCAGCCCGGAGTGCTTCTCCCGCGGGGTGACGTGGCGGGCGCCGAAGACGATGGCGAAGACCGCCACGACCAGGCAGAAGGCCGCCGCCAGCGGCCGCGGGTCGTGGCCGCCGCCGGTGAGCACCAGGGTCGACTCCGCCACCGCGCGGATCTGCAGCGCGATGTACGGCAGGATCCCGGCGAGCATGATGGCGGTGACCAGCACCCCGGCGAGCTGGCTGGAGAAGCGGAAGGCGAAGACGTCGGCGATGGAGGTCAGCTGCTGGTTGCGCGTCAGCCGCAGCAGCGGGGCGAGGAGCACCGGCGTGAGCAGGAAGGCGGCGGTCACGCCGAGGTAGATGGTCAGGAAGGCGATGCCGTGCTCGGCGGCGAAGCCGACGGAGCCGTAGTAGCTCCAGGTGGTGGCGTAGACGCCCAGGGCGAAGACGTAGAAGGCCGGGTGGTGGGCGACGGCCCGGGGCAGCCAGCGCCGGTCGACGGCGTAGGCGAGGACGAAGAGCACGCCGAGGTAGGCGACCCCGCAGAGCAGCAGCGTCGGCAGGCTAAAGGCCACGGCGGCCCCAGCGCTCGAGGAGCCAGGCGGCGAGGGCGATCACCGCCGCCCAGCCGAGGTACGGCACGTACCACGGCGGCGCGGCGCTCAGCCACCACCGCGCGAAGGGCGTCGCCAGCAGGAAGAGCGCCAGCAGGAAGAGCGCGACGCCGGCGGCGGGCGCGGGATCGGCACGCAAGCGTTGGGCCTCCGGGCGGCTCAGCTCACCGCTGCCGGCCGTGGTGCTCCACCTCGACGGTTGTCCAGATCCCGCCGCGGACGTTGAATTGCGCCGTCAGGCGCATGAACCGCGGCTCCGCGGCGGCGACGAGATCGCCGAGGATGCGGTTGGTCACCGCCTCGTGGAAGGCGCCCTCGTCGCGGAACGACCAGATATAGCCCTTCAGCGACTTGAGCTCGAGGCAGCGCTGGTCCGGCACGTAGGCCAGCTGCAGGGTGGCGAAGTCCGGCTGCCCGGTCTTCGGGCACAGGCAGGTGAACTCCGGGATCTCCATGCGGATGGTGTAGTCCCGCTCCGGATTGGGGTTCTCGAAGGTCTCCAGGTCTCGGGAAGGGGCGCTGGCCATGGCTTTCCAAGGGAACGGCAAAGGCTGATAATAGCGCATAATTTTACCCCATTCGGGGCGCGCCGTCTCTACGATGCAGCTCAAGCGGATCAAGCTCGCCGGCTTCAAGTCCTTCGTCGACCCCACCTCGGTGCCCCTGCCCGGGCGCATGGTGGGGGTGGTCGGCCCCAACGGCTGCGGCAAGTCGAACATCATCGACGCCGTGCGCTGGGTCATGGGCGAGAGCTCGGCGAAGCACCTGCGCGGCGAGTCGCTGACCGACGTCATCTTCAACGGCTCCAGCGCCCGCTCCCCGGTCGGCAAGGCGAGCATCGAGCTGCTCTTCGACAACAGCGACGGGGCCATCGGCGGCCAGTACGCCGCCTTCAGCGAGATCTCCGTCAAGCGGCAGGTCAGCCGCGAGGGGCAGTCCCTCTACAGCCTCAACGGCACGCGCTGCCGGCGCCGGGACATCACCGACCTCTTCCTGGGCACCGGGCTGCGCCCGCGCGGCTACACCATCATCGAGCAGGGGATGATCTCCCGGGTCATCGAGGCCCGGCCCGAGGAGCTGCGCACCTACCTCGAGGAGGCCGCCGGGATCTCCGTCTACAAGGAGCGCCGGCGCGAGACGGAGCGGCGCATCCGCGACACCCGCGACAACCTCGAGCGCCTCGACGACGTCCGCGACGAGGTCTACCGCCAGCTCGAGAAGCTCCGGCGCCAGGCCGAGACGGCCGAGCAGTACCGCCAGCTCAAGGCCGAGGAGCGGCGCCTGGGCGCGGAGCTGTCGCTGCTGCGCCTGCGCGATCTCGATCGGCGCATCGGCGAGCGCGAGGCCACCAGCCGCGAGCGCGAGACCGAGCGCGAGGCCGCCGTCGCCGAGCAGCGCCGCCTCGAGCGCGAGATCGAGGCCCTGCGCGAGCGCGCCCGCGAGGGCAACGAGCGGCTCAACGCCGTCCAGGGCCGCTACTACGAGCTCGGCACCGAGCTCGCCTCCGTCGACGAGCGCATCCAGAGCGCCCGCGACCTGCGCCGGCGCCGCGAGGCCGAGCGCGACGAGGCCCGCCAGGCCCTCGAGGAGCTGGAGGCGACCCTGGCGAGCGACCGGGAGCAGCGCGAGACGCTGGCCGAGCGGCTCGAGGAGCTGGCGGCGGCGCTGGAGACGGCCGGCGCCGAGGAGGAGGCCGCCGAGGCCGCTCACGGGCAGGCGCGGGCGGCGTACGACGCCGGGCGCGACGAGGCCGAGGCGGCCCGCGGCGAGCAGGCCAGCGCCCAGCGCCGCGAGGAGGTCGAGCGCACCCGCGCCGACGCCGCCGCGCGGCGGGTCGCCGAGCTCGACGAGCGCCTCGCGGCGGTGGACGCCGAGCGCGAGGGGCTGAGCCTGGAGGCCCTGGAGGCGGAGATCGCCGAGCTCGAGGCCGAGGCCGAGCAGCTCGAGGCCGAGCTCGCCGAGCTGCAGCGCCGCCGGGACGAGGCGGCCGAGGCCCTGACGGCGCGGACCGGCGAGCGGGACGAGGCCGCCGAGGCGCTGGAGGCCGCCCGCGAGGCCCTCTCGGGGAGCCGGGCGCGGCTGACCTCCCTGGAGACGCTCCAGGAGTCGGCCCTCGGGCGCAGCGGCGACGAGCGCCAGGCCTGGCTGGCCGAGCGCGGCTGGGGCGAGGCGCCGCGGCTGGCCGAGGCCCTGGCGGTGGCGCCGGGCTGGGAGCGGGCCGTGGAGACGGTCCTCGGCGAGGCGTTGCAGGGGCTGTGCCTCGGCGCCGGCGCTGCGGCGCCCCTCGGCGAGGTGCCGCCCGGCGGGGCGCTGACCCTCGTCGAGGAGCGGCCCGACCCGGGCGGGCCGGGGGCCGCCGGGGAGGCCGGCGGCGATCGCCTGGCCGACCGGGTGGCGGGCAGCGCGGTCGCCGGCGAGCTCCTCGCCGGCGTGCGCTGCGCCCCCGACGAGGCCGCGGCGCTGCGCCTGCGCGAGGCGCTCGGCCCCGGCGAGAGTGTGGTCACGCCGGCGGGGGTCTGGCTCGGCGGCGGCTGGGCGCGCCTGCCGGGCCCCGACGGCGCCGACAGCGGCGTCCTCGAGCGCGAGCGGGAGATCCAGGCCCTGCGCGAGGAGGTCGCGGCCGCCGAGCAGCGGGTGGCGGCGCTCGAGCAGCGCCTCGCCGAGGCCCGGGAGGCCGTGGCCGAGGCCGAGGCGCAGCGCGA
>NZ_NRSH01000034.1 GCF_016584055.1 Halorhodospira neutriphila
CCAGGCGGTGGCCGTCGCCGCTGGCCTCGGCGGCGGCCAGCTCCCGCTCGGCGGCGCGCAGGGCGGTGTCGCCGTCGAGGACGTACTCCAGCGCCGGGGTCTCGCTCCCCGGTATCTCCTGGGCCATGTGGGCGATCCGCCAGCCCGCCGGCAGCGCCAGCTCGCCGCGGTCGGGGGTGAGCTCGCCCTGGAGCATGGCGAGCAGGGAGCTCTTGCCCGAGCCGTTGGCGCCGACGAGCCCGATCTTGTGCCCCGGGTAGATCGTGGCGCTGGCCCCCTCGAGCAGGGGGTCGGGGCCGCGGCGCAGGGTGATATCATTGAGGTGGATCATAGCGGGGGCATGGTACCAAAAGCCCGGCGGGGAGAGGCCGAAGGCAGCGGCCGGCGCCCGAAGGGCGCAGTCGAGCGTTGAGGCGTAAGGGGAAAGCCGGTAAGATCAGCGCCGCTCGGCGATTGCGGTTGCTCAACCCTGCCTGCCTCCCTCCTTGCCCAGCCCTCGGCCGTAGGTCAAGATTGGGCGATTCGCGGGAGACGTGGAGGCAGAGAGACGCTCGATTCGGGCAATCATTGCCTCAATTTATTGACCGATAAAGAGTAAGAGATGGGCATCGATTCTATCTACCGCTTCCTCGGGGACCTAGGGTATACCCATCCGATCCACCCCATCCTGGTCCACCTGACGATCGGCCTGGTCGTCGCGACGCTGCTCTTCTCGCTGCTGTCCACCATCCCCCGCTATAGCAAGTATGCGGTCACTGCCCGCCACTGCGCCACGCTGGCGTTCTTCTCCGTCTTCCCCACGGCGCTGCTGGGGGTCATGGATTGGCTCTACTACTACGGCGGCAGCTTGATCTACCCGATCCAGATGAAGATCTACCTGGCCAGCGGCCTGGGCGTGCTCCTCCTTCTCGCGGTCATCCTCCATATCAAGTTTACCAGCCGCTCCCCGCTCTTGATCGCGGTCTACCTCTTCGCCCTCTCGGCGGTGACGGGCCTGGGGTATTTCGGCGGCGAGCTGGTCTTCGTCTCCCAGTCCTCGGAAGAGTCCTCGACGGAAAGCACGGAAAGCGAGGCGGGGACAGGGGAGGCGGCGGGGCCCGTCGTCTTCTCCGACCTGGAAGGGGTCCTGCAGAATCGCTGCGTACAGTGCCATAGTGAGGGCAACCCCCTGCAGGGCCTCAACCTCAGCTCCTACGAGGGGACGATGGCCGGCAGCGAGAACGGCCCGATCGTGGTCCCCGGCGAGCCGGCGGAGAGCGAGCTGATCAAGCGCATCAAGGGGATTAGCCAGCCGCGCATGCCGATGGCCGGGCCGAGCCTCTCGGAGGCCCAGATCCAGCGCTTCGAGGCGTGGATCGAGGCCGGCGCGCCCGAGACGGCGTCCGATGCGCAGTAGGCGGGCAGCGCCCCGGCGGCTGCCCGGGGAGGCGCAGGCGTGAGCACCCCGGTCCAGACCTTTCAGCGCTACTTCCGCTTCGTCCTCGACGGCCGCGGCCACCGCGAGGGGGTGGACGTCCGCTACTGCCGGCTCGAGGCCGGGCGGGCCGGTGATGAGGGGCAGGTGGCCGCCACCGTCCAGCTCGAGGGGGACCGCCGGCAGCTCACCATCCGGGATATCACCATCGCGAAGCCCTCCGCCCGGCGGTCGGCGGGGGCCGAAGGCGCGGCCCCCGCCGACCTCAAGAGCCTGCGCCGGATCTATAGCCAAACGTTCCCGCTGCTCTACGCGGCGGCCATGGCCGGGGCCCTGGCCCGCGCTAACAACCGCGGCGCCGCCTGGCTCTGCGGCTACCTCTCCCGGGACGAGATCAAGATCCTCCCGCGGCTCTTCCCCCTCGAGCGCTGCGGCGAGCGGGCCTACCGCTGCCGGACGCGGGAGATCATCCGGGTCGCTGCGGAGCGCATGCCGGTGCTCTACGAGCTGATCCTCATCGCCTCGGAGCAGCTCCGCGACGAGCCGGCCCGCTAGGCCGAGGCCGCGCTGGCGACGACTAGATCATGCGGTCGATGGCGCTGCTGCCGCTGCCCGCCCCGCTCGGCTGGCCCTGGGCGTTGTAGCCCGAGCCGGCGGCCTCGCCCTCGTCGGGCGCCTCGGTGCTGGTCCCTGCCTCCTGGGGGCCCGCGGCCGCCGAGAGGGAGACCGTATCTTGCCCGGCCGAGGCCGAGGCGGCGGTCGCGCTCTCCGTAGAGGCCCCCTCGAGGCCCTCCGCGCGCTGGCGGACGCGCTCCTGCTGGGGCGCCTCCTCGCTGCTCGGCTCTTGGGGCGACCTGGGGAGCGTCGTCCCCTCGGCGCCGATCTGCTGGGTGCTCGACATGGCTACCTCCGTCGCTGCAGGCGGCTGCCTTGATCTGCTCAGGGAAACGCCTATCAGCGTGGGCTTCTGCGGCCGAGACTGCAACCGCTTTTGAAGGGGCGGCTACGGCTTGGCTAAAGCGAGGTGCAGATTTTCTCGGTTCGGGGTTGCCTCGATTTTTGATTCCGCATGGGGTGGCACTATTCAGCGGTGCTGCTGTAAAATTTACGGTGAATCCATCGCACCAACCGAGAGGTATTCCGGTGACTGAATTGGCATCCGAAAATCAGGCTTCCGAGGAGGCCATCCTCGACTCGATTCAGGAAGGGCTCGAGCAGCTCGGCCTCGACGGCCTTCAGCAGGTCGAGAAGCGTATCGA
Organism: Halorhodospira neutriphila; assembly: GCF_016584055.1. Taxonomy (GTDB): domain Bacteria; phylum Pseudomonadota; class Gammaproteobacteria; order Nitrococcales; family Halorhodospiraceae; genus Halorhodospira; species Halorhodospira neutriphila. The sequence goes on from NZ_NRSH01000034.1 coordinate 2,674, forward strand.
GCAGGAGAGGAAACGCCGCGAGAAGGAGGCCCGCAAGCAGGCGCAGCAGGAGATCCGCGAGGTCGCGCAGCGCTACGGGCTCGGCGTCGAGGATCTCCTCGCCCAGGTCGATACCGGCAAGGCCGGAAAAGGCAAGGGGAGCTCGAAGAGCAAGGGGAAGGTCCCGCCGAAGTTCCGGCACCCGGAGGACCCCTCGAAGACCTGGACGGGCCGCGGCCGCAAGCCGAAGTGGGTCCAGGCCTGGGAGGAGGCCGGCGGCGACCTCGAGGCGCTGCGCATCCCCGAGCAGGGCGCCGCTTGAGGCTGCGGCGCAGCAGGATAGTTTCCGGTCTCGCCCCTCTCCCTTCCGGGGTAGGGCGAATGGCAGAAATCGCTGGAATTCGCCACGGAACGGCGCCAGCCTCGCAGGAGAGGGCATTGTGACGGCCTTCTAGCCCAGGATGCCCGATTCCGAGACCACCGAGGAGATTGCCGCCGCCTACCGGCGGCTCCAGGCGAGCCTGCCCGGATTCCGGGAGCGCCCCGCGCAGAAGCGGATGATCTGGGAGGTCGCCAAGGCCCTCGACGGGGGGCAGCCCCACCACCTGCTCGCCCTTGAGGCGCCCACGGGCACGGGCAAGGGGCTGAGCTACCTGCTCGGCGGCCTGCCGGTCGCCCGGGCCCGCGGCCTGCCGCTGGTCGTGGCGACGGCGACGGTCGCGCTCCAGGAGCAGCTCCTCCACCAGGACCTGCCCAAGCTCGCCGAGCATGCGGGCCTCGAGGCCCGGGCGGCCGTCGCCAAGGGGCGCGCCCGCTACGCCTGCCCCCGCCACCTCGACGAGCTCCTCGGCGATCCGGCGCCGGAGGCCGGCGGCAGCGGGCAGCAGCAGCTCGCCCCCGACGTGGTCGGCTCCGCCGTCTGGCCCCGGCCGCCGGCGGCGGGCGAGCTCGAGGCCCTGCGCGCGATGCGCGCTGAGCTCGAGGCGCAGGCGTGGAGCGGCGACCTCGACGAGTGGCCGGAGCCGCTCGCCCCGGACGTGCACGCGCGGATCACCTCGACGGCCCACTCGTGCCTAGGCGCGCGCTGCGGCCACTTCTCCCGCTGCCCGGTCTACGCCGCCCGCCAGCGCGTCCGGCAGGCCGAGCTCGTCATCGCCAACCACGATCTGCTCCTCGCCGATCTCCAGCTCGGCGAGCCGGGCGAGGGCGTGCTCCTGCCCCCGCCGGGCGAGGCGCTCTACGTGGTCGACGAGGCGCACCGCCTCGCCGAGAAGGCCGTGGCCCGCTTCACCGCGAGCGCCCCGGTCCAGGAGGGGCGGGCGTGGCTCGACGAGGCCCAGCGGCGGATCGGCGAGGCGGTCGCGGCCGCCGCCGGGGCGCTCGAGCCCGGCGCCGGCGAGCGCGCCGAGGCGCTGGTCGACTCCGGCCGCGCCTGCCACGAGGCCCTCGGCGAGGTCGACACCCTCTGCCAGCACAACTACGCCCCGAGCCAGGGCGAGGCGGTGTGGCGCTTCCGGGCCGGCCAGGCGCCGGAGGCGCTGCGCGAGCTGGCCGGCCGCGTGGCCGAGCCCGTCGAGCGCCTCCGCGAGGGGCTGGCGGCGCTCATCGAGGCGCTGCAGGCGGCCCTGGACGGCGATCCGGAGGCGCGCCGGGCCCTCGAGCCCCTGCTCCCGCGGCTCGGGCTGCTGCAGGAGCGTATCGAGGCGCTGGCGGAGACCTGGAGCCGCCTGCGCGCCCAGGAGGCCCCCGAGCAGCCCCCGGTGGCGCGCTGGATCGAGCGCCGGGAGGGGGCGACCGGGCAGGGCGACCACCTCGTGGCCGCGGCCCCCGTCTCGGTGGCCGAGGCGCTGGCGGAGCGGCTCTGGTCGCGCTGCCAGGGGGCGGTGCTCACCAGCGCGACCCTGACCGCCCTCGGCTCCTTCGAGCACCTGCGCCAGACCCTCGGCCTGGGGACCGATCCGCAGGCCGTCGCCGGGCAGCTGCCGTCGCCCTTCGACTACGGCGGCTCGGTGCTGGCGGTGCCGGCGATGCGCACGGACCCGCGGGACAGCGAGGCGCACCTCGCGGAGGTGATCGAGCGGCTGCCGGCCCTGCTCGAGCAGGGCCGGGCGGCCCTGGTGCTCTTCACCAGCCGGGCCCGCATGGCGCGCGTCGCCGAGGCGCTGCCCGAGGCGTGGCAGCAGCGGCTCCAGTGCCAGGGGGAGCGCTCCCGCGAGGCGATGCTCGCGGCCCACCGCGCCGCGGTGGACGCCGGCCGCCCGAGCGTGCTCTTCGGCCTCGCCGCGATGGCCGAGGGGGTCGACCTGCCCGGGGCGTACTGCGACCACGTGGTGATCGAGCGCATCCCCTTCGGCGTGCCCACGGAGCCGGTCGCGGCGACGCTCAGCGAGTGGCTGGCGGACCGCCAGCGCTCGCCCTTCGCCGAGCTGAGCCTGCCCCAGGCGGCCCTGCGCCTGACCCAGGCGTGCGGGCGCCTGGTGCGCGGCGAGGCCGACCGCGGCCGGATCACGATCCTCGACCGCCGGATTGTGCGCCGGGCGTACGGCCAGCGGCTGCTCGCGGCCCTGCCCCCTTTTCGCCGGGAGATCGGCTGAGGCGCCGCCCGGCGCGGGTACCGCCCTCCGACGCCCCATTCCCGCCCTGGCGACGCCCTGGCAACGCCCTGAGCCCTGGCGGGAGCAGTCCGCAGGCGCACCGCGCCGGGCAGCGCCCCGGGGCGCCCCTGCCTAGATCTTGCAGATGAGAATGATTATCGTTATTTTCACGATGGCTGGCCGAGCCGGCCTATCGTATCGGGCAATCGCCACACCACACGCTTTGAGGCAGACCGATGGGGAGGAGAGCGCCATGACGGAGATGAACCGCCGGGTCGCTGCCGCGGCAAGCATCGTGCTCCTAGGGGGCACGCTGCTGCCCGGCGCGGCAGGGGCCCACGGCGAGGCAGGGGAGCACGTCGCCGAGTTCGAGGCCCACCTCGAGGACTACCAGGCGGACGTCGAGACCCTCTCGGCGGAGCTGGCGGAGCTCGTCGAGGGCTACCGGGCCGGTGACGGGGCGGCGCAGGAGCGCGTCGACCGGCTCATCGAGCGCTGGAAGGCGGTCGAGTACCACGGCGCGGTGGAAGAGGTGGCGACGCCGCTCTACAGCCCCATCTGGCGGCGGATCACCAACCTGCGCCAGGCCGTCGAGGACGGCGAGGAGCCCGCCGTCGTCGAGCGGCGCGCCGATGCGCTGCGGGCAGCCCTCCACGAGGGCCTCGGGGGGGTCAAGCTCCGGGCCAGCCTGAAGGAGGCGGGTCAGCTTGGGCATGACGATCACGGGCACGGCGAGGCCGAGGCGGCCGATGCCGAGGCGACGCTCCAGCGCGTCCGCGAGCAGCTCGACGAGGCGGTGGCGGCCTACGGCCGCGACGAGCTCGAGCAGGCGCGCTCGCTGGTCGAGACGGCCTACTTCGAGGGCTTCGAGGGCGTCGAGGGCAGCCTGATCGAGGCGGACGCCCAGCTCGTCGTCCAGCTGGAGGAGGCCTTCAACGTCGAGCTCCCGGGCCTCATGGTCGAGGGCGCGCCGACCGAGGAGGTGGAGGCCCAGGTGGCCTCGATGAAGGAGGACCTGGTCCGCTGCGAGGAGCTGCTCAGCGAGGCGGACGAGGCGGAGAGCGAGGTCTTCTGAAGATGGTCGATCGGCGAGACTTCCTCAAGTCGCTGGCGGCGCTCGGGGGGCTCGGCCTCTCGGGCGCCTGGGGCCGGGCGGTGGCCGAGGCGCTGGCGGCGGACGCGCTCCCCGCGCTCCGCGGCGACCTCACCGTCTACCTCGGCCGGGGCGAGGGCGGCCTCTACAAGCGGATCGTCGAGGCCATCCGCGAGCGCAGCCCGGAGCTGGCGCTCGAGATCCGGCGCGGCTCCTCCTCGGGGCTGGCCAACACCCTCGTCGCGGAGGCCCGGCACGGCGGCGCCCGCGCCGATCTGTTCTGGTCCATCGACGCCAGCTCCCTCGGCCACGTCGCCGACGAGGGGCTCGCCCGGCCCGTACCCGCCCGGCTGCACGAGCCGCTGCCCGAGGCCTTCCGCCTCGAGGCCTTCGTCCCCATCTCCGGGCGGGTGCGCAGCATCGCCTACAACCCCGGGCGCGTCCGGGCGGAGGCGCTGCCGGAGCGGATCATGGAGCTCCCCGATACCGACCTCAAGGTCGGCTGGGCGCCGAGCTACGGGGCCTGCCAGTCCTTCCTGACCGCCATGCGGCTGCTGGAGGGGGAGGCGGCGACCCGCGAGTGGCTCCGGGCGATCCGGGAGCAGTCCCGCGCCTACGCCGGCGAGCTGGGCGCGGTCATGGCGGCCGCCCAGGGCGAGGTCGACCTGGCCCTGGCCAACCACTACTACACCCTGCGGCTCAAGCAAGGGCAGCCGGATATCCCCCTGGAGCTGGCCTTCACGCGCGGCGACGCCGGCGCCCTGATCAATACCGCCGGCGCCGCCCTGCTGAGCGACAGCGCGGTGGCGGCCGACTTCGTCCGCTACCTGCACTCGCGCGAGGTGCAGCGCTTCCTCGCCGAGCAGGCCTACGAGATCCCCCTGGTGGAGGGCGTCGAGCCGCCCGCCGGGGCGCCGGCGATCGCGCGCCTGGAGCCCCCGGAGCTGGACCTGACCCGGCTCGGCGATCTCCAGCCCACCCTCGCGCTGATGCGGGAGGCCGGCGTGCTATGAGCCGCGGGCTCCCGCTCGTCTACGGGCTCAGCGCCCTGGGCGCCGCAGCGGTGCTGCTGCCGCTCGGGGTGCTGTTGGCCCTGGGGCTGGGCAGCGACGTGGCCCTCGGGGGGCAGGTCCCGGCGATCGCGCTCAACACCCTGCTCCTGACCGGGCTCACCGTGGCGGGGGCGATCCTGCTCGGCGTGCCGCTGGCGCTGCTGACCGCCTACACCGACCTGCCCGGCCGGGGGCTCTGGACGGCGCTGCTGGCCGCCCCCCTGGCCGTGCCCAGCTACCTCGGCGCCTTCGCCTACTTCGCGGCGACGGGGGCGGGCGGCGAGCTCAGCGCCCTGACCGGCCTGCCGGTCCCCAATGTGGACGGGCTCGCCGGCGCCGCCTGGGTCATGACCCTCTACACCTACCCCTTCGTGTTCCTGGCTACCCGGGCGGGCCTGCGCAACCTGGACGCCACCGCCCTCGACGCCGCCCGCACCCTGGGCATGCCCCTGCCCACCGCCCTGGTCCGGGTCGTGCTCCCCCGCGTGCGGAACAGCGTAGCGGCGGGCGCGCTCCTGGTGGCCCTCTACACCCTGTCCGACTTCGGTACGCCGGCGATCATGCGCCTGGACACCTTCACCCGGGCCATCTTCGTCGAGTACAACGCCTTCGGGCTGGAGCGGGCCGCCCTGCTCTCGCTCGGCCTGCTCGGCCTCGTGGCCGTGGTGCTCCTGCTGGAGTGGCTGGTGGGCACGACCCGTGAGCAGCCCGGCCGCACGCCCCGCCTCCACCTCGGCCGGACGGGGCGGGCCGCGGCCCTGGTCGGCGTTGCCCTGGTCCTGCTGGCGACGCTGGGCATGCCGCTGGGCGTCTTCACCCTCGGCGTCCTGCGCGAGGGCAGCGGCGGCCTCGACCCCCTGCTGCTGCTGCGCTCCGTGTCGGCCTCCGGCCTTGCCGCCGCGGCGGCGGTGCTCCTGGCCCTGCCCGTGGCCTATACCGCGACGCGGGGCCGGGTAGGGCGGCTCCTCGAGCGGGTGACCTACGTCGGCTTCGGGGTGCCGGGGATCGTCCTGGGGACGGCGCTGGTGGTGGTCGGCCTGACGCTGGACTTCCTCTACCAGTCGCTCGCCCTGCTGGTGCTCGGGTACGTGGTCCGCTTCCTGTCCCTGGCGGTCGGCAATATCCGCGCCCCGCTGGAGCGCGCCGAGCAGGGGCTGGTCGGGGCGGCGCGGAGCTTGGGGGCGGCTCCGGGCGAGGCGTTCCGGCGTGTTACGCTGCCGCTGATCCTGCCCGGTCTCCTCGCTGCGGGGGCGCTCGTCTTCCTGGAGGTGATGCGGGAGCTGCCGGCGACGCTCCTGCTCCGCCCGACGGGCTTTGAGACCCTCGCCACGCACCTCTGGCAGGTCTACGAGGCCGGGGCCTTCGGGCGCGCCGCGCTCCCCGCCCTGCTGCTCGTGGTCGTCTCGGGCGCGGCCGTTGCCCTGATGCTGCGCCGGGAGCAAGGCGCCGCAGAACGCTAACCGAGCGAAGAGAGCGATGCTGGAGATCGAGCACCTGGAAGTCCGCTACGGCAGCGAGCTCGCCGTCACCGACCTGAGCTTGACGGTCGGCGACGGCGAGCTGGTCACCCTCGTCGGCCCGACCGGCTGCGGCAAGACGACGACGCTCCAGGCCGTCGCCGGGCTCACCCGGCCGACTCAGGGGGCGATCCGGATCGGCGGGCGGACGGTGAGCGGCGAGCGCTTCGTGCCCCCGGAGCGGCGGCAGACCGGGCTCGTCTTCCAGAGCTTCGCGCTCTTCCCGCACCTGACGGTGGCGGAGAACGTCGGCTTCCGGCTCAGCAGCGGCGAGTCCGTGGACCCCTGGCTGGCGTGGCTCGGCGTGGCCGAGCAGCGCGACGCCTACCCCGAGGCCCTGTCCGGCGGCCAGAAGCAGCGCGTGGCGCTGGCCCGGGCGCTGGCGCACCGGCCCAAGCTCATCCTCCTCGACGAGCCGCTGTCCAACCTGGACGCCTCGCTCAAGGACAGCCTGCGCTGGGAGATCCGCAACGTCCTCAAGGAGGCGGGCATACCGGCCATCTGGGTGACCCACGACCAGGCGGAGGCCCTCTCCATCGGCGACCGGCTCGGCGTCATGCGCCACGGGGCGCTAGAGCAGATCGCCGAGCCCGATGTCTGCTTCCACGAGCCGGTGAGCCGCTCGGTGGCGGAGTTCCTCGGCGAGGTCTCCTTCCTGCCGGCCTGGCCGCAGGACGGCCACCTGGAGACGCCGCTGGGCCGCGCCCGGAGCCGGCAGCAGCCCGGCGACGGCGAGGTGCTCGTCCGCCCCGACGATCTGGGGCTCGCCGACGAGGGCCCGGCCAACGGCACGGTGGCCTGGGCCCGCTTCGAGGGGGGGACGCGGCTGCTCGGGGTCGGCCTGGACTGCGGCGCCACCGTCCAGCTCCGCACCAACCACACCCGGCGCCACCTGCCCGGCGAGCGGGTGCGGGTCACCGTCGACCCGGGGCACGCCCTGAGCCTCTTCCCCGGCGCAAGCGAGGCGGCCTAGTCACAAGCAGGGCCTCGAGGGAGGTGGCGGAGGGCGGGAGCGCTATGCGCACCTTGCCGCGCACCGGCTTCGAGGTGCCGTCACGCTGGCTCTCGCCAGCCGCGTCACATTCTGGTCACACCGAGGGATCAAGAGGGGTGAGGAGCTAGGTAACTCCTTGGGGGATCTGGTGGGCGGCGCTGGGATCGAACCAGCGACCTCTGCCGTGTGAAGGCAGCGCTCTCCCGCTGAGCTAGCCGCCCAACTCGACAAGATCTTAATAGCGAGGGCGTGCCGCGTCAATCGGGCGCGCTCGGTGGAGTGCCTTTGGTAGGATGGGGCCTTTCAAACGGCTCAAGAAGAAGACCGCCCATGACCACCACGATCCGGACCCGCTTCGCACCGAGCCCCACCGGCTACCTGCACATCGGCGGCGCGCGCACCGCGCTCTACTCCTGGCTCCACGCCCGCCGCCACGGGGGGCGCTTCGTGCTGCGGATCGAGGATACCGACCGGGAGCGCTCCACGCCGGAGGCGATCAACGCCATCCTCGAGGGGATGGGCTGGCTCGGGCTCGACTACGACGAGGGCCCCTTCTACCAGACCGACCGCTTCGAGCGCTACCGCGAGCACCTGCAGCGGCTGCTCGATACCGGGCAGGCCTACTACTGCTACTGCACCAAGGAGCGCCTCGAGCGGCTGCGCGAGGAGCAGCAGGCGCGCAAGGAGAAGCCGCGCTACGACGGGCGCTGCCGCGACCTCGACGGCCCGCCCTCGGAGGAGGCCGCCGACGAGCCGGTGGTGCGCTTCCGCTCCCCGCTCGAGGGGCACGTGGTCATCGACGACGCCATCCGCGGCAAGGTGCAGTTCGCCAACGCCGAGCTCGACGACCTGGTCATCGCCCGTGCCGACGGGACGCCGACGTACAACTTCACCGTGGTGGTCGACGACCTGGAGATGGGGATCACCGACGTCATCCGCGGCGACGACCACCTGAACAACACGCCCCGCCAGGTCCACCTCTACAAGGCGCTCGGCGCGGAGCTGCCGCGCTTCGCCCACGTGCCGATGATCCTCGGCGAGGACGGCAAGCGGCTGTCCAAGCGCCACGGCTCCGTGAGCGTCCTGCAGTACCGCGACGAGGGGTACCTGCCCGAGGCGCTGCTCAACTACCTCGCCCGCCTCGGCTGGTCCCACGGCGACCAGGAGGTGTTCACGCTCGAGGAGCTGATCCAGCTCTTCGACATCAACGCGGTCAACCACTCGGCCTCGACGTTCAACCCCTCGAAGCTGCTGTGGCTCAACCAGCAGCACATCATGGCGGCGGAGCCCAACCACATCGCCCGCCACCTCGCGCCGTTCCTCACCGAGCGGGGCGTCGACCCGGGGCAGGGCGGACCGCAGCTCGAGGCGGTGGTCCGCGCCCAGCAGGAGCGGGCCAAGACCCTCGTCGAGATGGCCGACAACAGCCTCTTCTTCTACCGCCGGCCCGCGGGCTACGAGGAGAAGGCGGCGCGCAAGAACCTCAAGCCCGATGCGGAGGAGGTCCTCGAGCACTGCCGCCACTGCTTCGCCGGCCTGCCCGAGTGGGAGCAGGGGCGGATCCACCAGGTGGTCACCGAGGCCGCCGAGGCCTTCGAGGTGAAGATGGGCAAGGTCGCGCAGCCGCTGCGGGTGGCCGTCTCCGGCGGGGCGGTCTCGCCGCCGATCGACGTCACCCTGGCGCTGCTCGGCCGCGAGGAGACCCTCGCCCGCATCGAGGCGGCGGTGGCGTGGATCCGGGCGCAGGCGGCGCAGGGATCGGCGTAGCGATCCCTGTTGACCCGGCCGGATCGCTTTCCTAGAATACACACACTCAACGACGACGGGGCCATAGCTCAGTTGGGAGAGCGCCTGCATGGCTAGCAGGAGGTCGCCGGTTCAAGTCCGGCTGGCTCCACCAGATCCAAGAGGTTAGCGCCGCTCCCCGGGGGCGGCGCTGTACTTTCGGGGCCTGCCAAGGCCCCAAGCGAAGAGGCCGGGGTGTCTGCGGACCCCCGGCCTTTTTGTGTGCTAGGGGGGCGGCTCGGGCGCTGCGCTCGGGTAGGCGAAGAGGAAGCCTTGGCCCTGCCGGCACCCCGCCTCGACGAGGGCGCTGCGCTGCGCCTCGGTCTCGATCCCCTCGGCGATGACGGCGAAGCCGAGCTTGCCCGCGAGCCCGACAATCGAGCGGACGATGGTGCTCGCGCGGGGGTCGCGGCAGAGGCTGCTGACGAAGGAGCGGTCGACCTTGAGCCGGTCCACGGGCAGGTCCTTGAGGTAGCTCAGCGCCGAGTAGCCGGTGCCGAAGTCGTCGATGGCGATGCGCACCCCGGCCCGGCGCAGGGCCTGGAGCTTCTCCACCGTGGCGTCGTCCGGGGCCACGAGCAGCCCCTCGGTGATCTCCAGCTCCAGGTAGCGCGCCGGCAGCCCGCTCCGCTCGAGGATCGCCAGGACCTTCTCCACGAAGTCGGCGCTGAGCAGCTGCGGGGCGGCGAGGTTGACCGCCATGCGGTCGAGCGGCTCTCCGCCCTCGAGCCGCCGTTGGGCCTGATGGCAGGCCTGCTCGAGGACCCAGTCGCCGAGGTGGACGATGAGGCCGGTGCGCTCGACCATCGGCATGAACTGGCCCGGCGAGATCCAGCCCCGCTCCGGGTGCGGCCAGCGCAGCAGCGCCTCGTAGCCGATCCACCCGCCGCTGCCGAGATCGATCTGCGGCTGGTAGTGGACCGTCAGCTGCTCCTCGGCGAAGGCCTGGCGCAGCTCGGCGGCGAGCTGGATGCGCGCCTGGGCGCGCTCGGTGAGCCCCTTGGAGGCGAAGTGGTAGGGGGCACCCCGCTGCCGGGCCTCGCCCATGGCCGCGCTCGCCTGCTGGACGAGATCGGCGGCGGCGATCGACTGATCGGGGTAGACGCTCAGGCCGACGTGCACGGTGATCGGCACGGTGCAGCCGCCGACCGTGAAGGGGGTGGCCAGCTCGGCGAGCAGCCGCTCGGCCACCCGGGCCGCGTCATCCGGGGTGCGCAGGCGGGGGGCGAGCACGCCGAGCTCGCGCAGCCCGAGGCGGGCGATCGTATCCCGCCCCCGGAGCGCGCTGCGCAGGTGCGCCCCGATCTGCCCGATCAGGCCCTCCTCGAGGGCGGAGGTGGCCTCGTCGCACGCCGCGGCGCCGGGGGCCTCGATGCCCAGGGAGAGCACGGCCAAGGGGGAGGCGCGGTACTCGGCGGCGGTCAGCGCCTGCTCCAGGCGCTTGTGCAGCAGCAGCCGGTTGGGGAGCTCGGTGACCGGGTCCCAGTGCAGCAGCTCGTTGAGGGGGGTGCGCTCGAGGCAGCGCTCCCCGAGGTCGTACAGGGCGTAGTGGCGGTAGCGCCGCGCGCCGAGGAGGATCTCCTTGCAGACCAGCTCGATGGGGATGAGGTAGCCCTCCGTGTGGAAGAGCATCGCCTCCTGGGAGCCGGACGCTTCCCTTTGGGGGGCCGTCTCTCCGGCGGGCTCGGGAAGCAGGAAGGCGCTGAGCTCCTGGCCGCGGAGCCTGGCGAACTGCTGGCCGAGGAGGCTCTCCGAGCGCGGGTTGCAGAAGGCGATCCGCCCGGCCTCGTCGGTGAGGATCACGCCGTCTCGGCCGTGGGGAGGGAGCGAGGGCTCGTCGGCGTCTGCGGCGCTGCCAACGGCAGTGCCCGTGGGTACGATCCGCTCGAGGACGTGGACGAAGTGGCTGCCCGGCTCGGTGGGCTCGAGGGAGAAGGAGCGCGAGAGGAAGGTCTCCCCGTCGGCCAGCACGATCTCCTCGATGGTGATCAGCGTCTCGTCGAGCAGGCATCCCTGCTGCTGCCTCGCCTCGAGTGCGCCGCGGCAGGCCGGTAGCGGCCCGTCGCGCAGCGGGAAGGCCTCCCAGTACGGCAGGCCCTCGAGGGCCGTGAGCGGGAATCCGGCGAGCTCGCAGTAGGCGCTGTTGGCCGCGACGATGCGGTAGTCGGTGTCGTGGATGAAGGTGGGGGAGTGGACTGCATCCAGGGCCGTGTTCCAGGCGAGGAGCTCCTGGCGGGAGCGCACCGGGCCGCTGCTGCCCCCTTCCGCCGCACCTCGCGAGCCTTCATGGCTCACCATAAGTCATCCTTTCTTTGTGGCCTTTTGAGGCGGTGTGCTCAAGCATACCGATAACGGAAGGGTCATAGAAAACGGCGGCGGGGGTGGTTGAAGGAAGCGGAAGGGGGCAGTAGCTTACCCTTCAGGAGTGACGGCAAAGAGGCTGGAGCACCATGCGGGTAGCTGTGATCGGGGCCGGCCTCGCCGGCCTGGCCGCGGCGCACGATCTAGGGCAGGCGGGGGTCGAGGTAGTCCTGCTCGAGGCCGAGGAGCAGGTCGGCGGCCGCGTGCGCACGGACCTGGTCAGCCCCGAGGGGGCGCCGCCGGCCGCCGGCGCCCCGGCGTTCCGGCTCGACCGCGGCTTCCAGGTGCTGCTCACCGCCTACCCGGAGCTCCAGGCCCGGGCCGATCTCGCCGACCTGGCGCTGCACCGCTTCGCGCCGGGCGCCCTGGTGCGCCTCAACGGGCGCTTCCACCGGATCGCCGACCCCTTCCGGGTCCCGACGGCGCTGCTGGCGACGCTGAGGGCCCCGGTCGGGGGCCTCGCCGACAAGCTGCGGTTGGCGCGCATGCGCTGGCGGCTGCGGCGCGACGGCGCCGAGGCGCCCTTCGCCGGGCCGCAGCGCAGCGCCGCCGAGGAGCTCTCCGCCCAAGGGTTCAGCGAGCCCATGGTGCAGCGCTTCTTCAGGCCGTTCTTCGGCGGCGTCCTGCTCGACCCCGAGCTGAGCACCTCGGCGCGGATGCTCGGCTTCACCTTCCGCATGCTCGCCGAGGGGGACGCCGCCCTGCCGGCCGCCGGCGTGGGGGCCTTGCCGCGCCAGCTCGCCGAGCGCCTGCCGGCGGGCGTCGAGCTGCGGACCGGGGCCCGGGTCGAGGCCATCGAGGCGGGGCAGCCACGCCTGGCCGACGGCGAGGCGGTCCCGGCCGACGCGGTGATCGTCGCCACCGAGGCGCCGGCCTTCTCCCGGCTCACGGGCCGCTCCGCCCCCGCCGGGCGGCCCGTGGCCTGCCTCCAGTTCGCCTGCACGCAGCCCCCCGTCGCCGAGCCATTCATCGTCCTCGACGGCGAGGGGCGAGGGCCGGTGACCCACATGAGCGTGCCGAGCACCGTCGCCCCGGGCTACGCGCCGCCCGGTCTGCACCTGGTCAGCGCGACGGTGCTCGGCGAGGCCGCCACGAGCCTGTCCGACGCCGAGCTCGAGGCCCGGGCCCGGGAGCAGATGGCCGGCTGGTTCGGCGCCGCCGTGCAGCGCTGGCAGCTGCTGCGCCTCGAGCGCATCCCGTACGGCCAGCCGGTCCAGGATCCGCCCGCCCTCGACGAGCCGTACCAGCCGGCACGCCTTGCCGAGGGGCTCTACGCCTGCGGCGACCACCGGGCCCACGGCTCGCAGCACGGCGCGCTGCGCTCGGGGGCGCAGGCGGCCGCGGCGGTGCTCGCCGACTACGGCCTCTAGCGCCAGCCCCGCCGCTGGAGGGCCTGGTGCGCCCGCTTGCGGTCGCGGGCCCGGTGGTTGGTCTCGCCGTCGGCGATTGAGCGCAGCTGCGCGACGGTCATCTCCGCCGTGTTGGTGGTACGGTTGCTGGCGCCGCGTGCACCGATTTGGATCATGCAGCCTCCTGATCGAAAAGCGCAGTGGTAAGTGGGTGCGTCGCAAGCGGCCCATGATGGCAAGAGAGCGGGGAGGGCGTGAATCCCCGCTCTGCTCAGGGGCCTGCTACCGCGAGCGCCGCTGCCGGACGGCCTCGCGCACCCCGGCGCCGTAGTCCGGGTGGACCTGGTCGAAGAGGGCGGCCTGGCGCTCGACGATCTCCTCCGGCACCCCGTCCATGTGCTCGGCGATGTTCTGGAACAGCCGCTGGCGCTGGTCCTGGTCGAAGAGCTCGAAGAGCGCCCGGGGCTGGCTGAAGTCGTCGTTGCCCTCGCGGTGGTCGAAGCGGTCGGCGTCGCCGGAGATGCGCAGCGGCGGCTCGCCGGCCTCGGGCTGCTCGACGGGGCCGTCGAAGGAGTTCGGCTCGTAGTAGGCGTCCTTCGGGGCCTGGCTGTCGAAGAAGCGCATCGGCCCGTCCTTGTGGTAGTGGTGGACCGGGCAGCGCGGCTGGTTGACCGGCAGCGCCTCGTAGTGGGTGCCGAGGCGGTAGCGGTGGGCGTCGGCGTAGGAGAAGATCCGCGCCTGGAGCATCTTGTCCGGGCTCCAGCTGATGCCGGGGACGACGTTCGAGGGGCTGAAGGCGACCTGCTCGATCTCGTTGAAGTAGTTCTCCGGGTTGCGGTTGAGCTCGAGCTCGCCGACCTCGATGAGCGGGTACTCGCCGTGGGGCCAGACCTTGGTCAGGTCGAAGGGGTTGTAGGGGGTCCGCTCGGCGTCGGTCTCGGGCATGATCTGCACGTAGAGCGTCCACTTCGGGCTCTCGCCCCGGTTGATGGCGCTCTGCAGGTCCTCCAGCGCGCTCTCCCGGGTCTGGCCGATGACCTCCTCGGCCTCGCGGTTGGTGTAGTGGCGGTGGCCCTGCTGCGTCTTGAAGTGGAACTTCACCCAGTAGCGCTCGTTGTCCGGGCTGATGAAGCTGAAGGTGTGGGAGCCGTAGCCGTTCATGTGCCGGAAGGTCTGCGGGATGCCGCGGTCGGACATGAGGATCGTGACCTGGTGGAGCGACTCCGGGCTCAGCGACCAGAAGTCCCAGGCGGCGGTGGCCGAGCGTAGGTTGGTCTGCGGATGGCGCTTCTGGGTGTGGATGAAGTCGGGGAACTTGTACGGGTCGCGGACGAAGAACACCGGCGTGTTGTTCCCGACCATGTCCCAGTTGCCCTCCTCGGTATAGAACTTCACCGAGAAGCCGCGCACGTCGCGCTCGGCGTCGGCGGCGCCGAGCTCCCCGGCTACCGTGGAGAAGCGGGCGATGACCGGCGTCTGCTTGCCGACCTCGCTGAACAGGCGGGCCTTGGTGTAGCGGCTGATGTCGTTGGTGACCGTGAAGGTCCCGTGGGCGCCGGCGCCCTTGGCGTGGACCGTCCGCTCGGGGATGCGCTCGCGGTTCTGGTGGGCGAGCTTCTCGAGCAGCTGGTAGTCCTGCATCAGCAGCGGGCCCCTGGGCCCGGCGCTGAGGCTGTTCTGGTTGTCGGCGACGGGGGCGCCGGCGGTGGTGGTCAGGGTATCTCCCTTGGTATCTCTCTTGGTCATCGGCTCTCGCTCCTTAGCGCTGCACTGTTAGCCGTGGGTGAGGTGTTTAACCTTAATTAGAATAATTAAATAGCAAAGTCGTCTCTAATTGACGGTCGCCATGCAGCCCATAGGGCAGGGCTATAGCCGATCCCTCGGCCGGCGGCCTCCTTGCCGCCGCCTCGGGCCGTGAGAGCCGGGCCCCCGCCCCGCCTAGAGCTCCTGGCTGATGGCCATGGCGCAGAAGCGCGGCCCGCACATCGAGCAGAAGGCCGCCTCCTTGTGGGCCTCCCTGGGGAGCGTCTCGTCGTGGTACGCCCGGGCGCGCTCCGGGTCGAGGGCGAGGTTGAAGTGGTCCTGCCAGCGGAACTCGTAGCGCGCCCGGGAGAGGGCGTCGTCGCGCGCCCGGGCCCCGGGGTGCCCGCGGGCGACGTCGGCGGCGTGGGCCGCGGCCTTGTAGGTGACGATCCCCGTGCGCACATCGTCGGCGTTGGGCAGCCCCAGGTGCTCCTTCGGCGTTACATAGCAGAGCATAGCAGTGCCGTGCCAGCCGATCTGCGCGGCGCCGATCGCCGAGGTGATGTGGTCGTACCCCGGAGCGATGTCGGTGACGATGGGCCCGAGGGTGTAGAACGGCGCCTCGTGGCAGGCCTCGCGCTCGGCGGCCATGTTCGCCTCGATCTGGTCCATGGGCACGTGGCCCGGCCCCTCGATGATCACCTGCACGCCGTGGGCCCAGGCCCGCTCGGTGAGCTCGCCGAGGGTGCGCAGCTCGCCCATCTGCGCGGCGTCGGAGGCGTCCGCCACGCAGCCCGGGCGCAGCCCGTCGCCGAGGGAGACGGTGATGTCGTAGTGGGCGAGGATCTCGCAGATCTCGTCGAAGCGCTCGTAGAGGAAGCTCTCCGCCTGGTGGGCCTGGCACCACTTGGCGACGATGGAGCCGCCCCGCGAGACGATGCCGGTGAGCCGCTCCCGGGCGAGGGGGATGTGCTCGCGGCGCACCCCGGCGTGGATGGTGAAGTAGTCCACGCCCTGCTCGGCCTGCTCGATCAGGGTCTCGCGGAAGAGCGGCCAGCTCAGGTCCTCGGGCTCGCCGGCCTTCTCCAGGGCCTGGTAGATGGGCACCGTGCCGATGGGCACCGGCGAGTTGCGCAGCAGCCACTCCCGGGTCTCGTGGATCGCCTCGCCGGTGGACAGGTCCATGACCGTGTCCGCCCCCCAGCGCACGGCGTGGACGAGCTTCTCGAGCTCCTCGGGCACCCCGGAGCTGAGCGGCGAGTTGCCGATGTTGGCGTTGACCTTGACCTTGCAGTGGCGGCCGATGGCCATCGGCTCCGCCTCCGGGTGGTGGCGGTTGGCCGGGATCACGGCGCGCCCGCGGGCGATCTCGTCGCGCACGAACGCCGGCTCGAGCCCCTCGCGCAGGGCGACGTACTCCATCTCCGGGGTGATCACGCCGGCCCGGGCGTGGCCCATCTGCGTCGTCCCGGCGGCGCGCTCGGCGATCCACGGGGCGCGGACCCGGGTGATCCCCCGGGCCGGGTCGAGCGCCGCGTCGGGGTCGGTGTAGGGGCCGCCGGTGTCGTAGACCTGCAGCGGCGGGTTGGGCCGGGGGCCGCCGGCGGTCTCGGTGGGGCTCAGGTCGATCTCCCGCGCGGCGACCCGCAGGTCCGGGCGGCTGCCGGGGATATGGACCCGGCGGGAGGCGGGG
>NZ_NRSH01000035.1 GCF_016584055.1 Halorhodospira neutriphila
CCCTCTCGGGGCCCCTCCTCCTGCGCGCCATCGAGCGCAACGCCTGGACCTTCGTCGGCTCCGGCACCTTCAGCTACCGGCGCGGCCGGCCCTGCCTGCTCGAGATCCGCGACAACCCCGTCGTCGCCGGCGAGCGGGCCGAGCAGCCGGTCTGCCACTGGCACGCGAGCGTCTTCGAGCGGCTCTTCCAGGCCCTCGTCAACCGCCGCTCCCAGGTCCGCGAGGTGGAGTGCGCCGCCGCCGGCGGCGAGGCCTGCCGGTTCGAGCTGCGCTACCGCTAGCGCCCTACGGCTGCCCCCCGCCGAGCAGCGGGAAGGTCACCGCCAGCGCCCAGGCGAAGGCGACGGCGTTGGCCACGCCGGCCACGAAGGGGTGCCCGCTCCGCCGGTACGCCCAGCGGCTGAACAGGCCGTAGACCACAAAGAAGGCCATGATCACCGGCACGATGATGATCAGGAAAAAGAGGCCCTCGAAGTCCAGGGCGATGGCCAGCCCCAGCGAGAGGAGGAAGAGGAGCTTGGTCGCCGGGTAGGCGCCCCGCCGGGCCGCCCCGCCCCGGGTCAGCCACTCGTCGGCGAGGAAGTACGGCAGGGTCCCGGCCAGCATGGCGAGCATCAGGGGCAGGCGCTCGAGCACCGGGTAGAAGGAGGTCACGAAGCGGTCGATGGGCCAGCCCAGGGCGATCACGCAGTAGCCCGTCAGGGCCGCCGCGGCCAGCGCCAGCCGCCAGGGCCGCCCCTCGGGCAGCACCCGCCCCCCGAGGCGGCGCAGCGAGGGCCTTCCCCCCAGCCACCAGAGCGCGGCGGCGCTCAGCACCCCGTAGAGCGCGAAGTGGACCGCCACGTAGTCGGCGACGAGCACCGGCAAAAAGCCCGTGGGGATCGGCGCCAGCAGCAGGGGCGTGAGCAGCGCGGGCACGCCGCTCGCCAGCGCCAGGGTCCGCCAGGAGGCGTCGGCGCCGTGCCAGGCCGCTGCCACGCGGGGCAGCAGCCTGCTCGCCGGCCGCGCCAGGGCGATCACCGCCGCGAGCAGCAGCAGGATCCACGGCCCCCGTACGGCGACCTCCCCGGCGCTGCTGCGCTCGAAGGCCCGATCGAGCCAGTCCAGCGCCGCGCCGAGGCTCTCGCCGCTGTAGAGGACGCTGATGTGCTCGACGCCCTCGATGACCGCCAGGCGGCGGGCGTTGCCGTCGACGGGGTCGCCGTAGGTCCGGCCCGGCTGCACGGCCCCCGGCTCGATCCCGGCGGCCATGGCGACCACGCGCCGCCCCTCCTCGATCAGCCGCCCCTCGAGGCCGCCGACGATCACCAGGAGGTTGCGCGGCGTCTCGGCGTCGACCGTCGGCGCGAAGAGGGAGACCCCGACGGTGGCCTCGACGGCAGGGTCGAGCTGCGCGTAGCGGGCGACGATGGTCGTGGCCATGGAGTGGCCGAGGATGGCCAGCTCCTGGCGCCCCGTGATCCGCCGCGCGTACTCGGCGACGGCCCGGGTCTGCGCCACGAGCGCCTCCCCGGCGCTGCCCGGCTCAGTGACCGGCGCGGTCACGTCGCCGTAGAGCGGCCGGGGGTTGCGGCCGTGGCCGAGGAAGTCGTAGGTGACGGCGGTGTAGCCGTTGCGGGCCAGGGTCAGGGCGAACGGCTCCATGAGCCGCTGGGAGCCGGCGAAGCCGTGGGCGATGAGCACCGGCGGTCCCGAGGCGCCCTCGGCGGGGCTGTAGACGGTGACCGGCGTGCCGTCGACCACCGCGTCCTGGCGCTGGACCCCGGCCTCGCCGGCGTACAGCTGCCACAGGGCGAGCGCCGCAGCGAGCAGGGCCGCCACCGCGAGGAGGGAGATCCAGCCTGGCACGCGCACGGCTCTTGGCTTCATTCTCGCTGCCCTCCCCTACGAGGAGAGATCGGCGTCCGCTGTCGGGCTGGGGGTCAGGCGGTGGTGCTCATCCCGCGCCTTGAGGCCCCAGTGCCAGAGGATCGCCGTCGGCAGGGGGATCACCAGGAACCAGTGCTCGAGGATGGCCAGCGCCATGAGGGCCGCCACCAGGGTCACCCCGACGGCGGTGAAGGGCTCCACGCCGGGCGCTGCGGCCTGCTGGATGAGCAGGACCAGGGCCACGGTGGAGACCGTCACCGAGAGGGGGAAGAAGAGGTTCATCGGGCGCCGCCGCATGAAGCTGCGCAGGAACTGCATGTGATCGGGGACGAACTCCTCGTTGAGGTTGCGCACCCCGAGGAAGACGTTGATCCGGGCGCTCTCGTGCATCCAGGCGAAGACCAGGTAGGTCCACAGCGCCACGCCGTTGCTGCCGTCCCGGACCAGGAGCCAGATCACCAGCCCGAGGGCGACGATCGCGAGCTCGTGGTAGATATTGCTCTGGACGGCGTGCCAAAAGTGCCGCCACCCCCGGCAGTCCTGCGGGCACGGCGCCTGCCGGGGCCCCGTCAGGTAGTTCGTGTAGTAGCTGAGCTCCACCCACGCCCAGACCACCAGGGCGCTCGTGAAGGCGACGTAGGCCCCGGTCACGCTCGCGTCCTGGCTGCTGAGGGACAGGGCGTAGAGCCCGATCCCCAGCGCGCCGGTGGCGCCGAGCATGCTCCAGCGGAAGGTCCAGGTCGGGAGGTTGTCCAGGTAGATGATCAGCCCCGTGCTGAACCACCACAGGAATAGCGCGAAGAGGGCCGGCAGGACGTACTCGACCATGGCGGGCTACTGCTGCTGCGCCTTGGCGCTGCCCTGCCCTTCCAGGAAGCGCGCGAACGCGGCAGCATTCGTCTTGCCGAAGGCGGAGAGATCGACCCGGCGGCCGGTGACCGGATCCGCCAGCAGCAGGCGGCCGTCCGCCTGGCCGCGCAGCATGAACGGCACCTCCTGCGTATCGCCGGTGCGCGTGCGCTGCTGCGCCAGCTGACGGACAGTGGAGCGGATGAAGGCGCCCTCGCCCGTGCCCAGCACCTCCAGGACCTCGCCGCTACGCGCATCACGGACGACGACCTCGCCGTCGCGGTCCTCGAACGACAGGGCCCGCTCCGCCACCGGCGGGTTCAGGCCCTGCTCGGCATCCTCCATGCCCCACTCGGTGTAGAGGACGTAGACCGTCAGCAGGGCGATGATCGTCAGCGCCGTCACCGGCATGATGACCTTGGATACGGGGCCGGCTCGCAAGTCGCTCATCGCCCCTCCCTTAGCTCGTGCTGGTGGCGTAGTCGGCGGCCGCCGACTGCTCGGGCTGCGCTCTCTCGGCCTGCGTGGCCTCCTGCTCCGCCTTGCGGGTGTCCTCGAGGGCTTGCGCGAGCACCCGCGCTGCCTCATCGCCCTCGGCGACCGAGCGCAGGGTCGGCTCCGGGTGGCGCAGCCGCCATGGGCGGATGTGCGGCCAGAAGAGGAAGAAGCTGACCCGGTCGTGCTCGAAGAGCCGGAGCGAGATATCGCAGGTGCCGTCCTTGTGCTGGGCCAGGTTGGCGGCCTCGAGCCGCGCGTACGGCAGGTTGATCGTCATCGGCAGGGCGGCGCCGATGCGCATGACGACCCGCCGGTTGGTAATCGTATAGAGGGTAGTCTGGGCCATCCAGCGCCCGATGGCGCTGAGCAGCCCCACGGCGAGGGCCCCGATCAGGAGCTGGCCGAAGGCCTGGCCGGAGGCCGTGGCCACGCCGGCGCCGCTGAGCAGGCCCGTCGTCGCCAGGTAGGCCGCTACGATGATGAAATAGCCTGCAACGATGCGGACATGGAGCGCCCGCTTGGTGAGCGACCACCAAGCGGGCTTCCCTTGCCAGAGCACTTCCTCCCCTTCCGGGAGCTCCTCGGGGAGCCCCGGAACGGGTTCATACTCGTGGGTCCTCACAGGGCCGGCTCCGCACGCTCCGCGGTTGCGTAGAGCACGCCGCCGCCGTAGTAGGCGCAGATCTTGTCCTCCTCGAAGGGCGTGATCTCGTCGGCATCACGCAGCCGCGGCACGCCGCCGAACTGGCTGCTCTGGATGGACTGCACGTAGACGGCGTCGTCCTCCACGCGGGCGAAGTTGATCGGCAGCAGGGCGCGGTTGGCCGTCTCGCTGGTGCTCCCCCCGGCCGGGCTGACGGCCTGCCCGGAGGCGATCTCGACCTCGAGGTACATCACCCGCTTCTCGGCACGGTCGGCCCAGACGTCGAGGATGCGGCCGCCCTGCTTGCCGTCGCAGCCGATCACCGGCATGCCCCGCGGATCCGGATCGCGGGTATCGACGGACATCTCGGTGGCGTTGCGCAGCGGCGCGATCTTCAGCCGGCCCTCGAGGTCCCGGTCCGGGGTCTCCTCGCGGACGGTGTAGGCCGCCGGGCCGAGGCCGTCCTTCATCGGGTCGCCGAGGGGCTCGAGCGGAGCGCCGTCCCAGGGCTCGACCTTCTTGGCGTTGAGGTTGTAGTCGACCTTCTCGGGCCGCGGCACCTGGATCTCGCGGCCGTCGGCCAGCTTGAAGGTCTTCGGCGAGGGGACGGCCGGGAAGCCCTCGAAGGTGCGGACCTCGCCGCTCGTCGTCTCATTCGGCTCACTCTTGAGGGGGTAGCCCTCGCGCTTGTCCTCCCGGCGCAGGTAGAAGATCAGGCCGGCGAGGAAGAGCCAGAAGCCGTAGAGCGTGAGTTGGCCAACGTCGATATATTCTGTAATTGCTGCGCTTTCCATAACGAACCTCCACACGTAGTCGCCTCAGCCGGGAAAGTCGGCCAGGCCAAAACGAGACGATGATGACGTCTGCTCCCCTTGCTGCGCGGCGCGCGTCAGGGGCCAGATTGCGACCAAGGTGGCGAGCAGCAGCGCGATCTCGATATGGTAGACCACGCTGTACCCCGCCGCGGGACTCGCCATCACCTCCCCCAGGATGCCCTGCTCGGCCAGGGCGGTAACCAGGTCGCTGACGCCGGCGCCCGTGGCCACCGCCACGCCCGCCGCCGTCGCCTGCACGGCCCCCCAGGCGCCCAGGGCGATGCCGGTCTCCTCGCCGGTGGAAAGCCCCATGGCGGCCACCAGCGTGCCCACGGCGAACAGCCCGCCGCCGAAACCAATCAGTATGATACCGAACCTGAACAGCAACGGCGACTCCAAGGGTGCCGAGAGGATCACGGCGGCAAAGGCCGCCACGCCAAGCGTCGTACCGACCGCTGCCAGCCGGTAGGGGTGGCCGCCGCGATCGAGCAGCCACGCCGAGATCCCGAACCCGGCCAGCATGCCGGCTGCCCACATGGCGGTCAGCGTCGTGGTCGCCGACACCGAAAGGTCGAGCACGGCGGCCCCGTAGGGCTCGAGGATGATGTCCTGCATCCCGAAGCCGGCGGTCCCCAGGCCGATGACCACCAGGAGCCGGCCGACTCGGCCTTTCTCCTTAAGACTGTGCCACGCTTGGCCGAACGTAGGTCGCGGCTGATCGACGCGGGTGCGCTCGGGGTTGCGCGGCTCCTGCTTCCACAGGGCGATCAGGTTGAGGGTCATGGTGATCACCGCCGCTCCCTGGATCACGCGGATCAGGAGGCCGGGGCTGAAGTCGGTGAGCAGCGCCCCGTAGACGAGGGCGCTGACCATCATGCCGAACAGCAGCATGAAGTAGAGCAGCGCCACCACGCGGGGGCGCTTGTACTCCGGCGCCAGGTCCGTGGCCAGGGCCAGGCCCGCTGTCTGCGTGGTGTGCAGCCCCACGCCGGTCAGCAGGAAAGCCAGCGCCGCCCCGATCGATCCGGCGATCGGCGCCTGCTCGGCCGTCGCCGAGAGGACCATGAGCGCGAAGGGCATGATCGCCAGCCCGCCGAACTGCAGGAGGCTGCCCAGCCAGATGTAGGGGACCCGCCGCCAGCCGAGGAAGGAGCGGTGGTGGTCCGAGCGGTGGCCGATCAGCGCCCGGAAGGGGGCGAAGAGGATGGGCAGGGCCACCATGGCCGCCACCAGGCTCGCCGGGACCCCGAGCTCGTGGATCATGACCCGGTTGAGCGTGCCGGTGAGCAGCACGATGGCCATCCCGACGGTGATCTGGAAGAACGACAGCCGCAGCAGCCGCCCGAGGGGCAGCTCTGTAGTCGCCGCGTCGGCGAAGGGCAGGAAGCGCGGCCCGAGCCGCTTCCAGACTTGGATCAGTGGACTTTTGGCACTACTCATTGCCGCTGCAGCTCCAGCGCCTGGGAAATGTAGAACCCCCTGCGGATCAGGTGCGTCCGGCCCCCTTGCCACGCTGACAGGCGGGGCTCGGCGGCCAGCGCCCGGCGTAGCCGGCCCTCCGCGATGGGCTCGATGGACGGTGCCCGGTCGCCCTTGGGGAAGAGCCGCCCGACGGCGTGCATCGTCGTCAGCAGGGGCGTCCGCGGGGCGAAGGTGAACAGGATCCGCTCGCGGGTGCGCTCGGCGAGGCCCGCGAGGGCCTCGACCACGTCGGCGCAGGGGTAGTGGATGAGCACGTCCATGGAGACGACGTAGTCAAACGACCCGTGCTCGGGGGCGAGCATGTCGCCTACCTGGAAGTCGATCCGCCCCGGGGCGAGGTCCGCCGGCATCCGCTCCCGCGCGAGGTCGATGAGGTTGGCGGAGACGTCCACCGCGACCACCTCGGCGCCGCGGCGCGCGGCCTCGAAGGCGAGGGTCCCGGGGCCGCAGCCGGCGTCGAGCAGCCGCTGGCCGGTCATGTCCGCCGGCAGCCCGTCGAGCAGGGTCCGGCGCATCTGCTCACGCCCGGCCCGTACCGTCGCCCGCACGCCGCTGACCGGGGCGTCGGAGGTCAGCCGGCGCCACGTCTCCACCGCGGTCTGGTCGAAGTAGCGCTCCACGCGGCCGCGCCGCTCCTGGTACGAGCTCGTCGCCATCAATCGAACCCCAGCAGGTCGAAGACGTCGCGATCGCGCAGCGGCGACGGGTCGAGCGGCTCGACCCCGTTCCACAGCGCCGCCGCCAGGCCCAGGTACTCGTCGCGGGCGCGCTTGAGCTCCTGGGAGTCCTCGTCGAGCTCGAAGAGGGTCGACTTCTGCAGGCGGCTGCGCCGGATGACGTCGTAGTTGGGCACGTGGGCCAGGGTCCGCATGCCGGCGGCCTCATTGAACCGCTCGATCTGCTCGATGGTCTCGCTGCGGTTGGCGATGACGCCGCCGAGCCGGACCCGGTAGTTCCTCGCCTTGGCCTGGATCGCCCCGGCGATGCGGTTCATGGCGAAGATGGAGTCGAAGTCGTTGGCGCTGACCACCAGCGCCCGGTCGGCGTGCTGCAGCGGGGCGGCGAAGCCGCCGCAGACCACGTCGCCGAGGACGTCGAAGAGGACGACGTCGGTCTCCTCGAACAGGTGGTGCTGCTTGAGCAGCTTGACCGTCTGGCCGACCACGTAGCCGCCGCAGCCGGTCCCCGCGGGCGGCCCGCCGGCCTCGACGCAGAGCACCCCGCCGTAGCCCTCGTAGACGTAGTCGTCCGGGCGCAGCTCCTCGGTGTGGAAGTCCACCTCCTCGAGGCTGTCGATGACCGTCGGCACCAGGCGCTTGGTGAGCGTGAAGGTCGAGTCGTGCTTGGGGTCGCAGCCGATCTGCAGCACCCGCTTGCCGAGCTGGCTGAAGGCCACGGCGAGGTTCGAGGTGCAGGTGCTCTTGCCGATCCCCCCCTTGCCGTAGACGGCGAAGACCTTGGCGCGGTCGAGCTCCCCGTCCGGCTCCAGGTGGAACTGGACGCTGCCCTCCCCGTCGCCGGTGCCCGGCGTCGCGCCGTTGGTCATGCGGCCGCCTCCTGTTGGTCGTCGGTCACGCCCTCGTAGTAGTCCTCGAGCTCATCGCCGGCGCGGCGCAGGGCCTCGAGGGTCTCCTCGTCGGGGTTCCAGTAGTTGCGCTCGTGGGCCTCGAGCAGCCGGTGCGCGAGCTTCGCCGAGGCCGCCGGGTTGAGCTGCGCCATGCGCTCGCGCATCTGCTCGTCGAGCATGAAGGTCTGCGTGAACTGCTGGTAGACCCACGGCGAGACCTGCCCGGTGGTCGCCGACCAGCCCATGGTGTTGGTCAGGTGCTCCTCGATCTGGTGGACCCCCTCATAGCCGTGCTCGAGCAGGCTCTCGTACCACTTGGGGTTGAGCATCCGGGTGCGCGTCTCGAGGGCCACCTGGTCGGAGAGGGTGCGCACCTTGCCCTCGCCCCGGGTCTGGTCGCCGATGTAGACCGGCACCTGGTCGCCGCGGGCGCGGCCGACGGCGCGGCTGATCCCGCCGAGGGTGTCGAAGTAGTGGTCGATGGTGGTCACGCCGAGCTCCACCGACTCGAGGTTCTGGTAGGTGAGCTCGACGCCGGAGAGCATGCTGCCGAGCAGCTCCTCCTGGCGCACCGGCTGCCCGGTGCGGCCGTAGGCGTAGCACTTGCGCCGGGTGTAGGTGTCGGCGAGCTCGTCCTCGTCCTCCCAGGCGCCCTGGTCGATCATCGAGCCGACGTTGGAGCCGTAGGCGCCGTCGGCGTTGCTGAACACCCGCAGCGCCGCGGTCTCGAAGTCGCAGCCGTGCGCCTCCTGGTACGCCAGGGCGTTGCGCCGGATGGGGTTCATCGCCAGCGGCTCGTCCTCGGCCTCGGCGGCGAGGTAGGCCGCCTCGGCGAGCACCCGCGTCTGCAGCGGGAGCAGGTCGCGGAAGATGCCCGAGAGGGTGATGACCAGGTCGATGCGCTTGCGGCCGAGCTCCTCGAGGGGGATGAGCTCGGCGCCGGCGAGCTTGCCGTAGCTGTCGAAGCGCGGCCGGGCGCCGATGAGGTGGAGGGCCTGGCCGATGGGGCCGCCCTCGCTCTTGAGGTTGTCGGTGCCCCACAGGACCATGGCGATGGAGTCCGGCAGCTCCTGGCCCTCCTCGCGGTGCTTGTCGAGCAGCCGCTCGGCCTGTTTGGCGCCGTCCTGGACGGCGAAGGCGCTGGGGATGCGGTACGGGTCGAAGCCGTGCATGTTCCGGCCGGTGGGCAGGATCTGCGGGCTGCGCAGCAGGTCGCCGCCGGCCACCGGGGGCACGAAACGCCCGTCGAGGGCCTGGACGATGCCCTCGAGCTCGCGGTTCTCGCCGAGCTGCCGGGCCGTCTCGGCGAGCCCCTCGAGGAGCGCCTCGGTGGTCTCGTGGGCCTCGGACTCGGCGGCGGCGAGGGCCTCCTGCGGCGAGTGGCCGTCGACCAGGGCGGCGATGCAGCCGCGGTCGGCCTCGACGCCGTGGACCGTCTCGGCGATGGAGACGAGCTGGTCGATCCGCCCCTCCCGCGAGGGCGCCTGGCCGACCACGTGCAGGCCCTCGGGGATGAGGGTGTACTCCATCTCGAGGATGTCCTCGCTGAGCTGCGCGATGCGCTCCGGGGCCTCCTCCTCGCCCCACTCGGGGTCCATCTCGGCGAGGTCCACCGCCGCCGCCTGGCTCTGGATGAGCCGGGCGAGCTCGGCGCGCTCCTCGACGTTGTCCGGCGGCGCGCCGCGGTAGCGCTCCACCGAGGACTTGAGCTCGAGCAGCCCCTTGTACAGCCCGGCCTTGCCCACCGGCGGGGTCAAGTAGCTGATCAGCGTCGCCGCCGAACGGCGCTTGGCGATGGAGCCCTCGGAGGGGTTGTTGGCGGCGTAGAGGTAGTAGTTGGGCAGGTCGCCGATGAGCCGGTCCGGCCAGCAGTGGCCGCTCATCCCGCACTGCTTGCCCGGCATGAACTCCAGCGCCCCGTGGGTGCCGAAGTGCAGCACCGCGTCGGCGCCGAAGTCCTCGCGGATGTAGCGGTAGAAGGCGGACATGGCGTGGGTCGGCGTCAGCCCCTTCTCGAAGAGCAGCCGCATGGGGTCGCCCTCGTAGCCGAAGCCGGGCTGGACGCCGACGAAGACGTTGCCGAACTGCTCGCCGAGCACGAAGATCGACTGCCCGTCGCTCTGCTGCCGGCCCGGCGCCGACCCCCACTGCGCCTCGATCTCCTGGAGGTAGGGCTCGCGGGAGACGTAGTCGTCGACGGAGATCCGCGCGTGGACGTTGGCGTGGGCGCCGTACTGGTTGGCGTTGCCGGCGATGATCCGGTCGCGCAGCGCCTCCGCCGACTCGGGCAGCTCGACGCGGTAGCCGGCCTCCCGGAGCTCGGCGAGGGTGTTGTAGAGCGAGGCGAACACCGACAGGTAGGCCGCCGTGCCCAGGGCCCCGGCCTGGGGCGGGAAGCTGAAGATCACGATGCTCAGCTTGCGCTCGCTGCGCTCGCTGCGGCGCAGCTGCACGAGGCGGTCGACGCGCCCGGCGAGCGTGCCGGCCCGCTCCGGGTGGGCCTCCATCCGGCAGACGCCGTCGCTGCCCGGCACGGCAGCGCGGCCGGCGAAGACCATGGGGTTCGTGGCGCCGTCGAGCTCGGGGATGGCGACCATCATGGTGGTCTCCACCGGGGTCAGGCCGCGATCGGAGGCCTCCCACTGCTCGAGGGACTGGAACTCCAGGGCCTGGGCGATCAGGTACGGGACGTCGAGCCGGCGCAGCAGCTGCTCGGCGGCGCCGGCGTTGTTGTAGGCCGGCCCGCCGACGAGGGAGAAGCTGGTCAGGGAGACCACCGCGTCCACCACGGCGCGCCCGTCCG
Organism: Halorhodospira neutriphila; assembly: GCF_016584055.1. GTDB lineage: Bacteria > Pseudomonadota > Gammaproteobacteria > Nitrococcales > Halorhodospiraceae > Halorhodospira > Halorhodospira neutriphila. The sequence goes on from NZ_NRSH01000035.1 coordinate 10,527, forward strand.
CCATGAAGTAGCGCTCCACCGCCGGGCGGTTGTCGAGGCCGCTGGCGAAGGCCGGGATGACGCGGTAGCCGCGGGACTCCAGCGCGCTGATGACGCCGTCGTAGTGCGCCGAGTCGCCGGCGAGGACGTAGGAGCGCATCAGCAGCAGCCCGACGGTGCCGCGCTCCCCGCCGCCCTCCGGGGCGGGCAGGTCGCGGGCCTCGGCGCTGACCCGGCCGGCGATGCGCGGGTGGTAGACGCCGACGTCCGGGTACTCGATGGGGTCCTGGACCGTCAGGCTGCCGCGCAGCCCCCGCCGGGGGCCGTCGGCGTAGCGGTTGATGAGAAAGCGCACCATGTTGGCGACGTTCTCATCGGAGCTGGCCAGGAAGTAGAGCCAGGTGAGGAAGTAGGCGCGCACGTCCTGGGCCGTGCCGGGGATGAAGCGCAGCAGCCGGGGGATGCGGCGCAGCATCGCGGCCTGCTTCTCCCCCGAGGTGCTGTCGTCGTCCTGCTCCTTGCCCTTCTTGGACTTGCCCTGCCCGCGCAGCTTCTTGAGCCAGGACATGGGCCCCCGGCTCGAGCCGTCCATGGTGAACTTGCCCATCTGCGTGAGCTTCATCACCTCGCCGGAGGACATGATCGCCACCAGGGCGTCGCAGTCGCCGTGCCGGGCCCGCAGGTCCTCGAGCACCGGCTCGATGTGCTCCTCCATGAAGAGCATGGTGACGACGATGATATCCGCCCGGGCGATGCGCTCGCGGCAGCGCTCGAGGGCGGCGGTGTTGTTGTTCCAGTCCGAGGCGGCGTGAAAGCTCAGCTCCAGCCCCGGGATCTCCTTCTGCAGCCCCGGCCGCGCGCGCTCGACCGCGCCCGCCATGTGGTTGTCGAGCGAGATGATGGCGACGCGTACCGGCGTCGGATCAGCGACTGAAGTGGGCTTTGGCATCGTAGATCGTCTCCACTGTTATGGTCGCAATGCCGCGGTCGGCAGCGAAGCGCTCCGTGTTCCGGCGGGCCTTGCCGCGCACGAAGAAGGGAATCTTGCGCAGCTCGGCCTCCGCGTCTGCCGTCCACTGCACCCCCGCCCCCTGCGGGGCCTCGGCGGCCGGCTCGGCGGCGGCCGCCGAGGCCTCCTCTGCCCCGGCGGCCGCCGGCGCGGCCGTGGTCTCGAGGTGCGAGGGGGCGTCGGCGCTGAACTCGGAGTCCTCCTTGAACATCCCCAGCAGGTGCTCCTCGAGCCCCATCATCAGGGGATGGACCCACGTGTCGAAGATGACGTTGGCGCCCTCGAGCCCCATGTTCGGGGCGTAGCGGGCGGGGAAGTCCTGGACGTGGGCGGGCGCCGAGATCACCGCGCAGGGCAGCCCCAGCCGCTTGGCGATGTGGCGCTCCATCTGCGTGCCGAGGACCAGCTCCGGCGTCGCCTCGGCGACCCGGCGCTCGACCTCCAGGTAGTCGTCGGTGATCAGCGGCTCGACGCCGTAGGCCTTGGCGGCGCGGCGCACCTCGCGGGCGTGCTCGCGGCTGTAGGTGCCCAGCCCGACCACCGTGAAGCCGAGCTCCTCGTGGGCGATGCGCGCCGCCGCCACGGCGTGCGTGGCGTCGCCGAAGATGAACGCCCGCTTGCCGGTGAGGTAGTTGGAGTCGACGGAGCGGGAGTACCACGCCATCCGGGCGTCGGCGTCGGCGGCAGCCGCGGCGGTGTCGATCCCCGCCACCTCGCCGACCTCGCGGATGAAGTCGCGCGTCGCCCCGAGGCCGAGGGGCACCGTGGTGACCATGGGCTGGCGGAGGTGGCGCTGCAGCCACTCGCAGGCGGTGCGCGCCACCTCCGGGTAGAGGCAGATATTGAAGTCCGCCTCCGGGATCCGGCGCAGGTCGTCGGGGGTGGCGCCGAGGGGGGCGACCACGTTGACCGTGACCCCCAGCGCCTCGAGCAGGCCGGTCACCTCGCGGACGTCGTCGCGGCAGCGGAAGCCCAGGGAGGTCGGCCCGAGGAGGTTGGCCCGCGGCGCCTCCCCGCCGGCGCGCTCCGTGCCGGCAGCCTCCGCCGCCGGGCCCGCCAGGCCGCGGACGAGCTGGTAGAAGGCCTCGCTGGCGCCGAAGCCCTCCTTGCGCGAGTAGGCCCCGGACTCCAGAGCGATCACCGGCACCGGCAGCTCCATGTTCGCGGCGAGGCTGCCGGGCTGGTCCTGGAGCAGCTCGGCGGTGCAGGCCTCGCCGACGAGCAGCGCCTGCGGCCGGTGGCGCTCATAGGCGGCGGCGACGGTCTCGCGGACCAGCTCGGCCGTATCCCGCCCGAGGTGGCGGGCCTGGAAGGTGGTGTAGGTGACCGGCGGCCGGGAGGGCCGGCGCTCGATCATGGTGAAGAGCAGGTCGGCGTAGGTATCGCCCTGGGGGGCGTGGAGGACGTAGTGGACCCCCTCCATCGATGCGGCGACGCGCATCGCGCCCACGTGCGGGGGACCCTCGTACGTCCAGAGTGTCAGCTCCATGCTCCTACACCCTCAGCGTCTCGCGGCGTACCAGGGGCCGGGCGAAGAGCTCGGCCAGATCGCCCGCCTGCTCGAAGCCCTGGATGGGGGAGAAGACCAGCTCGATGGACCACTTGGTGAGCAGGCCCTCCGCCTCCAGGGGGTTGGCGAGCCCCAGCCCGCAGACCGTCAGGTCGGGCCGGTCGGCGCGGAGCCGGTCGAGCTGGGCCTCGAGGTCCTGCCCCTCCACCAGCCGGACCCCCTCGCCGAGGGCCTCGCGCTCGGCGCCGTGGAGCTCGCGGTCGTAGTACGGCATCGCCACCTCGACAGGCTCCATCCCGCACTCGGCGGCCAGGAAGCGGGCCAGGGGGAGCTCCAGCTGCGAGTCGGGCAGGAAGGTGATCCGCCGCCCCCTGAGCCGCTCGCCCTGGCGCGCCAGGGCCTCGCGGGCGCGGGCCACCGGGGCGGCCGTGACCTCGTCGACCCGCTCCTGCTCGACCCCGAAGGCCTCCGCGGCCGCGCGCAGCCACTGGAGTGTCCCCTCAACGCCTAGAGGATACGGTGCCTCGATGCGCTCCGCCCCGCGACGAATGAGCGCACGGGTCGCCTCGCCGACGAAGGGCTGGGCGAGCAGCAGCCGCGTGCCCGGGCCGACGGGCGGCAGCTCGTCGCTGCGGCGCGGGGGCAGGAAGGCCACGGGGCCGATGCCGAGCTCGTCGAAGAGCCGGCGGAACTGGTCCTCGACGACGTCGGCGAGGGTGCCGAGGACGATCAGCGACGGCGCCTCGTCCGTCTTGGCCGGCAGCCGGGCGGCGAGGCTCGTCAGGCACTGGTCCTCGCCCTGGGTGAAGGCCGTCTCGAGGCCGCTGCCCGAGTAGTGCACGACCCGCACCCCCCCCTCGTGGGCCGCCGTCAGCCGCTCGGCGGCCTTGTCGAGGTCGAGCTTGATCACCTCGGAGGGGCAGGAGCCGACGAGGAAGAGGTTGCGGATCTCCGGGCGGCGCTCGAGGAGCTCGCCGACGATGCGGTCGAGCTCGTCGTTGCAGTCGGCCATGCCGGCGAGGTCGCGCTCGCCGAGCACCGCCGTGGCGAAGCGCGGCTCGGCGAAGATCATCACCCCCGCGGCGGACTGCAGGAGGTGGGCGCAGGTGCGCGAGCCGACGACCAGGAAGAAGGCGTCGCGCATCTTGCGGTGCAGCCAGACGATGCTTGTCAGCCCGCAGAAGACCTGCCGCTGCCCCTGCTCCTGGAGGATGCCGTCGCGGCCCTCCCCGGCGGCGGGGCACTGCTGCAGGCCGCTGCCCGAGGAGCGGCTCATTCCGCCCCCTCCCCGGCCGCCGCGCCCTCGGGGGCGGCTCGATGGCCCTCCGCGGCGCCCATGCGGGCCTCCTGCAGCCGCGCGGCGCGCAGCTTGAGGAGGAACTGCGCGGCGTTGACCGCGTAGGCGGCGTAGGCGGCCAGGGCGATCGCCATCTGCTGGGCGTAGGGGAGGAGGTCGCCGAGCCACACCACGAGGTAGGCGGTGTGCAGCGCGATGACCCCCATGCTGACCACGTCCTCCCAGAAGAAGGCGGGGGCGAAGAGGTAGTGGCCGAAGACGTCCTTCTCCCAGATCGAGCCGGCGATCATGATCGCGTAGAGGACCAGCGTCTTGATCACCACCGACCAGGCGGCAATCGCCAGGCCGTCGCCGGTGACCAAGTACCAAATCACCAGCGCGAGGCTGACCAAAAAGACGAGGAATTGCGTGGGGGCGAGGATTCCCTGGACGAGGGTCCAGGGGGAGGCGTCGCGGCGGCGACGCTGCTCTTCCGTGTAGAGCCCCGCGGGTGGGGCTTTCATGGAGGGCTGACGCTGCATCGCGCTGCATCCGTGACGTCCCGATGTGTTTTCGAATCTACTGGCGCCCCCCGGGTGTGTCAAGCTGGCTGGACGTCCCCGCCCATTGAGGGAAGCTTTCAAAACGGGCCCGACGATCAGCGAGATTTCGGCGTCATATCGTCGCAACCCCCGATACTGGAATTGCACTTTCCGGGCACGATTCCATCAATGGGAAAAGAGGCCTTTAATTAAGATCAAAATGGTCCAGATCAAATCGCCAGCGCACCCACGGAGCCGGCCTTGGGAGCGGACGGACTGCTGCTAAAGGGGCTCGCGCCCCCGGCGGAGGCGCTCGAGGCGCTCGATACCGACGCCTGGGTGGGGCTAATCGCCGCGGCCGCGGACCTGACGCTGGTCATCGACCCCCAGGGGACCGTCCGCGACTTCGGCGTCAGCGGCGACCACCACCAGCTGCTGCAGGCGAGCGAGTGGGTGGGGGCGGCGTGGGCGGCGACGGCCCGGACCGCGGCGAGCGCCGAGGCCCTCCGCACGCTGCTCGACGGCGGGGGCGCGCCGGCCCAGGGCGGCCCCGCCGTCGAGCAGCGCCTCGGCCAGGCCGTGGTCACGCTCGAGTACCGGCTCCTGGCGCTCAGCAACGGCTGGCGCCTGGCGGCGGGGCGGCTCCTGCCCGAGCCGGCCCCCACGCCCGAGGCGTGGACCGACGAGGACCAGCCGCGCATGATCGAGCAGCTCACCGGCCTCGTCGGCCGGGTCCCGCTGCGCGATCTCGTGCGCCAGTCGACGGACCTGGTCGAGCGCCTCTGCATCGAGACGGCGCTGCGCAAGACCCGCGGCAACCGGGCCTCGGCGGCGGAGCTGCTGGGGCTGAGCCGGCAGAGCCTGTACTCGAAGCTGCGCCGCCACGGCCTCATGGGCCACGGCGGCCAGGGCTCCGAGTAAGGGGCGCCCGGCCGTTGACCCGCCACAAACCGGCTGACTAGAGTTGGCAAGCCATGGCATTCACTCCGCCCCTGCCCGACCCGGCGCCGCGCGATCTGTGCACCGACTGCGGCCTCTCCCGGACCCCGGCGCCGAAGCGCTGCGGCCGGGCCTGCCAGTTCATTCGCCCCGACTACCCCGCGCTCGAGCGCCGGGTCCACGGGCGCACGCGCAACCTCGAGCACGGTGACGAGCTGCGCTTCGGCCCCTACCTCGAGATGCTCCGCGCCGGGCTCCAGCAGCCGCGGGCGGGGGCGCAGTGGACCGGCATCACCACGCGCATCGCCGAGCGGCTGCTGGAGACGGGGCAGGTGGATGCGGTGCTCACCGTCGCCAGCGCCCCCGACGACCCGTGGCGCCCCCAGCCGACGATCGTCACCAATCCGGCCGAGATGGCCGATTGCCGCGGGATGCGCATGGGCTACGCGCCGCTGCTCGCCGCCCTCGAGCCGGCCCTCGAGCGCGGCTACCGGCGCCTGGCGGTCATCGCCCTGCCCTGCCAGGTCTACCCGCTGCGCGCCCTGCAGGGCGAGCTCGGCCTCGAGCGCCTCGACGTCATCGGCACGCCGTGCTCCGACAACACCACCACCGAGCGCTTCCACGAGTTCCTCGGCCTGCTCGCCGAGGCGCCGGAGAGCGTCACCTACCTGGAGTTCCGGGCCGACTACCACGTCGAGCTGCGCTTCAGCGACGGCGGCAAGCAGGAGATCCCCTTCCTGAAGCTGCCCATCTCGCAGCTGCCGACGGACTTCTTCCCCCTGACCTGCCGGACCTGCGTCGACTACACCAACGCCCTCGCCGACCTGACCGTCGGCTACATGGCCGGCGAGGGCGAGCAGTGGCTAATCGTCCGCAACGAGCGCGGCGCCGAGCTACTCGAGCTCCTCGGCTCCGAGCTGCGCCTCCGCGAGCCGCGCAGCGCCGGCAAGCGCCGCGGCTCGGTCCAGGGGTTCATCCGCAACACCGAGCGCGCCGCCGGGGGGCTGCCGACCCGCGGCATGCCCGACTGGCTGCGCCCCGTGGTCGCCTGGCTGATGCCGCGCATCGGTCCCCGGGGCCTGGAGCTCGCCCGCGCCCGGCTCGACATGAAGGCCGCCGAGACCCTCATCCACCTGAGCCGGACGGCGCCGCAGCGGATGAAGTCGATGGTGCCGGCCCACGTCTGGCGGATCGCCGCGGGTTACCGCTTCCCGCAGACCGACCTCGAGCGCCACCGCCCCCGCTCCTGAGCCCCCCTCACCGCTCCTCCCAGGCACGGCGGCGGCGCCCGGGCGGGGGCTAGCTCTCCGGCGTGAGGAGCAGCGCGAAGCGCAGCGCCTCGGCGTACTCCTTCGCCGTGGCCCGCTCGCCCTGGCGCTCGCGCTCGAGGGCCTGGTCGACCTGCGCCTTGGCGAGCACGGAGAGCGAGCGCATGGCCGCCGGGCCGACGGCCTCGGTGAGGTGGGTGAGGAACTGCTGGGAGCGCAGCTGATCGGCTTGCCCCCCGATCGTACGCTGCCACAGCAGCTTGCGGATGCCGATCATCGTGAACATCCCGGCGAGCACGGCCATGGCGAAGATCAGGATCGCCAGGGTGTTCTCCGCGCCGGGCAGCAGCTCGAACTGGGTGACGACGACGGCGTAGGCGATCAGCCCGAGCGCCGCCATCAGCGGCGTCGTGATCGCCACCGCCTTCCACGTCGTCCGTGAGAGCTGCTTGAGCAGCCGCTCCCGCTCCTCGAATATCCAGTCGCTCATCCGCCTTACTCCCTCCATTCCGCTTTGCGTGTGCCTGTCGCGCCGGCTAGCGCTCGACGGACGGCAGCCCGGACAGGGCCATGGCCACCTCGCTGCGGCTGCCGCCGAGATTGCTGAGCTTGCCCGCGAGGTAGTCCGTGTACGCCTGCATGTCGAAGTTGCCGTGGCCGCAGAGGTTGAACAGGATCGCCTTCGAGGTCCCGCTCTCGCGGCACGCCTCGGCCTCGTCGAGCACCGCCTTGACCGCGTGGTTCGCCTCCGGCGCCGGGATGATGCCCTCGGCGCGGGCGAAGCGCAGGCCCGCCGCGAAGCAGTCGAGCTGGTCGTAGGCGCGGGCGTCGAGGTGGCCGAGCTCCTTGAGGTGGCTGATCTGCGGCGCCATCCCGTGGTAGCGCAGCCCCCCGGCGTGGAAGCCCGGCGGGACGAAGCCCGAGCCGAGGGTGTGCATCTTGGTCAGCGGCGTCAACTGCGCGGAATCGCCGTAGTCGTAGGCGAAGCGCCCGGCGGTCAGCGTCGGGCACGCCGTCGGCTCCACCGCGATCGCCTCGACGGGGCGGCCGCCGCGCAGCGCCTCGCCGAGGAAGGGGAAGACGATGCCGGCGAAGTTGCTCCCGCCGCCGGTGCAGCCGATGATCGTGTCGGGGTAGTCGTCGGCCATGGCGAGCTGCTCCATGGCCTCGAGGCCGGTGACCGTCTGGTGGAGCAGGACGTGGTTGAGCACGCTGCCGAGGGCGTACTTGGTGTCCTCGCGCTGGGTGGCCTGCTCCACGGCCTCGCCGATGGCGATGCCGAGGCTGCCGGTGCTCTCCGGGTCCTCGGCAAGCACCGAGCGGCCGAAGGCCGTCTCCTCGCTCGGGCTGGCGACGCAGCGCGCCCCGAAGCTCTCCATGAAGGCGCGGCGGTACGGCTTCTGCCGGTAGCTGACGCCGACCATGTAGACCTCGATGGCGAGGTCGAACATGGCGCCGGCGAGCGCCAGCGAGGAGCCCCACTGCCCCGCCCCCGTCTCCGTGGTGATGCGGCGCACGCCCTCGGCGGCGTTGTAGTAGGCCTGGGCCACCGCCGTGTTCGGCTTGTGGCTGCCCGAGGGGCTGACGCCCTCGTACTTGTAGTAGATCCGCGCCGGCGTCCCGAGCGCCCGCTCGAGCCGCCGCGCCCGGTACAGCGGCGCCGGGCGC
>NZ_NRSH01000036.1 GCF_016584055.1 Halorhodospira neutriphila
GCCGAGGCCTGGCGCCGGGAGCTCGCCGCGGCCATCGACGACCCCGCCGAGCTGCTCGCGCGCCTCGGCCTGCCGGCCTCGCTCCACGCCCCGGCCGCGGCGAGCTCCCGGCGCCAGGCCTCGGCGGGCAGGGCGGCGGCGCCGTCCGCCGGCTTGGGCTGCGGGGGCGTATCGGTTAGCATCCCGTCCAACTTCGCACACTTGAGGGCACCATGGCGACCTACAGCACCAACGAGTTCAAGGCCGGGCTCAAGATCATGCTCGACGGCGATCCCTACACCATCGTCGAGAACGAGTTCGTCAAGCCCGGCAAGGGGCAGGGCTTCAGCCGCGTCAAGCTCCGCAACCTCAAGAACAACCGGGTGGTGGAGAAGACCTTCAAGTCCGGCGACAGCGTCGAGGGCGCCGACGTTATGGAGAAGGACCTGCAGTATCTCTATAACGACGGCGAGTTCTGGTACTTCATGGACCCCAGCTCCTTCGAGCAGAAGGCCGCCCCCGAGAGCGCCGTCGCCGAGGCCGCCAAGTGGATCAAGGAGCAGGACCTCTGCAACGTCGTCCTCTGGAACGACGAGCCGCTGCAGGTCGAGGCGCCGGACTTCGTCGACCTGCAGGTCGTCGAGACCGACCCGGGCGTGCGCGGCGACACCAGCAGCGGCGGCAGCAAGCCGGCCAAGCTCGAGACCGGCGCCTCGGTGCGGGTGCCGCTGTTCATCGAGGAGGGCGAGGTGCTGCGCATCGACACCCGCAAGGGCGAGTACGTCGGCCGCGCCAACAAGTGACCGCCGGCTGGCGGCCGGGCGCCGACCGCGCCACCCTGCAGCGCCGGGCCGCCTGCCTGGCGACGATCCGCGCCTTCCTCGCCGAGCGCGGCGTGCTCGAGGTGCAGCCGCCGTGCCTCGGGCCGGCGGCCATGGAGCCGGCCCTGGAGAGCCTCGCCGTGCCCGGCGCCGCGGCCGACGGCGGGCCGCTCTACCTGCAGACCTCCCCCGAGTCCGCCATGAAACGGCTGCTCGCCGCCGGCAGCGGCGACATCTACTACCTCGGCCCCGCCTGGCGGGCCGGTGAGCGGGGGCGCTGGCACGCCGTCGAGCTCACCCTGCTGGAGTGGTACCGCGTCGGCCTCGACCACCACCAGCTCATGGACGAGGTGGCCGCCCTGGTCGCGGCGGTCGGCGGCGAGCGGCCCGTGGAGCGGCTCAGCTACGCCGAGGCCTTCCGGGCCCACGCCGGCATCGACCCCCTGGCGGCGAGCGAGGCCGAGATCGCCGCGGCGCTGCACGACGCCGGCATCGAGCTGCAGGGGGCGGCGCCGGGGCGCGACGCGGCCCTGGACCTGCTCCTCTCCCACACCGTCGGCCCCGCCTTGGGGCGCGGCACGATCACCCTGCTCCACGGCTTCCCCGCCTCCCAGGCGGCGCTGGCCCGGCTCGACGACGCCGACCCGCGCACGGCGCGGCGCTTCGAGTGCTTCGTCGACGGCCTGGAGATCGCCAACGGCTACCACGAGCTCACCGACCCCGCCGCGCAGCGGGCCCGCTTCGCGGCCGAGCAGGCCGAGCGCCGCCGCGCCGGGCAGCCGGTCCACGCCCTCGACGAGGCCCTGCTGGCGGCCCTGGAGGCGGGGCTGCCGGAGTGCGCCGGCGTCGCCCTCGGCGTGGACCGCCTGGTGGCCGTGGCCGTGGGGGCGGCGTCGCTGGCGCAGGTGCGGGTCTAGTCCCGGAAGTAGCTCCGGTAGGCATCGGAGACGATCTCCTCGACCTCGACGCCCAGGTCGCCGGGGGCGCGGTGCAGCCAGCGCGCCTGCTCGAAGGCGGTCCGGGCGTCCCGCAGGCCGCTCAGCCAGTGGTCCCGCACCGACGTCCGCGAGAAGTCGTAGTCCTTGCTGTGCGTCTCCGTCGGGACGCTGCGGTAGATCATGTGGACGATGCTCATCGTCGTCCGGCAGCCGTGGCGGGCCAGCTCCTGGATCTCCGGGTCCTGCTGGCGCTCGGCGGGGAGCTGGCCGATCAGGTGGCTGATGGCCCGGCGCATGTAGTGGAGCTGCCGGTACTGCTCGATGTGGCCCTCGGAGCGGCTGGCGTAGCTGATGTCCTTGTGGCGCTCCATGACCTCCTCGAGGTTGGCCGGGGCCCCGCCCTCGGCGTCGAACAGGTCGACCATGAAGCACAGGGTCGAGTAGCGGGGCATCGAGTCGATGACCAGCTCCAGGGGGGTGTTGGAGACTACGCCGCCGTCCCAGTAGAGCTCGCCGTCGACCGCCACGGGCGGGAACGCCGGGGGCAGGGCGGCGCTGGCGAGCACGTGCTCCGGGCCGATCCGCTGCCGCGCCGAGTCGAAGTAGGTGGTGCGCCCCTTGCGGACGTTGACGGCCCCCAGGCTCAGGCGCGGTGCGCCGGCGTTGATCCGGTCGAAGTCGATCAGCGCCTCCAGGGTCCGGCGCAGCGGCTCGACGGTGTAGAGGCTGCGCGCGCCGTCGGTGCCCCTCGGCGCCAGCCACGGGGCGTCCCAGCACCGCGGGTGGTAGAAGCCCGGCTGCCCGAGGGCCATGGCCAGCTGGGCCTGGCCCCGGTTGTAGGCGCCGCGCCGCGGATCGTCCCACGCCGGCCCGGGGGGGCACTCCGCGCGGGTGATCCGGTCCCAGAACGCCCGGAGGCGCTCGAGCCGGGCCTCCGGCGGGTTCCCGGCGAGGATGGCGGCCTGGATGCCGCCGATGGACGTGCCTACGATCCAGTCCGGGGCGTAGCCCGCCTCGGCGATGCCCTGGTAGACACCGGCCTGGAAGGCGCCCAGGGCGCCGCCGCCCTGCAGGAGCAGGGCGATCTGGCTGATGTGCTCGGGCAGCGCCCGCCGCGGGGCGGGGCTCGTGCTCATTGCGCCGTCCAGCCGCCGTCCATGGGCAGCACCGCGCCGGTGATGGAGGCCGCCGCCGGGGAGGCCAGGAAGGTCACCAGGGCGGCGATCTGCTCGACCTCGACGAACTGCTTCGTCGGCTGGGCGGCGAGGAGGACGTCGCGCTTGACCGCCGCCTCGCTGATGCCCCGGGCCCGGGCGGTCTCGGGGATCTGGTTCTCCACCAGGGGCGTCAGGACGTAGCCGGGGCAGACGGCGTTGACGGTGACGCCGTGCTCGGCGCTCTCCAGGGCGACGGTCTTGGTCAGCCCGGCCACGCCGTGCTTGGCGGCGACGTAGGCGCTCTTGTAGGGCGAGGCGACCAGGGCGTGCGCCGAGGCGATGTTGATGACGCGCCCGAAGCCCCGCGCCTTCATGCCGGGCAGCGCCGCCGCCGTGCTGTGGAACGCCGCGGAGAGGTTGATGGCCAGGATGGCGTCCCACTTCTCCGGGGCGAAGGCCTCGATCTCGGCGACGTGCTGGATCCCGGCGTTGTTCACCAGGATATCGACCCCCTCGAAGGCCGACTCCGCCTCGGCGATCATCGCCCGTACCTGCTCCCCATCCGCCATGTCGGCGGAGGAGTAGCGCACCTCGACGCCGTGGTCCTTGGTGATCTCGGCGCAGAGCTCCTGGACCTCCCCCGGCGTCTCCAGGCCGTTGAGCATGAGATCCGCCCCCTGCGCCGCCAGCGCCCGGGCGATGCCCAGGCCGATACCGCTCGTGGAGCCCGTGACCACCGCACCCTTGCGAGCACCCATGACACCCCCCTCTCTGCTCCGGCCGCTTTCCCTCAAGGTAGGAGCGCTGGCGGTTGTTGGGTATGCGGGTTTCTACGTAGGCGGGGGCGAGGAGCGAAGGTGGCCGAGCCGTTGCAGGGCCGCTTCCACATGCTCCCAGAAGGCGAGCAGCTCAGAGGCATCCTGCAGGAAGCGGTTCAGGACCGCCGCCCGGATCTCGGGCTGATCCGGGTACTCGTGGGCAATGGCGTTGCGGGTCTCGCGCAGCGCACGCCAGGCCTCGGCCGATTACCAGCGCTCACAGCTCCACGCCCTCTTCCCGGGCCACCTCATCGATGCACCGATCGCCGCCGTGAAGCGGGGTGCTCAGGACCACATCGATCTTTTCATCCGCCAGTGCCGGCTCGACCGGCCAGGGGCTGTAGCCGCCTCAGCCGTCCCGCGTCAGGCTGAATACCTGGCTCAGCTCCGCATCATCCAGGTTGCCGATCCACTGCTCGCTGTCCGCCACCGTCATCTCGGTGAGGGCGCGCTTGGACTGGATCATGTCGTTGATCCGTTCCTCGAAGGTCCCCTGGGTCAGCAGGCGGTGGACCTGCACGGTCTGCGACTGCCCGATGCGGTACGCGCGGTCGGTGGCCTGGGCCTCGACGGCCGGGTTCCACCAGAGGTCGAAGTGGATGACGTGGGCGGCCTCAGTCAGGTTCAGCCCCGTGCCGGCGGCCTTGAGGGATAGCACCAGCACCCGGTCGATACGGTCCTGCTGGAAGCGCTGGACCAACGCGTCGCGCTGGCGCCGGGACAGGCCGCCGTGCAGGAAGCCGGGTTGGCGGCCGGTGGCCCGGCCGATCGCCACCTGGAGCAGCTCGCCGGCCTCCCGGAATTGCGTGAAGACGATGGCCTTCTCGTGGCGCTGATGGATCGGGTCGAGGAGCTCGAGCAGGCGCTGCATCTTCCCCGACGCCTCGGCGGCCGTATCGCCCTCCTTCAGGTACTGGCGGGGATGATTACAGATCTGCTTCAGCGCCTGGATCATCTGCAGCACCAGCCCCTGGCGCTGGAAGGTGTCCGAGGTCCCGTGGATGACCTCCAGCCCCTCGCGCACGACGGACTCGTACAGGGCGCTCTGCTCGGCGGTGAGCTGGCAGAGCTGATCCTGCTCGATCTTCTCCGGCAGGTCCGTGATGATGGAGCGGTCGGTCTTGAGCCGCCGCAGCAGGAAGGGGGCGGTGACGCGGCGGAAGCGCGCGGCGGTGTCCTGGTCCCCGTGGGTCTGGATGGGGGTGGCGTACGCCCGGGTAAAGCGCTTCAGCGTCCCGAGGAGCCCGGGGTTGCAGAAGTCCATCAGGCTCCAGTACTCGGTCAGGCGGTTCTCCACCGGTGTCCCGCTCATGGCCACCCGCGCGCCGGCGGGGATGGACTTGACCGCCTTGGTCTGCGCGGCCTTGGGATTCTTGAGGTTGTGCGCCTCGTCCACGACCACCAGCCGCCAGGAGTGGCGGCGCAGCCGGGCGGCATCGGTCCGCGCCACGCCGTAGGTGGTGAGCACGATGTCGGGCTGCTCACCGCTGCCGGGGAGCCTGCGCTGGGGCCCGTGGTAGGTGGCTGCGCTCAATCTCGGGGCGAACTGCTCGATCTCCCGCAGCCAGTTGCTCAGCAGGCTGGTCGGGACCACGACCAGCGCTGGCCGGTCCGTCAGCTCGCCGTCGTCCTGGAGCTGGGCGATCAGGGCCAGGATCTGCACGGTCTTGCCCAGGCCCATGTCATCGGCGATCACGCCGCCGAGCCCGGCGCGGACGTTGCCGTAGAGCCACTGGAAGCCCCGCTGCTGGTAGGGGCGCAGGTCGGCCGCCAGCGAGCGTGGCGGCGGGCGCTCGATGTCCTGCTGCAGGGCCACGATCCGCTCGCGGGCGCTGTCGTCCAGGCTCACCGGGGTGCCGCCGTACTCGCCCGCGAGGGCGATCCGGGTCAGCTCGGCGCCGTCCACCCTCGGCGGGTCGGCCAGGTTGCGGCGGAGCCGCTCGATCTCCTGGGGATCCAGGTAGACGTATTGGCCGCGGAAGCGCACCAGCCCGGTTGCGTCCGCCACCAGCTCCTCGAAGGTCTCCGGGTCGACTACGGCGTCGCCGACTGCCACCTGCCAGTCGAAGCGGAACAGGTCATTGGCGTCGAGGTGCCCGTCGCTCCCGGGCTCACTGGCGCTGAGGCTCATGGTAGCGCGTGGTGGCCGGCCGAGGCGCTCCAGGGACTGCGGCAGCAGGGTGCGGACCCCGAGCAGCTGCAGGGTCGGGAGGACTTCGAAGAGCAGCTCCGGCAGCTCGTCCAGGGTCAGCGGCAGCGGCGTGCGGGCGCCGTCGCGCAGGTACGCCCGAAGCGGCGGGTAGGCGTCCGCGAGCATTGCCGTGGTGCGCAGCAGGTCGCCGTGGCCGGGGCCGCCCTCGGCCAGCGCCTCGGCCAGGGATCGGTGCGCCTGATCCCCGATCCCGTCCCGGTCCTCGGTGACCTCGATGGAGAGCCGGAAGGCCTCCGTCTCGGGCTCATCGATGCGCAGGACCAGGGTCCGGGCCGACTCCGCCAGGTGCAGGCGCCGGAGCCAGTGGTGCAGGCTCGCGGCCGTGCCGCCCTGGCCGGGGTCCGAGAGCCAGGCGCAGCCGCCGCCGAAGAGCAGGTCGGCCACCGCGTCCGCCCCCGCGCTGGCGGAGAGCTCGCTCCACTCGCGGATCCAGTGGTCCATGAGGAGGCCGCAGAGCAGCCGCACGCGCGTGGCGCGGTCGAGGCGCCCGTCAACGTCCGGATCGGCCACGCGGAGGACCCCCTCCGGCGACCCGGCGGCGAGGGCCTGGAGCAGGGTGTCCACCTCCGGGTCCAGCCGCGCCGGCATCCACAGGACGCTGGTGCCGCCCCGGTCGATGGCCAGCACCCAGGGCACGGCCGCGCCGGCGGCGGCCAGGTGCAGCGCTGCGCGGTAGGCGGCGTGCAGCGCTGCCGCCTCGGGCTGCAGGTCGGCGACCCGCTCGGCGTCCAGCGGGGCGAGCAGCTCGATGAGGTCGGCGAGCTCCGTGGCCGCCGAGCAGCCGTCGATGCGGGCCTCGCCGTCGGCATCGAGGAGCAGGGCGGGACGGTCCTCTGGGGCCAGGGCGGCGGCCTCGGCCGGGGCTTCCTGCTCCTGCGCGTCATGGCGGGCCGCCTGGGCCAGCTCCCGCTGGGCCTGGCGCGCCACCCGCCGCATCTGGGTGCGCCAGAGCTTGCGGTAGCTGCTCAGCCCCCCGATGGGCGGCTCGTCAGGGAGCGCGTCCGGGGTGGCGTCGACGCGGTCCGGCAGCCGGGAGTAGTCCACCTCGGTAAGGGCTGCGGGATCCGCTGCCAGGGTGTCCGGCCCGGGGGCGATCGCGCTGAGGGCAGCGGCGAGGCTCGGCGGGGCCCCGTCGGTCTCGCTGCCCGGGATGGTGTGGCCGCGCTCGCGCAGCGCGGCGATCAGGTCGACCCCGCGCAGCTGGAAGACGAGGAACGGGTCGGCATCGATCTCCCGGGACAGGAGGTAGATGGCCGCCGCCAGGTGCTTGCACGGCACCGCTCCGTCCGGGCAGGAGCAGTGCATCGCCAGCTCCTGCCAGCTGCCCGGGAAGACCGGGATGCCGGCCTCTTGGGCGCGCTCCAGGACGGTCGGGTCGAGCTGGCGGTTGAGCAGCCCGGCGAGCAGGGCCGGGTCATCGGCGATGGTGTCGATCAGCTGCCGCGCCTGCCCTGGCTCCAGCGCTGGGATCTGGAGGCGGAGCTCGTAGGGCTTGCGGCGCGACCCCTTCACGCGGGCCGATACCTCGCCGTGCTCGATGGTGAGGGCCTGCACCGAGCCGTTGTTGGCGTACCGCCGCCCTCGGGGCAGGCGGTTGGTGTGATCGATCTGGTGCAGGGCGCCGAGCCACTGCTCGCCCCACCAGGTCCGGCCGAAGGTCGCGCGCGTCATGGCGCCCAAGCCTATCGGGAAGGCGGCGTGGGGCCAAAGCCTCTCAGCCCGCCCCTTCCCTGCTCAACGGCTCGACCTCCTGAGCAATCCGCTCACCCTGCTCCGCAGCCGTCACGGTCAGGTCGTATTGCTCCTGCAAATTGAGCCAGAAGTGAGCCGTGGTACCGAGGTAACGGGCCAAGCGGAGAGCTGTTTCGGCGGTTACTCGACGGGTGCCATTGAGAATGCCAGTGATCCGGTTGGGCGGTACACTCAGGGCCCCGGCCAGCGCATTGGCGCTTAGCCCGAAGGGCTCCATGAAATCGTGGCGCAGGGTATCGCCGGGCCGGGTCGGGGCGATCTCCTCCCCCCCGGCCTCGACCACCTCCTCGTAATCGGTATTTTCTAGGTCCTCGATACGGATACTCATGGTCCCGCCATCCTCAGTGGTAATCGGTGACTTCGACCTCAAAGGCCTCTGCGTTCTCCCACCGGAAGCACACCCGCCACTGCTGGTTGATGCGGATGCTGTACTGGCCCTCCCGGTCTCCCGATAGGGCCTCCAGGCGGTTCGCCGGCGGCACCCGCAGGTCCTCAAGGGCATGCGCGTTGTGGATCATATCCAGCTTCTCCCGGGCCCGCTTCCGGATTTCCGGCGGGAGCCGCTTGACTGGCTTGCCCAGAAACAGGGCAGCCGTCGTCTTATCCCGGAAGGTCCTGATCATTGCTCAATGATTTTATCTTTTACGTAAAGCGTCAAGCCTGAGGTGCAGAGCCGCAGCCGTCCCATCGTCGGAGTGGTGGACTACGGGGCACCGATGCCCGGCGGCCTGCCGCAGGTAGGGTGCCTCGGTAGCGCCGTAGATCGGCGTCCAGCGGGGCGAGCAGCTCGATGAGGTCGGCGAGCCCCGTGGCCGCCGAGCAGCCGCAAGGGTGTTGGGGTACCGGATGCGTATGGCCGAAACCCTCGGGCACAATCCGGGTGGCGGCTCGTCGAGATGAAGGGAGAGGATGGCCAAGGATCCCAACCAGCACCCCGAGCAAGCGGCCCGCGACGCCATTGACGGCCAGCTCCGCGCGGCGGGGTGGGAGGTCCAGGACCGCCAGGGCCTGGATCCCAATGCCGGCCGCGGCGTGGCGGTCCGCGAGTACCCCACCGACGCCGGCCCCATGGACTACCTGCTCCTGGTGGATGGCCAGCCGGCGGGCGTCGTCGAGGCCAAGCGCAAGGAGGCGGGCCAGCACCTCCACCGCGTCGAGGAGCAGCCTGGCGGCCCGGCGGGGATGGGCCGGGAGCCGGTGCCGGTGGCCTACAACGAGCGGGCGCCGCCGGAGTTCTTCGACGTCATCATCATCGACGAGTGCCACCGCTCCATCTACAACCTGTGGCGCCAGGTGCTGGAGTACTTCGACAGCTTCCTCGTCGGGCTGACCGCCACCCCGGACAAGCGCACCTACGCCTTCTTCCAGCAGAACGTGGCCAGCGAGTACACCCTGGAGCAGTCGGTGGTGGACGGCGTCAACGTCGACCACCGCATCTGGCACATCGACACCGAGCGCACCCGGGAGGGCGGCGAGATCGAGGCCGAGGAGGTGGTGGAGCACCGCGAGCGCCTCTCCCGCGAGCGCCGCTGGCAGCAGCTCGACGAGCCGGTGGTCTACGAGGGCCGCCAACTCGACCGTGACGTGGTCAGCCCTGACCAGATCCGCCCGCGCTTTTTCGCTTTAGTAAATCAATCAAAAGGGACGCTTAATGCACCGCCTAAGTCATTTGATTATCAACAATTTCAGAGCGTGCCGGGAGGTAACATTGCCCCTGGACGGATACACACCTTTAGTGGGGCAAAATAATGCTGGCAAATCAACAATACTTGATGCGATTAGCTGGGTTTTAAAGCCGACAGCTCTTGATAAACAAGATTTTTACGAGCCAGAACAGCCGGTAGAAGTGACAGCGTGCATTGACGGCATTACCGAAGAGATACTGGATAGGATCCCTGAGACAAAGCACCGGAAGGCGATTGAACCTTATTGCCGTGGCGGTCGCCTGTGGATTCGGGTAAAGGCCACCGGGACAACCGCTAAGACGATGAAGAAAGAGGTATGGGATATCGATCAGTGTCCCGATGATGGTCCGCCCGGGCACTGGCGTGATTATCCGACGGGGCTACCAGACGCTGTTTCGGCCTTGTTGCCGGAGCCACTGGTGGTGCAGGCCATGGATGATGTCAGTGAAGACCTTGGAAAAGCCAAGGCGGGTACCACCATTAAGGGCCTGCTTGATGAAATCATGGGGCCGTTGCTGGAAGCTCACGCTGAGTTGAACACGGCGCTGGAAAGCATTCGCAACGTCCTTTCGGCTGAGGGCGAGCAGCGCTCCGACCATTTGCAACAGTTTGACGCTGACGCCAGCGGAGCACTGGAGCATTTTTTTCCTGGCTTAACGCTAGACCTGGATTTGCAGGTGGTCGAATTAAAAGATTTTTTCAAGGCCGGTGATCTGCATGTAACGGACCAGACAACCGGAGACCGGCGGCGCTTCGATCAAATGGGGACAGGGGCTCAGCGTGCCATCCAAATGGCCCTGATTCGCTACTTGGCGGAAACGCGCTCTGGGGAGGAGGGTAGACCTTCACGCCGATTGCTGTTGATAGACGAGCCTGAGTTGTACTTACATCCGCAAGGTGTTCGTCGGTTGAGGCAGGCTTTGGCTGGCCTAGCTACCGCCGGATTCCAGGTAGTGTTCTCCACTCATTCCCCCCTGATGCTCAGTAGGGATAACGCAGCGGACACTGTAATTACGGGCAAAACTGGCGGAGATGGTGTCAATACCCGAAAGCCCCTTCGGGAAGCCGTAGAAGAGGCAATTGAGGGAGCGGAGAGCCAGTCACGTACTATTTTCGAGCTGGGTAATCTTGCGGAGATCTACTTCGCCGACCGGGTGGTCCTCTGCGAGGGAAAAACTGACCGCCGTCTCCTGCCCCTAGCCTACGAGCGACTTTATCAGCAGCCCTCGGAGCTAGATCACATAGCCTTCGTTTCCCTGGGCTCCTGCGCTGATATTCCCAAGGCATTACCGGTGATGGAGGCAATGGGCATCCACGCCTGCGCCGTTGTCGATTTGGATTTTGCATACACCCATGCGCGCAAGGGCGGTTTGCTGGATCGGGAAGCGCAAGATATGGCCAAGGCCAAAGAAGTTTTGGCCCGTCTGCAGCCACAACACGGCTTTAGCCTTCATGATAATGGTTTGCCCAAGAAAGATTCGAAAACCGGCTGGGAGGCTGCCGATATATGGGCCTGCTTTGCCTTGGACGAGGAAGGCCGCAAGATTGCGGAAGGTACGCATAAAAATTTAAAACAATTCAGTGTCTGGGCTTGGCCGCAGGGTACTATCGAACAAATTACCGGCGCTGAGGAAAAGGGCGAAGACGCCATTATTAAACAGGAAGAGCAGTTGCAGGCCATGAGGCCAGAGGAAATTGAGGATCAAATGCCGGCCCTTAAAGAGTGCTTTGACTGGATAAGGAGTATTTGATGCCGACACTGGAATTTAAGGGCAAACAGTTCGTCTATTCTCACCACCTCGGGGTGCCATTTCGGGAATTGCAAGTGGTGCCGGAGAAGTCCTTGCCTTCTGAGGGCGAGGAAGCATCACTGGATGATAATCTGATAATTCACGGCGATAACCTAGAAGCGCTGAAGGCGCTCTTGCCCACCCACGCAGGTAAGGTGGACTGCATATTTATCGATCCTCCGTATAACACTGGTGAAGAAGGGTGGTGTTATAATGACAATGTACGGTCTCCTCTTATGGTCCTTTCGCGGATCGTGTGGGTAACAGCCGGTTACCGCG
The DNA here is from genome assembly GCF_016584055.1 of Halorhodospira neutriphila. Lineage (GTDB taxonomy): Bacteria > Pseudomonadota > Gammaproteobacteria > Nitrococcales > Halorhodospiraceae > Halorhodospira > Halorhodospira neutriphila. The sequence continues at coordinate 11,432 of NZ_NRSH01000036.1, forward strand.
GGGGTAGTAGGCCGATGGCCTGACCCGATATGTTGTGCCTCGCCGCCCCTGCCCAGCGAGGAGATGCCATGGCTCAAGAGCACGCCCTGTTCACCGCCGCACTGGGGCTGAGCGCGCCCTGGGAGGTTAGCGACATCCGCTTCGACGCCGAGGCCAAGCGCATCGACTTTGATGTCACCTTCGCCAGTGGCAGCCGCTTCGCCTGCCCGGCCTGCGGCGCCGAGGGGCAGCCGGTCCACGACACCCGCGAGCGCACCTGGCAGCACCTGCACTTCTTCGAGCACCAGGCCTACATCCACGCCGCCGTGCCGCGGGTCCATTGCCAGGCGTGCGGGAAGACCAAGCAGGTCGAGGTGCCCTGGGCGCGGCCGGAGAGCGGGTTCTCGGAGCTGTTCGAGGCCCTGGTCATCACCCTCTGCCAGCAGATGCCGGTCCGACAGGTGGCGGCCTATCTGGGCATCGGCGACGACCCGGTCTGGCGCATCCTGGATCACTACGTCGGGGCCGCCCGCGCCCAGGAGGACTTCAGCGGCGTCCGTGCAGTCGGCATCGACGAGACGGCCTCGCGCCGAGGGCAGAACTACATCACGGTCTTCCAGGAGCTCGAGGAGCGGCGACTGCTCTTCGCCTGCGAGGGCCAGGACCAGGCCAGGGTGGGCCGCTTTGCCGAGGATCTGCGCGAGCACGGCGCTAGGCCGGAGGCCATCGAGGCGGCGTGCATCGATATGAGCAAGGCGTACATCGCCGGCGTGTAGCGGCACTTGCCCCAGGCGGCGATCACCTTCGATGCCTTCCATGTCGTCCAGCTGGCGAATCACGCCGTCGACGAGGTTCGCCGCGCCGAGGTGCGCACCGAGCCGGTGCTCAAGCGCACCCGCTGGGTGTGGCTCAAGGACGCCTGGCGCCACTCGCTCCAGCAGCTCACCGAGCTCCATCACCTCTCCCGGACGCGGCTGAAGACCGCCCGTGCCTGGCGGCTCAAGGAGGCCCTGCGCGAGCTGCTGACGAGCGCCGCCGACCGCGAGGAGGCCGAGCAAGCGCTCAAGGCCTGGTACAGCTGGGCCCGGCGCTGCCGGCTGGAGCCGTTCAAGCGCCTGGCGCTGACGCTCAAGGCGCACTGGCAGGGCATTTTCAACGCCTTCGACTCGCGCCTGTCCAATGGCTCCGTCGAGGGGATGAACGCCCAGATCCAGGCGGCCAAGGCGCGCGCCCGAGGCTTTCGCACCACGCGCAACCTGATTACCGTGTGCTATCTCATCGGCGGCAAGCTCACCCATCTGCCGGCGTCACCCTACGGCACAACATGTAGGCCAGAAGCCGCCTGACCTGATGACTGAGTCACCCACACAATCCGGGACGGCGCCAAAAAACCGCCTGCAAGTTTATCTTGAGCGGAATTTGCAGAGTTTGGCTATGCAAATTTCGCTTTTACCAAACCGGGTGCCTATACGAAGAACTACCGCACCAACATCCACCACAAGACCGCGATGGTGGAGCGAAGCCCGGGGATGCGGGCGATAAGGCATGACAATCTCGGGTCGGCTTCGGGATCCGCCGCAAGGGCGGCGTCCGGCCGCCCAGGCGCTGAGCCGGGCGTGCGGCCGGCACGGGGGTGAGCTCGGCTCTCCCTACAACGGCACGGTCCGCTCGGTCTCGAAGGCCGGCGGCTCGGTGAGCAGCCCGGCGAGGGCGTAGGCGGTGCTCGGCTGGAGGTGGATGCCCACGAGCCGGATGCCGGCGGTGCGGCAGGCCCGGGCGAGGCGGTTCAGGTAGGCGAGGTAGACGGCGTCGATGATCTCCACCTCGCCGAGGTCGTAGTAGAGGGTCTCCGCCCCGAGGGCCTGCGCCCGCCCGACGATCTCCTCGATCAGGGCGTCGGGCTCGGCGGGGGTGACCTCGTGGCCCGGCTCGAGGAGGGCGCGGCCGGCGGCGATGGCGGTGATGCGCACGCCGGCGCGCAGCATCAGCGCTCCCCTTCCGCCATCGGCACCACCTTGACCCCGAGCAGGTGGAAGGCGTGCTGGAGGCCGTCGGCGAGGTTGCCGCGGGTGGTGACGTTGCCGAGGTCGATCTCGAGCTGGGTCAGGGCGCGGGCGATCTCCGGGCGGATGCCGGTGAGGATCGCCTCGGCCCCCATGAGCTGCACCGAGCGGACCATCTGGATGAGGTGGTGGGAGACCTGGGAGTCGATGCTGCTCACGCCGGTCAGGTCCATGACCACCACCCGGGCGTGGTCCTGGGCGATGCGGTTGAGCAGGGCGTCCATGATCATCACGGTCCGGTCGGAGTCGAGGGTGCCGATGATCGGCAGGGTGACGACCCCGCTCCAGATCTCGGTGATCGGCGTGGCCGTCTCGCGCAGCTCCGACTCCTGGGCGCGGATGGTCTCGTCCTTCTGGTCGAGGTAGGTGCGGAAGACGGTGAGCTGCAGCTCGACGAAGATCCCCGAGAAGAAGGCGAGCACCGAGCGCGAGCGGACGAAGTCGACCTGGTTGATCTCGGCGAGCCCGGCGATGAGCTGCTGCTGCAGGGCCTGGGTGTAGCGGACGAGCCCCTCGATCTCGCCGCCGCGGGCGAGGACCTTGCGGGCGAGGTTGACGAAGAAGCGCTCGAGGGCCTCGTACTGGGCGCTCTCGGTGCTGAACGGCGCCTCGGCGCCGAGCAGCTCGCCGATGAGCTCCTGGAGCTCGTAGGCGAGGTCGGTGATCTCGGCGTCGTCGAGCAGGTTGTGGCGGCCGCCGAAGTGCTCGCGGGCCGGCGCCTCCAGCCAGCCGGCGAGGCCGTCGACCTCGGCGGCGAACAGCGACTTGAGCTTCTCGGTTAAGGGCTGCTCAGCGTGGGTCATCGTCTCCGCTCCTCCCTTGCGCCTAGGATCCCGCCGCCGTGCCCGCCTTGCCGGGGGTCGCGGCGATCACCGCCAGGGACTGGTCGTCGGCGAGGCGCCCGAGCTGATAGCCGAGCAGGTAGGCGATCAGCTGCGGGTGGTGCCTCGGCAGCCGCGGGAAGTCCGCCAGGCTCCAGCGGCGGCGGATCCCGTCGCTCGCCGAGACGACCAGCGCCCCCGCCGCCAGGCTCAGGCGGTGGGTGCTGGCCCGGCCGTGGACCGCGCCCAGGATACCCGGGGCGAACCCCAGTTGTCGCTTCTCGGGCTGCTGCGCGCCGTCGTCGATCAGGTGGGCGTGGACGTCGCCGACGCCGGCGAGCTCGAGCCCCCGCCCGGCGTGGCGCACCAGGCCGGCGGCGGCGACGGCCCGGTGGCCGCCCGCGCCGAGCAGGCGGTCGCACGCCTCGAGCACCCAGACGGGATCGGTCTGGGCGGCCAGGGCCTGCGCCAGGGGCGCCGAGGAGGCCTGGGCCCGGGGGCCGCTGCCGAGGCCGTCGACGTGGAGCCAGCGCGTGTGGTGGCTGCCCTGCTCGAGGAAGAGCCGGTCGCCGTTGGCGCGGTCGTCGTGGAGGCTGCGGCTGAACAGGCCGACGCCGGCCGGGAGGGCCTCGGCGGCGCGGCTGAAGCGGGCCAGCACGGCGGTCCCGTGCCAGCCTCGCCGGGGGCCGGCGCCCCGGCGGGGCACGGAGTAGATCTCGCAGTAGTCGCTGAGCCGCTCGAGGCTGCCGAGCCCCTTGCCGAAGGTCTCGCTCGTCGAGAAGCCGTCCTGCAGGGCCTGGGCGAGGTCCGCGATCCCCCGCCCGCGATCGACGGCGAAGAGGTCGAGGGTCGGGCCGGGCTGGTACCAGATCTGGACCAGGCCGCGGCCCTCGGCGTGCTTGACGATATTCGTGGCCAGCTCGTAGCAGGCCAGCGCCATGCGCTCCCGCTCCGGCGCGGGGAAGCCGTAGCGCTGGGCGGCGGCCAGCAGGCGCGCCCGCAGGGCGATGCGGTCGCTCTCCCGGGCGGCGGGGAGCTCGCCGAGCAGGCGGCAGGCCTCGTGGCTGCTCAGCAACTCACCCGGCTCCGCTGGCGCAGGGGAGGGGGGCCTCGCCGCCGGGGCGCGGGCATGCGGCCGTCCCCCGCTGACGGCAGCCGGCGTGGGCGACCTGGCCGCGGCCGCTCTCCTTGACCTCGTAGAGGGCCCGGTCCGCGGCCTCGAGGAGCTGCTCGAAGCCGCCCTCGCCGCTGTCGCCCGGCGCCAGCGTGGCGACCCCGATGCTCGCCTGGCCCTCGAGGCCCTCGAGGATCTCCAGCGCCCGCGCGCACGCCGCCTGGGCGTCGGCGAAGAGCAGGATGGCGAATTCGTCGCCGCCGATGCGGAAGAGGGTGTCGACCTCGCTGCGGATGGCGGCTCCCATCTGCTCGGCGGCCCACCGGAGGTAGTCGTCGCCGTACTGGTGGCCGTAGCTGTCGTTGACCGCCTTGAAGTGGTCCAGGTCGATGAGCAGCACGGAGAGGGGCTCGGTCTGCTGGCGCTGGGTGCGGCGGAAGGCCTGGGGCCCGGCCTGGTTGAAGGCGCGGCGGTTCTTGGCGCCGGTCAGCGGGTCGGTCTCCGCCTCGAGGATGGTCCGCGTCAGCTCCCGCTGGCGCTGCTCCAGCGCCTCCTGGAGGTCCCGGAGCTCGGCCTCCATCTGCTCGCGGTTGGCGGCGAGCCGGGCGCTCATCTGCTCGTTGCGCTGGCGCAGCGCCTCCGGGTCCTGGTGGGCGAAGCGCTGGGCGAGGCGCTCGCGGAGGCGCTCCGCCGCCTCCGGCGAGGGGGCCTGGCCGGCGGCGGCCCGGGCGACGGGTAAGGCGTGGCCCGCCTCGCCCCACTCGGCGGCGAGCTCCGGCCCCTCAAGCCGCAGCCGGGCGCGCAGGGGCTGCCCCCGCCCGGCGCCGGCGTGGCGCAGCCGCTCGCTGAGCCGCAGCAGGGTCGGCGCCCGCTCGAGGCGGCTGGCGCCGAGCTGCTCGGCCGCCTCGCCGGCCGCGGCGAGGAAGGCCTGGAGGTCCGATTCGATCGGCAGCCACCGCTCGAGGAGCTCCATTCGAGGGCCCGTCCCGCTTCTCGCCTGGATTGGTAGCCCCCGACATTACCATACTTTGCAGAGGGTTGTTGCCGCTCCCTGTACGGCCGGCCCTACTCCGGCGGCCGAGGGCCGTCGGCCTGGGCGCTCCGCCGCTCCCGGTAGAAGACGTACCCGCCGGCGCCCAGGATGATCGCCGTGCCGAGGCCGGTGAGGGCGTCGGGCAGGTCGCCGAAGATGAGGTAGCCGAGGAGGGTGGCGCTGATGATCTCGAGGTACTGGAAGGGGGCGAGGATGCTCGCGCCCGCCCGGCGCATCGCCCCGGAGATGAGCAGGTAGCCGACGGTGGACAGGACCCCGATGCCGGCGAGGTAGAGCCACGCCACCCCCTGCGGGGTGTCCCAGGCGAGCAGCTCGACGCCCTGCCCGCTCCCGATCGCCAGCGCCGCGCCCAGGAGCAGGGCGGCGAAGAGGGCGCTGTAGCCCTGCACCTGCGTTGCCGGGAGCTGCCCCGCCAGGGAGCGGAGCACGGTCAGCTGCCCGGCGTAGAAGAGGGCGGCCAGCAGGGGCAGCAGGGCCATCCCGCCGAACGCCGCCCAGTTGGGGCGGATGACGATCAGCGCGCCGCCCAGCCCCACCGCGACGGCGGCGAGGCGCTGCCAGCCGACGCGCTCGCCGAGCAGGAGGGCGGAGAGGAGCGTCAGGAGCAGCGGCTCGACGAAGAAGATGGCGATGGCGTTGGCCAGGGGCAGGGCCGTCAGCGACCAGAAGAGGCAGCCGATGGCCCCGGCCACCAGGGCGCCGGCGAGCACCAGCCTGGGCAGCGCCGCGGCGGGCACGGCCAGGCGGCGCTGCCAGGCCAGGAGGCCGCCGAGGAAGGCGGACTGCAGCAGGAAGCGGATGAAGGCGATCTGGAAGGGCGAGAGCTGGGCCGAGAGGAGCTTGGCGAGGGCGTCCATGCCGGGGACCAGGAGCATGGCCACGGCCATGAGCGTCATGCCCCGCTCGGCCTGGCTGGCGCCGCCCCGCGGCGAGCCCCGCAGGGAGGCCGCCGGCCCCCGCGCCGTGTCGAGGATGCCCACGCCCTAGCGGGGCGCCGCGGCCTGCAGGCGCGCCTCGAGGCCCTCACCCGTCAGGCCGTACAGGGTGTCGAGGAAGTGCCCGGCGAAGCTCCCCGGCCCGCAGGCGTGCTCGGCGGCCCGCTCGCCGGCGGCGGCGTAGCAGGCCAGGGCGGAGGCGGTGGCGGCCAGGGCGTCGTCGTCCTCGGCGGTGGCGACGAACGCCGCCACGACGCCGGTGAGGGCGCACCCCAGGGCGGTGACCCGCGCCATCAGGGGGTGGCCGCCGTGGACCCAGAAGGCGCGCGGGCCGTCGGTGACGAGGTCCGCCTCGCCGGTCACGGCGACCACGCTGCCCGTCTGCTCGGCGAGCCGCCGGGCCTCCTCCGCCACCGCCCGGGTCGATTCCGTGCTGTCGACGCCGCGGCCGCTGCCCTGCTCCGCCGCCAGGGAGCGGATCTCCGAGGCGTTGCCGCGGATCACCGTCGGCCGCCGGGCGAGGAGCTCGCCGGCGATGCGGCGGCGGTACGGGGTGGCGCCGACGGCGACCGGGTCGAGCACCCACGGCGTCCCCGAGGCTTCGGCGGCCGCCGCGGCCTCGGCCATCGCCTCGGCCCAGTGCGGCGAGGGCGTGCCGATGTTGACGGTCAGGGCGCCGGCCAGGGCGGTGAGGTCGGCGACCTCCTCGCGGGCGTGCCCCATGGCCGGCGAGGCGCCCAGGGCGAGCAGGACGTTGGCCATGGGCGTCATGGCGACGAGGTTGGTGATGTTGTGGATCAGGGGGGCGGTGTCGCGCACGCGCGCCAGGTCGGCGCCGGGGTTGGGCTCGCTCGGCATGGCGGTCTCTTCTTCGGCGGCGGGCTCTGGCGATCCGCAGTGGATGAGCCGTATATTCTACCCCGTAGGGTACGCTACACGACGGGGTGCCGTCCCCCCGCTAGCCCCGGCGAGGGGCCACCGCGGGGCGGCCGCGATGCCTATGCGCAAGCCAGTCACCGGCCAGGGCCTGCTCCGGGCGCTCCTCCTGCCCCTCGTCGCCGCGGGCGGCCTCGTCCCCGCGGCGGCGGGGGCGGCGGGGCCCTGCGAGGCGCCGCTGACCTACCGGCTCGAGGCCGTCGACCGGCGCTTCGCGGTCGACCGGGCGAGCGTGGAGCGG
>NZ_NRSH01000037.1 GCF_016584055.1 Halorhodospira neutriphila
TGCCCGGCAGGCCGGCGCCGCGCAGCCCGGCCTGCGACTGGCGGCGGGGGCGAGCGCCGCGCTCTGGCTCTACCGCCCGGCGGGGCAGGAGGCGGCGGAGCCGCTGCTCCTCGAGGGGGTGCGCCAGGTGGCCTGGCTGGCGGGCTACGCCCGGGCGAGCCTGCTGGCCTTCCAGGAGCCGCGGCCGGGGGCGATCGCCGTCGACGCCCGCCTCCTCGCCCGCTGCCGCGAGGCCAAGCAGCGCGAGATCGAGGGGATCGAGGACGACTTCCAGGCCGAGTACGAGCGCCGCCTCGCCGAGATCGAGCAGGAGCGCGCCGAGGGGGGCAATTCCCGCAATACCGAATAGGGAATTACCGCAGGCGGCTAAAGGTGTTACCTTATTACGTATGGCTAGCGCACCCTCGGTCATCTGCCCCGGCTCCCCCGAGCTCCCCGAGATCAGCGACGAGGCGGGAACGCTCTACCTCGCCCCGCCGCTGCAGCACACCCGTGACCGGGTCTACGTCGCCCTGGCGGAGGCCGGCTGGCGCGTGCGCTTCCACGCCGAGGGGGTGATGGGGGTCAGCGTCCCGGCGGAGGGCCTGCGCGGGCTGTTCCGCAGGCTGGAGGGGCTCATGAGCGAGCCGGAGATGGACGCCTCGCTGACTGTGTTCACGGCGCAGGATCGCCCCTTCGGCCCCGAGGTCCTCTTCCAGGCGCAGCCCCTGGCGGTCTGGGTCCTGCGCAGCCAGAACCAGTGGCTGACCGAGCTCATCCGCGACGAGCAGGTCCGCGTCTTCTACCAGCCGATCCTCCGCGCCCAGGGGGAGGGGCAGGTCTTCGCCTACGAGTGCCTGCTCCGCGGCGTCGCCGCCGACGGGGCGATCATCTCGCCGGGGCAGATGTTCCGCGCCGCCGAGCTCAGCGACCTGGAGTTCTACCTCGACCGGCTCGCCCGCGTGGCGGCGATCCGGGACAGCCACGCGCTCGGGATCGCCGAGAACCTGTTCATCAACTTCCGGCCCACCTCCATCTACGACCCGGCCTTCTGCCTGCGCACGACCGTCGGGGCGGTGCGCGAGCTCGGCGTCGACCCGCAGCGGATCGTCTTCGAGGTCGTCGAGAGCGAGGCGATCGCCGACCACGCCCACCTGCGCCGGATCGTCGACGAGTACCGGCGCGGCGGCTTCCGCATCGCCCTGGACGACCTCGGCGCCGGCTACGGCTCGCTGAACCTGCTCAAGGACCTGGAGCCGGAGTTCGTCAAGATCGACCGCGAGCTTATCCGCGACGTCCCGCACAACCGCGCCCAGGCCTCCATCGTCGAGGCCATCGTCGAGATGGCGCACAAGCTGGGGACGACCACCGTGGCCGAGGGGATCGAGGAGCCCGAGGAGCTGCACTGGCTCCAGCGGGTGGGGATCGACCTCGTCCAGGGGTTCTACTTCGCCCGCCCGGCGCACCCGCCGCCGGCGCTCGCCTCCGCGGCCCCCTAGCGGCTCGGGCCTCGGCGCCGGCCGGCGTGGTCCGGCTCCCGGTCCAGGGGTGGCGGCCCGTTCAGGGCCGTTTCAGTTGCCCGCCCTATACTGGCCCGGCATCCCTATCGAGAAGCCGGAGGAGGGTCGTCCATGAGCGAATCGCAAACCCCGCAGGAGCGCAGCGTACGGGTCTGGGACCCGTGGGTGCGGATCTCCCACTGGCTGGTGGCGGCAGGCTTTTTGGCCGCCTACCTCAGCGCCGAGGAGGTCATGGCGCTCCACGTCTGGGCGGGCTACCTGGTGGCGACCCTGGTGCTGCTGCGCGTGGCCTGGGGCTTCGTCGGGGCGCGCCACGCCCGCTTCGCCGACTTCGTGCCGAGCCCCGCGCGGCTTGCCGCCTACGTGCGCGATATCGGCCGCGGCCGCGAGCGGCGCTACCTCGGCCACAACCCCCTCGGGGGCGTGATGGCGCTAGCCCTGCTGCTGGCCCTGGCGAGCACCGCGACCACCGGGATGATGACCCTCGGCGCCGAGGAGCAGGCCGGCCCCCTGAGGGGGCTCTACGCCGCGCAGGGCGCCGGGGCCGGCCTCACCCCCATCGCGGCGGCGCGCGCCGACGAGGATGAGGAGGCCGAGGCGTACCACGAGGCCGGCGAAGAGGAGGAGGGCGAGGAGGCCGGTGAGGCCCTCGAGGAGGTCCACGAGCTCTCGGCCAACCTGACGCTGGGGCTGGTGGTCCTCCACGTGCTCGGCGTGGCCTGGACGAGCTGGCGGGAGCGGCAGAACCTGGCCCGCGCCATGGTCGACGGCCGCAAGCGCCCCGTGGCGGAGGGCGACGGCTCGTGAGCCGGCGCCGCTGCGCCTGGCGGGCCCTCGCCGTGCTCCTCGCCGGGGGGTGTGCGCTGCCCGCCGGCAGCAGCCCCGAGGGCGGCGCGGGCGAGCGCGAGGGCTACCACGACATCCCCCGGGTGCGGACGCTCTACGAGCGCGGCGAGATCCGCTCGCTCGAGGCCCTCGTGGCCAAGGCGCGGGAGCGCTACCCTGGCGGGCGGCTGATCGAGGCCGAGCTGCTCAGCGACGGCGAGCGGCTGATCTACGAGATCGAGCTCCTCGACGCCGACGGGGTGCTCCGGGAGCTCTTCTACGACGCCCGCAGCGGCGAGGCCGTGCCGGGCTACGAGGAGGAAGACGACGACGAGGGGCACGGCCGCGGCGGGGCGCATCCCGACACGGAGGAGCGCCGCGAGGATCGGCGGGAGCGTTGAGATGCGCGTGCTGGTGGTCGAGGACGATACCGAGCTGGCGGCGCGGCTGCAGCAGGCGCTGCGCGAGGCCGGCTACGCCGCCGACGTCACCGGCGACGGCGACGAGGCGGCCTACCTCGGCCGCGAGGAGCCCTTCGACGCCGCCGTGCTCGACCTGGGCCTGCCCGGGCGCTCGGGCCTGGAGGTCCTCGCCGGCTGGCGCGAGGCCGGGGTCGATCTCCCGGTGCTCATCCTGACCGTGCGCGACGCCTGGTACGAGCGCGTCGAGGGCTTCGAGGCCGGCGCCGACGACTACCTCGGCAAGCCCTTCCACATGCCCGAGCTCCTCGCCCGCCTCGCCGCCCTGCTGCGCCGCCGGCACGGGCTCAGCGCCGGGCCCCTGCGGGCGGCGGGGCTGCGGCTCGACGAGGGCCGGCAGGTGGTGGTGACCGCCGAGGGCGCCGAGCACGAGCTGACCGCCACGGAGTTCCGGCTGCTGCGCTACCTCATGCACAACGCCGGCCGGGTCCTGTCCAAGAGCGCCCTCACCGAGCACGTCTACGAGTACGACGCCGAGCGCGACAGCAACGTCGTCGAGGTCTACATCCGCCGGCTGCGGCGCAAGATCGGCGCCCAGCGGATCCGCACCCGGCGCGGCCAGGGCTACGAGCTGCTCGGGCCGTGAGATCCCTCCAGGGCCGGCTCGCCGCGGGGCTCGCGCTCAGCCTCCTGCTGCTGCTCGGGCTGCAGTACGCCCTCGTCAGCGGCGCCATCCGCGATACCGCCGAGGGGTACATCGCCGACCGGCTGCGCCACGACACCGACAACCTCCTCGCCGCCCTGCAGTGGGGCCCCGAGGGGCCGAGCCTGGCCGCCGAGGACGCCCTCTACCAGCGCCCCTACTCGGGCCACTACTACCGCATCGAGGCCGGCGGGGAGAGCCTGCGCTCGCGCTCGCTCTGGGAGGGGCGCCTCCCGCTGCCGGCGGTGGGGCTCGGCGAGGTGCGCCGGCTGCGGGCCACCGGCCCCCAGGGGCAGCCGCTGCTGCTGCGCGTCGCCGGCCTGCGCAAGGAGGGGCGCACGGTGCGCATCGCGGTGGCCGAGGACCTCTCCCCGCTGTACCGGGACCTGCGGGCCTTCCAGTGGCGCTACGGCCTGGTCTCGCTGGCCGTCGGCGCCGGGCTGCTGGGGCTGCAGTGGGCCCTGCTCGCCCTCGGCATGCGCCCCCTCGGCCGGCTGCGCGAGCAGATCGGGAGGCTCGAGCGCGGCGAGCGCAGCGCCCTCTCCGAGGCGGTCCCCGCCGAGGTCCGGCCGCTGGTCCGGGAGCTGAACCGGCTGCTGGAGGTGCTCGACGAGCGCCTGCAGCGCTCCCGCCGGGCCATGGGCGACCTCGCCCACGCCCTCAAGACCCCGCTGACCCGGCTCTGCCAGGCCGCCGAGGAGGGCTGCGCCGACCCCGAGCTGCGCCGCCGGCTCCTCGAGCCGGCCGAGCAGATCCAGCAGCGCATCGACCGCGAGCTCAAGCGCGCCCGCCTGGCCGCCGGCGCGCCGGGGCAGCGCTTCGATCCCGGCCGCGAGCTGCCGGCCCTGATCCGCGTCCTGGAGCGGGTCTACGCCGAGCGGGGCCTGCGGCTGCGCTATACGGGGCCGGATCCCGGCCTCGCCTTCGCCGACCGCGAGGATATGCTCGAGCTCGCCGGCAACCTGCTCGATAACGCCTGCAAGTGGGCGCGGAGCGAGGCCCGGATCCGCGTGGAGGCGCAGCCGGCCCCGGCGCTGATCGTCGAGGACGACGGCCCCGGCGTCCCGCCGGAGCACCGCGAGGCGCTGACCCGCCGCGGGGTGCGCCTCGACGAGGCGGCCGAGGGCTTCGGCCTGGGGCTGGCCATCGTCGGCGACCTGGTGGCGGCCTACCGCGGGCGGCTGGATCTCGAGACCTCCGCCGATCTCGGCGGCCTGGCCGTGCGCGTCACCCTGCCGGCGGAGTCCCTCTCGAGGCCCTCCTGATCGCGACGCCGCCCCTCGGCCAGCGGGGCTCGGCCGGAGGGGGCTACGCAGACGCGCCCGCCCGTTCAGGCCCGTTTCAGGGCACCCGACCATAATGGGGATCGAATAGCGGTGAACGGGTGGGTATAGCCATGACGCGATCACGATGGCGCCGGCGATCAACCGGCCGGAAGGCGGCGCGGCTCGGCGCCGCGGCGCTGCTGCTCGGCGGCCTCGGCGCGGAGGCCGCCGAGCAGGGCGAGGATGCCGGCCCTTACGGCCCTCTCTCCGGCGATCCCGGGCTGAGCCTCGGCGAGGTCGTCCGGGCGGCGGTGCAGCGGCTGCCCGAGCGGCTCGAGCCGCAGGCCCGGGAGCGCGAGGCCGAGGCCCTGGAGCGGCGCGCCGCGGCGTGGCTGCCCGGGAATCCGGCCCTGGCGATCAGCCACACCAACGACGCCGTCGGCACCGACGCGGGCAACCGCGAGTGGGAGGGCGGCCTCGAGATCCCGCTGTGGCGGCCGGGGCAGCGCTCGGCGCGCCGGGATCTGGCCGAGGGGGCCGCCGCCCAGGCGCAGGCCGGCCGCGAGGCGCTACGCCTGGAGGCTGCCGGCCGGGTGCGCGAGCGCCTCTGGGGGCTTGCGCTGCAGCGCAAGCGCGTGGCCATGGCCCGCATCGAGCTGGAGACCGCCGAGGCCCTCGAGGAGAAGGTGACCCGGCGCTTCGAGCTCGGCGACCTGCCGCGCTCCGAGGTGCTCATGGCCCGCGACCGGGTGGTGCAGAAGGAGGCGGCCCTGGCCGAGGCGCGCTCGGGGCTGCGCGCCCGGCGTGCCGACTACCGCCGCCTGACGGGCCTGGAGCGCACCCCGCAGCAGTGGCGGGAGCCGCGGGCCGAGGGAGGGAAGGCCCCGGCGGGGCCGGAGCCCTACGCCGAGCTGCTCCGGGACCATCCCGCTCTGGCCCGGGCGCGGCGCGCTGTCGAGCGGCGCCGGGCGCAGCGCGAGCTCGCCGGCGAGGAGGCGGCGGAGAGCCCCAGCTTGATGCTCGGCACCCGGCGGGAGCGGGGCGCCGGCGGCGAGACCGTCAACAGCCTCCAGGCGAGCCTGCACATCCCGCTCGGGCAGCGCACCCAGACGCAGTACCAGCGCGCGTCCGCAGGGGTCGAGCTCGCCCAGGCCGAGTCCCGGCTCGCCCGGCTCCGGCGGGATCTGCGCGGCGCCCTCGAGCGGGCCCACGAGGCGGTGGCCGCCGCCCGCGAGCTGCTCCGCCGGGCCCGCCGGCGCGAGGAGACGGCCGGCGAGACCCTCGAGATGGCCCGCCGCGCCTTCGAGGCGGGGGAGTACGACCTGATCGACCTGCTCCGGGTGCAGGATCGCTACGCCGCCGCCCGCCAGGCCCGAGCGCAGCAGGCCCTCGAGCTCCAGCGCGCCATCGCCCGCTACAACCAAGCAGCCGGAGAGGTCCCGCAGCCATGATCCGCTTGCTCTCGATCGCAGCGCTCGCCCTCGGCGCGGGCGCGGCCCTCGCCGCGCCGCCCGAGATTCCCATCTCCGCGGCGCAGATGGAGCGCCTCGGCGTCGCCACCGAGCCGGTGGCGACGGCCGAGGGCGGCCAGGCCTGGAGCCTGCCCGCCCGCGTGGCGATCCCGCCGAGCCAGGAGCGGGTGGTGAGCGCCCCCCAGGGGGGGCTGGTCGCCGCCCTGCACGCCGCCCCCGAGGAGGCGGTCGCCGCCGGCGAGCTCCTCGCCGAGCTCCACAGCCCCGGGCTGGTGGAGCAGCAGCGGGCCTTCCTGCAGGCGCTGTCGGCGAAGGGGCTGGCAGAGGCCGCCCTCGAGCGGGACCGGCAGCTGCTCGACGACGGGGTTATCGCCGAGCGGCGCTTCCAGGAGACCCGCAGCCGCTTCCAGCAGGCCCGGGCCGACCTCGAGGCCCAGCGCCAGGGGCTGGATCTGTCCGGGATGGCGCCGGAGGCCATCGAGCGGCTCGAGCAGAGCCAGCAGATGTCGGCCCGGCTCCGCGTCCGCTCCCCCCTCGACGGCGTGGTGGTGGCCAGGGCGGTGAGCACCGGCGACCGCGTCCAGAGCGCCCAGGCGCTCTACCGGGTCGCCCGGCTCGACCCCCTGTGGCTGGAGCTCCGGGTGCCCGAGGATCGGCTGCAGGGGGTCGATGAGCAGAGCCGGGTCCACGTCGCCTGCGCCGACGCCGAGGCGCCGGTGGTCCTTGTCGGCCGGACCGCCGATCCCGAGAGCCAGACGGTGCTCGTGCGCGCCGAGATCAGCGCCGAGGCCCCCTGCCTGCGCCCCGGCCAGATGGTGGAGGCGCGCCTGGCGAGCGGGGCGGCGGCGTCGGCGCGGCTCCAGGTGCCCAAGGCCGCGGTGGTCCGCAACCGCGGCGAGGACTGGGTCTTCGTGCGCACGCCCCGGGGCTTTCGGCCCACGCCGGTGACCGTGCACGGCCACCGCGGCGGCGCCGCCCTGCTCAGCGGCGAGCTGCGCCCCGGCCAGGCGGTCGCGGTGCGCGGGGTCGCGGCCCTCAAGGGCGCCTGGTCCGGCTACGGAGGGGCGGAGTGATGTTCGGGCGGATCCTGCAGCTCGCCCTGAGCCAGCGGCTCTTCGTCCTCCTGCTGGTGGCCCTGCTCGCCGGCGCCGGGACGCTGGCCTTCCGCACCCTGCCCATCGACGCCTTCCCGGACGTCTCCACCACGCAGGTACAGGTCATCCTCAAGGCGCCGGGCATGACCCCCGAGCAGGTGGACCAGCGCATCACGGCGCCGGTGAGCGTCGAGATGCGCGGCATCCCGCGGCAGGAGACGCTGCGCTCGGTGGCCAAGTACGGCGTGACCGTCATCACGGTGGACTTCGAGGAGGGCACCGACCTCTACTGGGCCCGCCAGCAGGTCTCCGAGCGCCTCGCCGGGCTGCGCAGCGAGCTGCCCGAGGACGTCAGCGGCGGCATGGCGCCGGCGACGACCCCCCTCGGGGAGATGTTCATGTTCACCATCGAGGGCGGCGGCCTCTCCCTGACCGAGCGCCGCACCCTGCTCGACTGGACCATCCGGCCCGCCCTGCGCTCCGTCGACGGGGTGGCTGACGTCAACGCCCTCGGCGGCAAGGTGGCGACCTACCAGGTCTCGCCCGATGCCGGGCGGATGAACGCCCGAGGCATCACCCTCGCCGAGCTGCGTGAGGCGCTGGCGGCGAACAACCGCAACGACGGCGCCGGCCGGCTGGTCGAGGGCGAGGAGACGCTGCTCGTGCGCACCCGCGGCCAGGTCGCCGGGCTCGAGGAGCTGCGCCGTATCGTGGTGGCCCGCCGGGGCGGGACGCCGGTGCGCGTGGCCGACGTCGCCGAGGTGCGCATCGGCCACCTCACCCGCTACGGCGCCGTGACCGCCGACGGCGAGGGCGAGGCCGTCCAGGGGCTGGTGCTCGGCCTGCGCGGCGCCAACGCCCGCCGCGTCGTCGAGGGGGTCCGGGAGCGGCTCGAGGAGATCGAGCCGCAGCTGCCGGAGGGGGTGGAGGTCGATGTCTTCTACGACCGCGGTGCCCTGGTCGAGCGGGCGGTGGACACCGTCGCCGACGCCCTCCTCGAGGCGATCGTCCTGGTGCTGATCCTGCTGCTGCTGATGCTCGGCAACATCCGCGCCGCGCTGACGGTGGCCCTGATCCTGCCCATGGCGGCCCTCGGGACCTTCCTGCTCATGCGCTGGTTCGACCTCTCGGCGAACCTCATGAGCCTCGGCGGGCTGGCGATCGCCATCGGCATGCTCGTCGACGCCGCCGTCGTGGTCGTCGAGAACGTCGTCGCCTCCCTGGAGCGCTCCGGCCCGGGGCGCCGCCGGCTGCCGCGGCTGCACCTGATCTACCGCTCGGTGCGGGAGATGGGCGTGCCGGTGACCTCGGGGATCCTCATCATCGTCATCGTCTTCCTGCCCCTGCTGACGCTCCAGGGGCTCGAGGGCAAGCTCTTCACGCCGGTGGCCGTGACCATCGTCTTCGCCCTGCTGTGCTCGCTGGCGCTGTCGCTGACGGTGATCCCGGTGCTGGCGAGCTACCTGATCGGGCGGGTGCGCGAGCACGACCCCTGGCTGATCCGCCAGCTCCACCGCCTCCACACGCCGCTGCTGCGCTGGAGCCTGCGCCGCGGCGGCTGGATCGCCGGCGGCGCCGCGCTGCTGATGGCGGCGACGGTGGCGGTCTTCCCGCTGATCGGCAAGACCTTCATGCCCACCCTGCAGGAGGGGACCGTCGTGGTGCAGCTCGCCAAGCTGCCGTCGATCTCCCTGGACGAGTCTCTGGAGCTCGATACCCGGATCCAGCGGGCCCTGATCGAGGAGGTCCCGGAGGTGACCGGGGCTGTCGCCCGGACCGGCTCCGACGAGCTGCGCATGGACCCCATGGGGCTGAACGAGACGGACATGTTCCTGGAGATGCGGCCGCGCTCGGAGTGGACCGTGGACAGCAAGGCCGCCCTGCTCGAGCGCCTGCGCGGCGTCCTCAACGAATTCTCCGGGGTCAGCTACTCCTTCACCCAGCCCATCGAGATGCGCGTCTCGGAGATGCTCACCGGGGTGCGCGGCGACGTGGCGGTGAAGCTCTTCGGCCCCGACCTGGCGGTGCTCAACCGCAAGGCGGGCGACATCGCCGACGCCCTCGAGGGGGTGCGCGGCAGCGAGGACGTCTACTACACCGACAACAGCGGCCTGCAGTACGTGGAGGTCGCAGTCGACCGCATGGCGGCGGGGCGGCTCGGCCTCTCCGTCGAGGCCCTCGCCGAGGCGCTCAAGGCGCAGGTCGAGGGGATCGACGTGGGCACGGTCTACGAGGGGCGCCGGCGCATCCCGGTGATGATCCGCGGCGAGGGGGCGGGGCGCCCCTCGGTCGAGGAGCTGGCCGGGCGGCGCCTGACCCTGCCCGACGGCCAGGTCGTGCCCCTGTCCAACGTCGCGGATATCGAGCGCACCGAGGGGCCGGTGCAGGTCAACCGCGAGGAGGGCTCGCGCATGGCGGTGGTGCGCACCAACGTCGCCGGCCGCGACCTGGTGGGCTTCGTCGAGGAAGCGCGCCGGGCGGTGCAGGCGCAGGTCGAGCTGCCCCAGGGCTACCGCGTGAGCTGGAGCGGCGAGTTCGAGAACCAGCAGCGCGCCGCGCAGCGGCTCGCCATCGTGATCCCGGTCGCCATCGGGCTGATCTTCGTGGTGCTGTTCACCACCTTCGGCTCGGTGCGCCAGGCGCTGCTGGTCCTGCTCAACGTCCCCTTCGCCATGATCGGCGGGGTCTTCGCCCTGCTGCTCACCGGGACGTACCTCTCCGTGCCCGCCTCGGTGGGCTTCATCGCGCTGCTCGGCATAGCCGTGCTCAACGGCGTGGTGATGGTCACTTACTTCAACTACCTCCACGCCCTCGGGCTGCCCATGGAGCGGGTTGTCGAGGAGGGGGCGCAGCGGCGCCTGCGCCCGGTGATGATGACGGCGAGCATCGCGGCGCTGGGGCTGGTGCCGCTGCTCTTCGCCACCGGGCCGGGCTCCTCGATCCAGAAGCCGCTGGCCACCGTGGTCATCGGCGGCCTGTTCACCTCGACCCTGCTGACCCTCTTCCTGCTGCCGGTGCTCTACCGGCGCTTCGGCCAACCCCGGGAGGTCCGCCGCCATGGCTGAGGAGTACGTGCTGGCCCTGCTGCCGCTGCCGCAGACGGGCGATGAGCTTATGGACTGGCTGCTCGCCTTCCACGGCGAGCTGACCTTCACCAGCCAGGAGATCGACTACCACGGCCTCGCCCCCGACGAGCTGGCCGGCCCCGAGCAGGTCACCGGCCGCCAGCGCCGGCTGCTCGTGCGGGTCCGGGTCTCCCGGGAGCAGCTCCAGCCGCTGCTCGATGGCCTCGAGGCGGCCTTCCCGGAGGCCGGGTGGCCGTACTGGGTCATTCCGCTGCACGGCAGCGGCCGTATCGGGGGCGGCGAAGCCGCCAATTGACTTCGGAGGGACCGATGATCCCACACAGACTGCTCATAGTGCCTTTCGTCGTGGTCCTAGCCCTGGGCCTCTGTACCGGGAGCCTCGCTAATCCAGGGGAATCCGCTGATCCCGAGGTGGTAGGGTCGGCCCCTGCGGCTGAGGCGCGTATCCAGGACTGCCCTCAAAAGTCCTCCGTCCGCTCGCTGCAGGGGGAGGAGCTGCAGGGCGCCGTTGAGGCTAGGGGGGAGGACGGTGATGGGCCCCAGGGCTCGAGCCGGAACCGGGAGTTGATCGAGAACATCTGGTGCCCCCTGATGGATCACCTCGACATCGATGTCGGTCCTCCCCTCGTCGAGGAGATCGGAGCAGGCCAGTACGCCCTGATCGTGCCTGTCACGGCAGAGATCCCCGGCAGCGTGATAGACCGGGTGGGGATGTGGGCCGACGCCCAGCCCGACCTGGCGACCTACTCTTGGAACCGCTTTGATGGCCCGTCCTATGGGGCCCTCCGCGCCTACGACGGCTCCCCGGGGGGAGACGACGCCTTCGAGATCTATGGGCGGAACGCCGCGAATGAGGGGCTCTTCCGTGAGGCCCACTTGGCCTTTCGCCTTCAAATCGGCGATAAGGTCGTAGAGCGGCGGCCTTATCAGGGGGATGGCGAGCACGATCAGATCACGGCGGAGAACCGCTTTATTACCTCTGTAAGAGGGTTCTCCAAGGAAGAGCTGGGCCAGCTCGAGCGCATCAGCGTGGAGGCCTACTTGGATCTCTCCACCGACGCGGAAGGGCGGTCTTCTCAGTAGCGGCGGAGGTCAGGGGATGACCACCACCGGCAGCTGCAGCGCCTCGACGAGCTCGCGGGCGTCGTGGCGGCGCATCACGGCGCTGCGGCGGCTGACGACGACCTTCTCGGCGGCCTGCGCGGCGAGCAGCCGGGCGATACGCTCCGGGCCGTCGGTGGTGACGGGCAGCCAGCGGGCCTGGGGGAAGCGCTCGGCGAGCCAGCGCTGCGCCGGGTCGGCCGCCGCCTCGGGTGCTGCGCCCGGGGCGTGGCAGGCGATGACCGCGGTGAGCGCCTCGTCGGGCTCGAGCAGGGCGGCGGCGCTCTCCAGGGCCTGGAGGCCGGAGGCGCCGGCGTCGATGACCACGGCGACGCCGCGGGGGCGCGCCTCGGGGAGCGGCCGCTCGAAGACCATCACCGGCCCCGGCGCCTCGTGGAGGATCGCCCAGGCGCTCGAGCCCACGCGCTGGCCGCGTGCGCGGGCGTAGCCGATCTTGCCGAGGACGAGCAGGTCCTCCGGGGCGAGCAGCGCGAGGGCCTCGCGGGGCAGGCGGCCGCGGCTGACCTGCAGGCGGTGGCGCACCCCGCGGGGCGCGGCGGTCTGCGCCAGGGCGCTGCGGATCGCCTCGGCGCGGGCGCGCATGCGCTCCTCCAGCGCCTCGGCCTGCAGGGGGCGGACGGCCCCGGAGAGGCCGACCTCCCGGCTCCACGGGTAGCCGGCGCAGCGCAGCAGCTCCTCCTCCTCGACGTAGAGGGCGAGCAGCTCCGCGTGCCGCCGGGCGGCGAGCTCGATGGCGGCCTCGAGCGCCGCCATGCTCGCCTCGGAGGCGTCGAGGAGCACGACCACCCGGCCGATCAGCACCTGCTCGCCAGCCCCACCGTCACGCATCGCCGTCCTCCTCCTCGTGCGCCCCGCTCCCCTCGGATGCCGGCTCGCCGTCATCGCCGTGGTGGCGGCGCTCCACCTCGGCGAAGCGGGCCAGGCGCTCGGCGACGGCGCGGTTGACCGTCCCCTCCGGCCAGCGCCCCGCCGCGTCGCGCCGGCCCGCCGGCCGGTGGGTCAGCAGCGCCAGCGCCTCGTCGACGTGCGCCAGGGGGTAGATGCGGAACTGCCCCGCGGCGACGGCCTCGCGGACCTCGCGGCGCAGCATCAGGTGGGCGACGTTGGCCGCCGGCAGGGCCACGCCCTGCTGCCCGGTCAGCCCGGCCTGGCGGCAGACCTCGAAGAAGCCCTCGACCTTCTCGTTGACCCCGCCGACGGCCTGCACCTCGCCGAGCTGGTTGACCGAGCCGGTGACGGCGATGCCGTGGTCGAGGGGGATCTCGCCGGTGGCCGAGAGCAGGGCGCAGAGCTCGGCGACGGAGGCGCTGTCGCCGTCGATGCCGCCGTAGGACTGCTCGAAGGCGAGGCTCGCCGACAGCGAGAGGTCGCTCTCCGGGGCGAAGCGGCTGGCGAGGAAGCGCGAGAGGATCATCACGCCCTTGGAGTGGATATTGCCGCCGAGCTTGGCCTCGCGCTCGATGTCGACGAGCTGGCCGCGCCCCGGGCGCGCCGTGGCGGTGATCCGCGTGGGGCGGCCGAAGGCGTAGCCGCCGAGCTGCAGCACGGAGAGGCCGTTGACCGACCCGGCGTAGGCCCCCTCGGTGAAGATGACCAGGGTGCCCCGGCGGATGAGCTCGAGGTTGCGGTCGCGCAGCCGCGAGGCGCGGCGCTCCTGGGCGTCCAGGGCGCGCTCGACGTGCTCGCGCCCCACGGCCTCGGCCGCCTCGCCGGCGGCGTAGTGGTCGGCCTCCTGGAGCAGGTCGGCGATGGCCCGGCCGCCGGCGGCGAGGCGCTCGCTGTCCTCGGCCATCCGGCTGCCGTGCTCGATGACCCGCGCCACTGCGTGGCGGTCGAGGGGGCGCAGCCCGTGCTGGGCGGCGAGGGTGCCGATCATCCGGGCGTAGAGCCGCTCGGTCTCGGCATCACGGGGCAGGTCGTCCTCCAGGTCCGCCTCGATCTTGAACAGCTCGGGGAAGTCCGGGTCGTAGGCGGAGAGCAGGTAGTAGATCATCCGGTCGCCGAGCAGGACCACCTTGGTGCGCAGCGGCATCGGCTCCGGCTCCAGGGTCACCGTCGACCAGAAGCCGTGGACCTGCTCCAGCGACTCGATGCGCACCTCCTCGGCGAAGAGGGTGCGCTTGAGCGACTCCCAGGCGAAGGGCTGGGTGAGCACCTTGTGGGCGTCGAGGATCAGGTAGCCGCCGTTGGCCAGGTGCAGCGAGCCCGGCCGGATGAGGGAGAAGTCGGTGACCAGCGCCCCCTGCTGGACGTGGTGCTCGATGCGCCCGACGAGCCGCTGGTGGGTGGGCATGTCCTCGTAGACCACCGGCGCGCCGTGGTTCGGCCCCCGGCCGACGAGGAGGTTGGCCTGGTAGCGGCCGAGGACCTGCTCCATCGCCTCCTGCTCGCCGGAGCGGAAGGTGTCGACGTTCTCGATGAGATCGTCGTGGAGGGCGTCGAGGTGCGCGGCGGCCGCCGGCAGCTCGCTGTAGCGCTGGCGCAGCTCCTCGATGCGCTGGCCGATGGCGAGCAGGGTCATCTCCTCGTTGAGCTTGCGGATCTGCTCGTGGATCTCCTTGCGCCACTTGGGGATCTGCTGGACGACCTGCTGGAGGCGCTCCTGGAGCGCCTCGATGGCCTGCTGGTAGCCGCGGCGCTCGGCCTCGGGCAGCTGCTGGAACTGCTCCGGGTCGATGACCTCGCCGTCCTTGACGGGGGCGACCGTGAAGCCCGACGGGGTCTGCAGGAGGGTGACGCTGTGCTGCTCCGCCTCCTGCTGGACCGACTCGAAGGCCTCGCGCTGGCGGCGGTTGAGCTGCTGCTGGAGCTCCTGGAGGCGGCTGCGGTACTCGTCGCTCTCGAAGGTCGCCGGGATGGCGGTGCGCAGCTCGTCGACGAGCTGCTCCAGGTCGCGGCGCCAGTGGCTGCCCCAGCTCGGCGGCAGGCGGAGCAGCCGCGGCTGCGTCGGCTCGTCGAAGTTGTTCAGGTAGCACCAGTCCGCCGGGCTCGCCTCGGCGGCGGCGCGGCCAGCGAGCAGGCGCTGGACCATCTCGAGCTTGCCGGCGCCGTTGGGGCCCATGACGAAGAGGTTGAAGCCGCGGCTGGGCATCGGGGCGCCGAGCTCCAGGGCCTCGAGGGCCCGCTCCTGGCCCGGCGGCCGCTCCATGGCCTCGAGCTCGCGGGTCGTCGCGAAGCCGAGCCGCTCGGCGTCGCAGTGGCGGTAGAGGCGCTCCGGCGGTAGCGGTTGCGGGGCGGGCATGGTCTCCTCGGGCCGGCGGGCTCTCCACGGCAACAGTAGTAGCTTAGCCCGGGCTGGAGAAGCGCGCCGGCGGGCAGCCGGGTCAGCCGGCGCCGGGGTCGCGAGGCGGGGCGCAGCGGATGCAGTCCCGCCCCTCGCGCTTGGCGCGGTAGAGCGCGGCGTCGGCCGCCTCGAGGAGGGCGTCCGCCGTGACGGCCCTCCCCGCCTGGCCCGGCCGCGCCGCGTAGCCGATGGAGATGCTCGTGCACACGGGGGCGGCCTCGGCGGGGCAGGGGGCGTGGCGGTGGGCGGCGACGGCCTGGCGCAGCCGCTCGAGGAGCTTGCCGGCCTCCCGGGGGCTGAGCCCCGGCAGGAGCAGGAGGAACTCCTCGCCGCCGTAGCGCACGATGGTGTCCTGGGCGCGCACCTGCGCCTTGAGCAGCGAGGCGATCTCGCAGAGCAGGGCGTCGCCGCGCTGGTGGCCGTAGCGGTCGTTGACCTGCTTGAAGTGGTCGATATCGGCGAGGGCGAGGGTCAGCGGGGCGTCGGCCTCGTTGGCCTTGGCGACGAGGCTGGCGAGCCGCCGGTCGAGGTGGCGGCGGTTGCCGAGCTGGGTCAGCGGGTCGCGCTCGGCCTGCTCCTCCAGGGAGTTCTTGCGCGCCTCGAGCTCCTGGCTGCGCGAGCACTCCTGCGAGGCCTGCTGGATCAGGTTGAGGTTGCGGCAGACGAGCACGTTCCGCGCCCGCTCGAGGACGCTGGCGATCTCCGCCGGGTCGATGGTCCTCGCCTCGTGGACGCGGAGCAGCTCGTTGACCGACTCGGACCAGGTCTCGATGAACCCGGCGACCTCGTCGCCGCCCCAGCCGAGCCGCTCGCTGGCGAGGGCGGCCGCCTGGACGGCGGCTGTCTCCGGGTCGCGGCCGACCCACAGGTCGGCGAGCCGGCTGGAGCAGGTCACGGTGCGCAGCAGCGCGGCGTCCGCCCCGACGGGGGCCTCGCCCTCGGGCCCCTGGCCGTGGCTCCCGGCCACGGCGCAGCAGAGGTGCTCGGGCACCCCCCAGCGCCGCAGCAGCCAGCCCCCCACCGCCGCGTGATCGAGGCCGAGCAGCTCCGCCTCGGTCAGCCGGAGGGTCTCGTGGTCCGGCGTCGGGTGGACGAGCCGCGCGTAGTCCTGCGGCAGGACGGCGTCGAGGGCGAGCATGCCGATGTCCTGGAGCAGCCCGGCGAGCATCGGCGTGTCGAGGTCCCGCTGCCGCTCGTGGTAGGCGATGCTGCGCGCCGCCGAGGCGGCGACGATGGCGCGGCGCCAGAAGCTCGGGTAGTCGAGCTGCGCCGTCGGCTTGCCGCAGTCACGGACGAGGGCGAAGCTCAGGGCGATGGTCAGCGTCCCGTTGACGCCCAGGGTCATGACCGCGTCGCTGAGCCGGGTGATCCGCCCGGCGCGCGAGAGCAGGGGGGAGTTCGCCGCCTGCAGGGTCTTCGCCGCCAGCGCCGGGTCGCAGGAGATCGCGTCGATGACCTGGCTGGGGGCGACCTCCGGGTCCTCGCCGAGCTCCAGGATGCGCACGGCGACGCTCGGCATCGTCGGCAGGTCGGGCGTGTTCTCGAGGCGTTTCCAGAGCTCGTGCGTATCCATGGGATCCTTTGTGCTGCGAGCGGCTCGGACGCCCGGGCCTGGAGCGCACGACGCCTAGCGGGGACGCCGCTGGAGCCAGGTGGCCAGCGCCGCACCGGTAATATTGTGCCAGACGCTGAAAAGCGCCCCGGCGAGGGCGGCCTCGGCCGAGAAGAAGGCCAGCGCGAGCGTCACCGCCAGGCCGCTGTTCTGCATGCCCACCTCGAAGGCGCAGGCGCGCCGCTGCGCCGGCGCCATGCCGGCCAGCCAGGCCAGTGCGGCACCGCCGGCCAGGCCGATCCCATTGTGCAGGACCACGGCCGTGGCGACAGGCCATGTTGCGGCGGCCAGCTTGTCGAGGTTCAGCGCCACCACCGCGGCGACGATGACCGCCACTGCAGCACTGCTCACGCCGGGGCTGACCTCGGCGACCGGGGCGGCGAGCCCCGCGGCGCGGCGGTCGAGGAGCCGGCGCAGGGCCACGCCGAGGAGCACCGGCGCCAGGACGATGGTCGCCACCGAGCCGAAGAGCCCGCCGAAGCCGACCTGGACCTGCTCGCCGAGCAGCAGCAGGATCCAGGCCGGCATGAGCAGCGGCGCTAGGAGCGTGGCGACCGTGGTGGCGGTCACCGACAGGGCGACGTCGCCGCGGGCGAGCGCCGTGATGACGTTGGAGGCGGTCCCGCCCGGCGCCGCGCCGACGAGCACGACGCCGGCGGCGAGCGCCGGCGGCAGGCCGAGGGCCGCCGCCAGGGCCCAGGCGGCCAGCGGCATGACCAGCGCCTGGGCCACGAGCACGACCCCGACCTCCTGGGGGCGGCGGAGAACCCGGGTGAAGTCCGCCGGCTGGAGCGTCAGGCCCATGCCGAGCATGACCACGCCGAGCAGCGCCGGGATCGCCGGCTCGAGGGCGCGGAAGGGGCCGGGCTGCCAGGCGGCGAGCAGCGCCGCGAGCACCACCCAGAGGACGAAGTAGCGGGTAGTCAGCCGGGCGAGGCGGATGGGCCAGCGTGTGCCCTGCATCGCTCCTCCCTTGAGGGCTTGAGGGGGGGATCCGGTGTAAGGGGCCCAATTCTGCCCGCTCGCCTCGGCGCGGCGCTACGGCGCCCCTGGTCAAGGCGCGCTCGTGCGCCCGCGTCTACGCCGCCCTTGGGCCGCTTCATGCCCACAAGGCCCGGGGGCGCCCGGCGGCGGGCTCAGCGGGGCTGCCGGACCCAGGCGAGCAGGTCGCGGACCGCCTGCCAGCGGACCGGCTTGGTCAGGTAGGCGTCGCAGCCGGCCTCGTAGCAGGCCGCCTCCACCTCCTCGAGGGCGTGGGCGGTGAGCACGGCGATGGGCACGGGGGCCGCCCCGGCCGCGGCCTCCTCGGCGCGGATGGCCTGGATCGTCTCGTAGCCGTCCATCTCGGGCATCTGCACGTCGAGCAGGACCAGGTCCGGCCCCATGCGCCGCCAGGCGGCGAGGGCGGCACGGCCGTCGGCGACGACCTCCATGGCCGCGCAGCCGGACCACTCGAGCAGGGTCTGGACGAGCAGGGCGTTGGTCGGCTCGTCCTCGGCGGCGAGGATCCGCAGCCCCGCGCCGATCGCCTCCGCCTCCTGGGAGGGCGCGGGGGGACCCGGATCGCGGGG
>NZ_NRSH01000038.1 GCF_016584055.1 Halorhodospira neutriphila
CTCCCCGGAGCTCGGCGGCGCCCCGGCCTCCGGGCCGGAGCGCCGCCGGCTGCCGCTGCTCTTGCCCTTGCGCCGCGACGACTGCTTGCCGCCGCCGACGGGGTTGCCCTCGGCGTCCACCGGGTGGGCGATCATCTCCAGGTCGATCTTGCGGTCGTCCTTGTCGACACGGGCGACGCGGACCCGGACCCGGTCGCTGAGCCGGTACTCCTTGCCGGTGCGGTCGCCGACGAGCCGGTGGCCCACGGCGTCGAAGTGGAAGAAGTCGCTCTCGAGGTTGGTGATGTGGACCAGCCCGTCGACGTAGACCCCCTCGAGCTCGACGAACAGGCCGAAGGAGGTCACGGCGGCGATGATGCCGTTGAGCTCGTCGCCGAGGTGCTCGGCGAGGTACTCGCACTTGAGGGTCATCTCCGCGTCGCGGGTCGCCTCGTCGGCGCGGCGCTCGGTCATCGAGCAGTGCTCGCCGAGGGTGAGCAGGTCGTCGTGGCTCACCGGGAAGCTCGAGCCCTTGTGGCCGTCGATGACGTGGCCGATGCCGCGGTGGACGATGAGGTCCGGGTAGCGGCGGATCGGCGAGGTGAAGTGGGTGTACGCCTCGAGGGCGAGACCGAAGTGCCCGGCGTTGTCCGGCCGGTACTCGGCGGCCTGCATCGAGCGCAGCATCACCGTCTCGATGAGGTGGCGGTCCGGGCGCTCCTTGGCCTGGCGCATCACCTCGGCGTAGTCGAGGCCGGTAGGCTCGTCGCCGCCGCCGAGCTGCAGGCCCACCTCGGCGAGGAAGCCGCGCAGCTGCTCGAGCTTCTCCTCGCTCGGGCGCTCGTGGACGCGGTACAGGGAGGGGACCTTGTGCTTGCGCAGGTACTTCGCCGCGCAGACGTTGGCGACGATCATGCACTCCTCCACCGTGCGATGGAAGTCGTTGCGCTCCGTCGGCTCCACCGCCGTGACGCGGCCGCTCTCGTCGAAGCGCATCTGCGTCTCGGTGGTGTCGAAGTCGATGGCCCCGCGCCGCTGCCGGGCCCGGCGCAGCGTCTGGTAGAGCCCGTGGAGGCTCTCGAGGTGGCCGATCAGCTCCTCGCCGATCTCGGCGCGGGCCTGCGGGTCGCCGTCGAGCACGGCGGCGGCCGCCTGCTCGTAGGTCAGCCGCGCCGCCGAGCGCATCACCGCGCGGTAGAAGCGCGAGCGCAGCACCTTGCCGTTGCCCTGGAGCAGGACGTCGCAGACCATGCAGAGCCGGTCGACGTGGGGGTTCAGCGAGCACAGGCCGTTGGAGAGGGCCTCCGGCAGCATGGGCGTGACCGCCCGGGGGAAGTAGACCGAGTTGCCGCGGGTGCGCGCCTCGGCGTCGAGGGCGGAGCCGGGCTGGACGTAGTGGGAGACGTCGGCGATGGCCACCACCAGCCGCCACCCCTTGGCCGTCGGCTCGCAGTAAAGGGCGTCGTCGAAGTCCCGGGCGTCGGCGCCGTCGATGGTCACCAGCGGCAGCCGGCGCAAATCGACGCGCCCGTCCTCCTTGTCCGCCTCGGCCACCTCCTCGTCGAGGCTGGCGACCTCGGCCTCCACCTGCTCCGGCCACTCCATGGGGATGCCGTGGATGCGCGCGGCCGCCTCGACTTCCTGGCCGGCGTCGATATGGCGCCCGAGGACCTGGACGATCCGCCCGATGGGCTGGCGGCGCTCGGTGGGCTGGGCGAGCAGCTCGGCGACGGCGAGCTCGCCGTCCTCGGCGCCGCCCCGGCCGTCGGCGGAGAGCAGGACGTCGTGGTGCAGGCGCTTGTTCTCGGGGACGAGGAAGCCGACCCCGTGCTCCTCGAAGAAGCGGCCGGTGATCTGCCGGTTGCCCCGCTCGAGGATCTCGACGAGCTCGCCCTGCGGGGTGCCGTGCTCGTCGTGGCCGGTGATGCGCACGATGGCCCGGTCCGAGTGGAGGAGGCAGCGCATCTGCCGCGGCGACAGGGCGATACGCTGCCCGCTACCGTCGGGGGCGAGGAAGCCGGAGCCGTCGGGCCGGCCCATGACGCGGCCGCGCACCAGCTCGCTGTGGTCGACGATGAGGTAGCCGCGGCGCCGGTTGCGCACCAGCTGCCCGTCGCGCTCCATGGCGCGCAGGCGCCGGCGCAGCGCCTCGTGCTGGTCCGGAGTCTCGAGGCCGAGGGCCTCGGCGATCTCCCGCCGGCCCAGGGGGCGCCCCTGGGCGGCGAGGAACTCGAGCAGGTACTCGCGGCTCGGGATCGGGTTGTCGTACTTGGCCTGCTCGCGCTCCTGGTACGGATCGCGCCGGGGTGGGGTCTTCTTGCCTCGTTTCGCCATCTTGTGCCCTTCGGTTCGAAATTCCCCAGGATACGCCCCCCGGCAGGCAGCGGCAAAGCGCCGCGCGCCCTACGCCACCCCCGCCTCGACCTTGTCGAACTCGCGCTCGATCTCCGCGCCCGGGCGGCCGCCGATGCGGCTGAAGGCGATGCCGGCCACGCCTCCCAGGATAAAGCCGGGCAGGATCTCGTACATCTCGAAGACCCCGCCCTCGAGCAGCTTCCAGGCGACCACGGTGACCGCCCCGGTCACGATCCCGGCCAGGGCGCCGTTGCGGGTCATCCCGCGCCAGAAGACCGACAGGAGGATGACCGGGCCGAAGGCGGCACCGAAGCCGGCCCAGGCGTAGGCGACCAGGTCGAGCACCGCCGCCTCCGGGTCGAGGGCGAGCAGCGTGGCGATGACGCCGATGCCGAGCACCGTCGCCCGGCCGACCCAGACCAGCTCGCGGTCGCCGGCCCCGGGGCGCAGGAAGCGCTTGTAGAAGTCCTCGGACAGCGCCGAGGAGGAGACGAGGAGCTGGGAGTCGATGGTGCTCATGATAGCCGCCAGCACCGCCGCCAGCAGGCAGCCCGCCACCCAGGGGTTGAACAGGGCCTGGATCAGGGACATGAAGACCGTCTCGGCGTTGTCCAGGCCCTCCGTGCCGCCGAAGAAGGCGATGCCGGCGAAGCCGGTGAAGATGGCGCCAAACAGGGCGAAGACCATCCAGCTGACGCCGATGAACCGCGCCGCCGGGATGTCCCGCGGGCTGCGGATGGCCATGAAGCGGGCGAGGACGTGGGGCTGCCCGAAGTAGCCCAGCCCCCAGGCCATCAGCGAGACGATGCTGAACAGCGTCATGTCGTGGAACGCATCCAGGGCGCCGGGCTCGAGCTCGGCGACCTGGCCCGCCGTCTGCGCCCAGCCGCCGAGGTTGCCGATGGTGATGACCGGCACCAGGATCAGGGCGACGAACATCAGGATGGCCTGGAGGAAGTCCGTCCAGCTCACCGCCAAAAAGCCGCCGAGCAGCGTATAGGCGAGGATCACCGCGGCGCCGATGCCGAGGGCCAGGGTGTAGTCGACCCCGAAGGTGTCCTCGAAGAGGGTCCCGGCCGCCACCAGCCCGGCCGAGGTGTAGAAGGTGAAGAAGAGCAGGATCACCAGCGCCGAGACCACCCGCAGCGCCGAGGTCTCGTCGCGGAAGCGGTTCTCGAGGTAGGCCGGGATGGTGATGGAGTCCCGCGCCAGCTCCGTGTAGCGGCGCAGCCGCTCGGCGACGAGCTGCCAGTTGAGGTAGGCGCCGATGGTCAGCCCGACGGCGATCCAGATCTGGCTCATCCCCGAGGCGTAGACGGCCCCCGGCAGGCCGAGCAGCAGCCAGCCGCTCATGTCCGAGGCGCCCGCCGACAGCGCCGCCACCCCGGAGCCGAGCCGGCGGCCGCCGAGGATGTAGTCGGCCAGGCTGTGAGTGGCGCGGTAGGCGAGCAGCCCGACCAGGACCATGATGATGAGGTAGACGACGAAGGTCGCCAGCAGCGGCAGGCTGATGTCGAGCTCGGCGCTCATTGCCCCCGCCCCCCGCGCTTGTGGCGCACCAGGCTCACCAGGGCCAGGACGACCATCAGGAGCATGGGGCCGGTCAGCCAGAACCAGGTCGCGGCCGTCAGGTTGTTCTCCATCGCTGGGCTCCTCTTGCCGGTGGATCGGCCCGGGCAGGCGCGGCTGGCGGCTCGGCACGCCCTCGCCCCGGCCCGTGGGCCAGCGCTGGATTGTAACGGCCACGCCGGCCTGTGGGTACGCCCGCGGCCCCGGCCGCCTCGGCGCTGGCTGATGGTTTGACAGCCGGGCGGCAGTCTCGCTACGATTTAGCTGTTCGCTGACAAGGTGAACATGCCGAGGTGGCGAAATTGGTAGACGCGCTAGCTTCAGGTGCTAGTGGGGGTTCACCCCGTGGAGGTTCGAGTCCTCTCCTCGGCACCAATTCCCTTCCCCCTGCCTTCTACGTCAGATAGTTAGGGAGAATCAGCGGCTTACGGCCTCCCCGTTGGTACAAAAGGGAGGTACAGAGCCGTGCCGCTGCGAATGACCCGCCCCTACCGCCACCGCAAGACGGGTATCTTCTGGGTCCGCAAGGCGGTCCCCGCCGCCCTCCGAGAGACCGTAGGCCGCCGGGAGCTGAAGGAGTCCCTACGGACCCGCGACCCCACCGAGGCCAAGCAACGGGCCTCCGCCGTGCTCCAGCGCTTCGAGGCCATCCTCGCGGCGGCCCGGGAGGGCCAGCGCTACGGCCCCGAGGAACTCCAGGGGCTCGCCGGGGAGTACTACCGCCAACAGCGGGCGGCCTTCCTCCAGGAAGCCCAGCGGCAAGGGTGGTCCCCCTCCGAGTGGGATGGGGAGGCCGAGTCCCACGATGCGGTCCTCAACGCGGCCGCTTCACCGGACCAGGAGGTAGCGACCGTCCGGGCCTGGGGTCGCCCCCGGGTGGAGCGTCTTCTCGATGAGCGGGGCGAGCTAGTGCCCCTGCACTTCCGGGACCACCTCGCCGAGTCCGTCTACCGGGCGCACTCCGAGGCCCTAGCGGATGCCGCTGGGGAGCACCTTCACTTCCGCGAGCCGCCCCGGCGGGAGTACCCCGAGCCACCCCCGTCCCCCGAAGTCCGCTCCCTCTCGGGGCTCTTCGAGCGCTACGCCGAATGCCAGGGGGTCCACCCCCGGACCCGGACAGACTGGGGCAAGCGCCTCCAGCACTTCGAGGCTTGGCTCGAGCACAAGCCCGCTCACCGGGTTACGGCTGCGGACGTTCAGCGCTACGCGGACGCCCTGCGCTCCGGGGCCGGACCTAGTGGCAAGCCCCTCGCGGTCAAGACGGTCAACGAGGGGTACCTCGTGGCGGTCCATCAGACTTTCGCTTGGGCCGTCAAGCGGGGTCTCTTGGCCACCAATCCCGCCCAGGGCGTCTCGGTGGAGGGCGACCGGGGCAAGAGTCGGCGCAAGGTGCGGGGCTATAGCCGTGAGGAGGCCGCCTGCATCCTGGCTGCTGCGCGGGGGGAGTCGGTGGCCTACAAGCGCTGGGTGCCTTGGCTCCTGGCCTTCACGGGTGCGCGGATCGGGGAGATTCTCTGGCGCACCAAGGCTGACGTTCAGCACACCGAAGGGGTCTACTACCTCGATATTCGGGAGCAGGTAAAGAACCAATCCTCGGTGCGGTGCGTCCCCCTGCACTCGGCCCTGATTGCCGAGGGCTTCCTGGAGTACTGGCGCTCACTCCCGGATGGGGAATACCTCTTCCCGGGGGAGTGGTCGGACCAGCACGGGGACCGGACCAAGACCCCCGCCAATCGGCTGCGGGACTGGATCAACAAGCGGACCCCGGTGGCTGACGCTGCCCTGAGCCCTAACCATAGCTTCCGCCACCGGCTCATCTCCGAGTGCAGGCGGGCGGGGATCGACGGGGACCAACAGCGGCAGCTTGCCGGTCATTACTTCCAGGACGAACACGCTCGCTACGGCCCGGGAGAGGTGCCCACGCTCTCGGAAGCCCTGGAGCGCATCCCGTCCCCGCTCGGCTCTCCCTAGGACAGCCCGGCGGCTCCCTCTCGGCTAGCTCCAGGGGGAGCCCCGGACTTCCCCGGGGGCGCTCCTGCGCTCCTCCTAGCGGGACCGCTCCCAGATTCGGCCCCCGAGGTGGTAGCGGACCTCCTCATTGAACAGCATGGCCTCCCAGGGCCCCAGCCGGACAAACAGGCCCCCACCCGGGCCGCGCCCGAGCCAGTCCAGTGCGAAGACTTCCTGCCCCTTCCAAGTGATCGTCATCGGTCTTGCTCCCCTGCGTCGGTCTCGGTGGTTGCTCCGGTGCTGCCTTGTGGACAGCGGGGCCAGTAGAGCACGGAAAATCCCGTCTGAACAGCAAGATAGGTTGTCGCCCGTGAACCTTTCACGACTGCCAATGGTTGCCTCCAGGAGCCTGCCCCGGGAATCCTCAAGGAAAACCAACAGATGCCCAGGGAGACGCCTTCACGCGCTCTATCGTCTCCCGGCCACTGATAGGCATAAGCGATCACCGAGGAGCCCTCCAGGGTCGTCCAAGATTGCGCGAATGGGAGCGGCCCCCGATCCGCCCGAATCCCGCGTCATGCGGGGCTCTCAGGCGAACCGGGGGGCTCTTGCAGCCTATGCAATCTGCATACCGTGAGACTGCATAGGGAGACCCTCTAGAAGTCCTCCTCGGGGTCCTCTAGGTACCCTGCGAGGCCGCCCGGTGGCAGCCCCCTATAGCCTCGCTCGTAAAGCTCTCCGGCCATATGCTCGACTAGCTCCGGGGCCTTCCGCCCTGCGAAGCGAACCAAGGCCCGGGCCAGAAAGTCCCCTCGCCGGTCAGCCACATGGGGCGGTAGTGCCTTGCCTAGCGCCTCCAGGTACTCCTCCACTTCTTGCTCCATATCGTCCTCTCCGAAGTCCGTGGCTTCCCCGGGCTCTCTGAGCGCTACCCGGGCGTCGTCCCAGCGGGGGTACTTGTTCGGGTCTACCCCAGCCTGTCGCATGGCCTCCAGGACCCTCCGCATTGAGGCTACGGACCCGTCGCCCGTCGCCGTAGTCCGGGCAATCTTCCGCTTGGAGAAGCCGCCAATTCGGGTGAGCTTCCAAGCGGCGTCCATGCGCTCCCTACGGGTCAGCGGTAGGCGGGCCTTGGCGTTGTCCTCGATGCTCTCGCATAGGGCCTCCCGGGCGCTGCCCCGGAAGACCCTTACGGGCACCTTGGAGGCCCAGCCCGCCCGGTGGTACGCGAGGAACCGTAGGTGCCCGTCCACGATCAGCCAGAGGCCCCCCACCCGGGCCACCGTGAGGGGGTCCAGGGGCCGCCGGGTGCGGCGCAGGGTATCCATAAGCTCCCTCACTTGGCGCTCCGCCTCGTACTCCCGGTAGTCCCGGGCGGCCCATGGCCCGGGGCTTGTCGCCAGTCCTTCCAGGGACAGCCGCCGGGGGCGCTGGGTGGGCTCCGGCTCCCAGGCTGCCTCGATGGCCTCGAAGCTAGGCCACTGGTTGTGCAGGTGGTTACGCATGGTGCGCCCTCCCCTGCTGTCCCCGGGCTACCGCCTCGGTATAGGCCCGGTAGGCCGCCAGGGCGTCCGCCAGGGCCAGTGCGTAGCTCACCGCCTCGGCGTTGGAGTGGATGCCCTCGCTTCGCTTCAGGTCTTGGAGGGCATCGAAGGCCCTCACCGGGAGGGCCACCGTCCGCTGCACGGGGATGGCGCTGGCCTCCTCGTAGTCCCTCAGGAGGCGGTAGGCGTCCTGGTGGAGCCGCCGGGGGCTCACCCCGCGCCCCTCCTCCGAGACCTCCTCCATGCGCCCCTCAAGGCTTGCCCGGCGCTCCTCGGTGGTCGCTCGCTGGGCTGGCCCGGTGGCGCCGCTGCTGCTGCTGGTACTGCCTGCTCTCTGGTTCTTCCAGTACATAGGTTCCTGATCCTCGGTCGGTGGTGGTGCTGCTGCTGGTGGGGTTACGCTCGGTGGTCCCAGGGGGAGCCCTCCTGGACTCCTCTGGTCTTCCCCTGGAGGCTCCCAGGGGTTCCATGAGGCCATCCCCAGGGAATCCCCGGGCGCTCTCCTCATGGCCTCCCCTGGGCTGCTCTGGGCAGGGGGTGGAGGTGGTGCATCCACCACCCCCTCCCTGGTGGGGCTCCGCCGGGATTCCCCCTGCGGGTCTCCCAGGGCTACGCCTGGGCGCTTCGCTCCTTGGGTGCCCGGCGGGTCTTCCTCTGGGCGGGCTTCCTCCGCTCCGTCTCTGCGGCGGTCTCCAGGCGCAGGTTGGCGCGGCGGCAGTCCAGGGAGTCCCCGTTGTTGAACGTGACTCGGCCCCCGGGTCTCGCCTCCAGGATCACGCGGTGGAGTAGCGCCGGGTCGCCTGGGTAGTGCGGGTCATTGGCCCTGGAGGCGCGGGCGTAGAACCTGCCCTGCCCGTTGGAGAGCGCCACCCAGTGCTCCCCGAACTGCTCGGCGACCCACCCCCAGACCTCGCGGTCGATCATGGCGGTCAGTCCCCGGGTCAGCGGGAGGAGTACCACGGGCTCTCCCTCCGGCCCCTTCGAGTAGCGGGGGAAGCGCGGGTGGTGCTGCTGCTGATTGCTCTTGCAGTGCTCTTGCATATTCATCGTTGGGGTTCCCTTGTGGGTGCCTCCTCGGCGAGCACGGGAGCGCACCGGGCATAGCACCGCTCTCCCCTTGCCGAAGGCGCGGGGCGTAGCCGGTGGGTCCGGTGGTGGGCCTGGTGGCCCTGGTGCTGCTCAGGAGAGGAAGCGGGGTGGTGGGTCGTGGGGCAGAAGCGCTTCGTTCTACCTTTAGTGGTCCCTAATCGACAGGAACCCCAAGGCACCTAGAGGGCTCTCTCAGAGGTGCCCGGGTCTCTCCGGTAGCCCCCTCGGGACACACCCGAGAGAACCAGCGAGGGGGCCGCTACGGCGGCCTGAGGCTATCCGAGGGGGTAGAGCCTCGGTCTGCGGTGGGCGTCTTGCGGGGAGGCTCCCCGGGGTCGTCGCTGGGTAGCTCCAGGGGCGCTCGCTCGGGGTCTTGCTGGGGGAGCCCCGCTTACCATCATGTGAAGTGATAGCGGTTCTACTCGCTCTCGCCCTGTTGGCTCCTCGGCGAAGCCCTGGGGCATCGGCATGGCCTGTCCGGGCTGGAGCTGGTAGCCGCCCGTCTTGCGGATCGAGGGGATGACCTCCTGGGTAACCCAATCCTGTAGGGCGCGGGCCTCCTGCTTGTTGCTTCGCATGGTGAGCCTGTAGAGCCCGGACTCGGAGATTACGGCCATGGGCTTGCCGGGGCTCATTCCTAACCGCATCCGATTAACTCTGGTGATCTCGCCGGGGGCCTAGGCTTGCCCCCGTATCAGGGCCAGGGTCTACCAGGTCGCCCCGGTGGTGCTGCTCCTGGTGGTGGTGATCCCCCTCCCGCCCGAGGGCCTAGGCTCCCTCCGGTGGCGCAGGGTGGGCCTTGCAAGCTCGCTTGACGGACGAGACGCCTACCCCGAAGTGCTCTGCGGTCTGCCGGATGGTCGCCCCGTGGCGCCACCGCCAGGCGGCCACCTCGGCAGGGTCAGCGGCCACCGGGCGGCCCAGCCTCCGGCCCTCGGCCTTGGCCTTCTCCAGTCCGGCCCGCTGGCGCTCCCGGATGTTCTCCCGCTCTAGCTCGGCCACGCCCGCCAGCATGGTGAGCATCATCTTCCCCATGTTGGTGCTCATATCGAAGCCCTCGCGGACGCTCACCACGGCCACTCCCTTCTCCCTCAGGGCTTCCACGGTGGTGAGCACGTCGATGGTGTTACGCCCGAGGCGGTCGATGGCCGGGACCACCACGCGGTCCCCCTCCCTGACGTACTGGTAGAGCGCGGCGAAGCCCGGGCGGTCTAGGGCTCGGGTGCTCCCGCTGGTGGCCTCGTCCTGATACCAGTGGTCGATCCGGTAGGCTCGCTCGATTTGCGCCCGGTGGCCCTCCGTGCGCTGGTCGGTGGTGCTCACCCTGGTATATCCGATGGTCGCCCCGGTGGGTCCGGTGGGTTCGGTGGTCATGGGCTCTTCCCCCTGGTTGGTCCAAATCCTTGGCCCAGATATTGACCTAGCCCACAAGCGGCGTCAAGGGATTTTGGGCTATCCTCCAGGCGGTCTCAGGGGGTGGCCCACAAGGCGTACCTTATGGGCCAAGAGCGGGAGCGCCCGGGGTGCTCGGGTGCGGATGGCCTCCCCCCACCCCGGCGGGCGGTATCTGCATTGAGTAGCGCAGGGGTAGTGGGACTCCTACCGGAGCAGGCAAGCGGGCCGGGGCACGGGGTAAAACAGGCGGTTATTCATACTGAGGTGGGGGCTCGAAAATCTGCGCCATATATCGCGGGGGGGTCTTGCGGTAGGCGGGGCGGCTTGAGCCTCCCCTCTGCGCTTGCGGGGGCGCATGGTGGAGGTACATAATCTGAGGTGAAGGAGGCGCCAAGACGCTGATTCTCGGGGACAGATGGGCACCAAGGGGAAGTCCTCTCCTCGGCACCAATTCCCTTCCCCGCAGGGATCGCCTGCACCACCTTTCGGGCTGAGGCCAGGGTAGTCGGCAACCCCCGCTACAGGCCGCCCCCTCGATCGTCCGGCGACACTCCCTGAAGGCCTTGAGCCTCCCGCAAGCCGCCTCAAGGTGGCGTACCGCCTGACCCCGGTCCCTGGGGCGTTTCCCTCACGCGAGCGGCCTCAAGCCTGGAGGCCTAGACGCCTAGGCCAGCCGCGCTCCCTGTTGGGGGCCCGTGTAGTCCGTGTCGGGGCATGAGCGGTTCGCCGCGCCTTCATAGAGGCAAGGCGGAGCCTGCGGGCCCTAGACGCAGCCCTCGGCCCCGCCCCGGCGGCTAGCCGCGGAAGGGGCTCTCGCGGACGATGGTCTGGCTGCGGTCGGGCCCGGTGGAGACCATCGCCACCGGCACGCCGACCAGCTCCTCGATGCGCCGCAGGTAGGCGCGGGCCCCCTCGGGCAGGTCCTCGAAGCGCTCCACGCCGGTGGTGCTCGCCTGCCAGCCCGGCAGGTCCTCGTAGACCGGCTCGCACTCGGCGAGGGTCTCGGCCTCCGCCGGCAGGGTCTCGCACAGCGCCCCCTGGCAGCGGTAGCCGACGCAGATGCGCAGGCGCTCGAGGCCGTCGAGGACGTCGAGCTTGGTGATGCACAGGCCGCTGAGGCTGTTGATCTGCGCCGCCCGGCGCGTCGCCACGGCGTCGAACCAGCCGCAGCGGCGCTGCCGCCCGGTGGTCGCGCCGAACTCGTGGCCGCGCTCGCCGAGGTAGTGGCCCATCTCGTCGTCGAAGTCGAGCTCCGTGGGGAACGGCCCCGAGCCGACCCGGGTGGTGTACGCCTTGGTGATCCCGAGGACGTAGTCGATGGCCCGCGGCCCGACGCCGGTGCCCGAGGTCGCGGCGCCGGCGCAGGTGTTCGAGGAGGTCACGAAGGGGTAGGTGCCGTGGTCGATATCCAGCAGCGTCCCCTGCGCCCCCTCGAAGAGGATATTGCGCCCGGCGCTCATCTCCTGGCCCAGCAGGGCGCCGACGTCGGCGGCGAGGGGGCGCAGCTGCTCGCCGTGGCGCAGCGCCTCGTCGAGCACCTGCTGGAAGTCGACGCCGGGGGCGCCGAAGTAGTGCTTGAGCACGAAGTTGTGGTAGTCGAGCAGCTCGCCGAGCTTGCCCGCCAGCCGCTCGCGGTGGAACAGATCCGAGAGCCGCACGCCGCGGCGGGCGACCTTGTCCTCGTAGGCCGGGCCGATCCCGCGGCCGGTGGTGCCGATGGCGGCGTTGCCCTTCGCCTGCTCGCGCGCCTTGTCGAGGGCGATGTGGCAGGGGAGGATCAGCGGGCAGGAGGGGCTGATGCGCAGCCGCTCGCGCGCCGGCACCCCGCGGCGCTCGAGCGCCTCGATCTCCTCGAGCAGCGCCGGCGCCGAGAGCACCACGCCGTTGCCGATGGCGCAGGTGACGTCGCTGCGCAGGATGCCGGAGGGGATCAGGTGGAGGACGGTCTGCTCGCCGTCGATGACCAGCGTATGGCCGGCGTTGTGGCCGCCCTGGAAGCGGGCGACCACCCCGGCGTTCTCGGTCAGCCAGTCGACGACCTTGCCCTTGCCCTCGTCGCCCCACTGCGTGCCGACAACCACCACGTTCATGCCCATGCTCAATTCGCCTCTACTGCCCACGTTCCGTCGCGCTCGACGAGCCGGCGGTCGCAGCCGTGGCGGCCCGCCTCCCCCGGCAGCTGCCAGACGACACGCTCGCCGGCGCGGCGCAGGGCGGCCACCCGCTCGATCAGGGCCGGCTCGTCGCGCCAGGGGGCGAGGATGCCCCCCTCCTCGCCGCCCGCCTCGTGGCGGCGCCCGAGGGCGAGCAGCGTCTTCAGGTCGGTGCTGTAGCCGGTCGCCGGCCGCGGCCGGCCGAAGGCGCGGCCGATGCCGTCGTAGCGCCCACCCCGCGCCACCTCCTGGCTGTGCCCCGGCGTATAGGCCGCGAAGACGAGGCCGGTGTGGTAGCGGTAGCCGCGCAGCTCGCCGAGATCGAAGTGCAGCTCCAGCCCCGGCTCCCGGACCGCCAGGCTCGACGCCACCCGGCGCAGCGCCTCGATGGCCCGCTCCACGCCGTCGCCGGCCCCGGCCAGGCGCCGCTGCGCCTCGTCGAGGACCTCGACGCCGCCGTGCAGCCGCGCCAGCGCCGTCAGCCAGCCGGTGAGCTCGGCCCCGACGCCCGCCTCGCGCAGCAGCGCCTCGATCTCGTCGGTGGCCTTGCGCTGCAGGGCGGCGAAGAGCGCCTCCTCCGTCGCCGGCTCCAGCGCCACCCCGGCCAGCAGGCCCCGCAGGATACCGACGTGGCCGAGGTCGAGGCACAGCGCCTCGATGCCGGCGCTGCGCACGGTCTCGAGCATCAGCCCGAGGACCTCGAGGTCGCTCTCGAGGCCGTCGTGGCCGTAGAGCTCGGCGCCGACCTGGACGGCGTTGCGGCTGCCGGCGGGCCCCTCGGGGCGCGCCTGGAGGACGCTGCCGATATAGCACAGCCGGGTGACCCCTTCGCGGCGCAGCTGGTGGGCGTCGATGCGCGCCGCCTGCGGGGTGATATCCGGGCGCACGCCGAGGGTGCGCCCGGAGAGCTGATCGGTGAGCTTGAAGGTCTGGACGTCGAGCTCTTGCCCGGCGCCGAGCTCCAGCGCCTCGAGGTACTCGATGAACGGCGGCATCACCAGCTCGTAGCCCCAGCCGCCGTAGAGGTCGAGCAGCCGCCGGCGCAGCCGCTCCGCCTCCTCGGCGTGGGGCGGCAGGAGCTCATCGACCCCCTCGGGGAGCAGCCATCGTGCCTTCGGATCCATCAGCCTCGCACTCCGTAGAGCAGCAGCACACCGGCCACCATGGCGACCAGGCCGACCGCGCGCAGGCTCCGGTCGTCCATCTCCGCCGCCTGCGCCAGGGCCTGCCGGAACGTGGCAGGGCTCGCGGCGGGCATGACCCCCTCGAGGACCAGCATCAGGGCGAGCGCGGAGAGCAGGTCCTCAACGGCCAAGGCGCCGGCCCCGCCTCACTGCTCGCCGCCCTGCTCGGTGCTCGTCGCGGGCAGCCCGCTGCCGCCGCCGAAGAAGCGGAAGAAGTCGGAGCTCGGCGAGAGGACGAAGATATCCTCCTCGTCCTGGAACGCCTGGCGGTAGGCGCGCAGGCTCCGCTGGAAGGCGAAGAACTCCGGCTCCTGATCGTAGGCGCCGGAGTAGATCGCCGCCGCCTGGGCATCCCCCTCGCCGCGGAGGGCCTGCGACTCGCGGTAGGCCTCGGCGAGCATCACTGTACGCCGGCGCTCGGCCTCGGAGCGGATGCGCTCGGCGGCCTCATCGCCCTCGGCCCGGATCTCCCGGGCGACGCGCTCGCGCTCGGCGGCCATGCGCTCGTAGATGGAGTTGGCCACCTCCTCGGGCAGGTCGATGCGCTTGAGCCGCACGTCGATCACCTCGAGGCCGAGGGTCTCCGCCGCCTTGGCCGTGCTCTCGCGCAGGATGTCCATGATCTCCACGCGCTCGCCGGAGACGATATCCCGGACAGTACGCTTGCCGAACTCGGCGCGGAAGCCGTCGCGGATGATCTCGCGCAGGCGCTGATTGGCCCGCTCGACGCTGCCGGCGACGCTCGTGTAGAAGCGCTCGGCGTCGGCGATCCGCCACTTGACGAAGGAGTCGACGATCAGGTTCTTCTTCTCGGAGGTCAGGAACCGCTGCGGCGACTCGTCGAGGTTCTGGACCCGGGCGTCGAACTTGCGCACGTTGTTGATGAAGGGGGTCTTGAAGTGCAGGCCGGGCTCGATGTCGGAGGCGACGATCTCGCCGAGGCGGAACTTCAGGGCGACCTCCTTCTCGGAGACGGTGTAGACCGAGAAGAGGCCGAGCACGAGGGCGACTGCCACCACGGGCAGCACGACGGTCTTGAGTATCTGCATCAGCGTGTCTACCTCTCACCCCGCTCGCGGAGGGCCTCGCGGGCGCGCTGGGTCGGCGTGATCGCATCCCGGCTGCTGCCCGAGACGCCAGGGTTCTGCTGCGAGCCGGTGCGGTTGGGCTGCAGGCTGTCGCTGCTCTTCTGGCGCTCTAGGAGCCGGTCAAGCGGCAAGTACATCAGCGACTGGCTCGACTGGCTGTCGAGGGTAATCTTGCTCACCCGGCCGAGGACCTCCTCCATGGTCTCGAGGTAGAGGCGCTGGCGCATGACCGCCGGCGACTCGCGGTACTCGGCGAGCAGCGCCTCGAAGCGCTGGGCATCGCCTCGGGCCCGGGAGACGGTCCGCTCCCGGTAGCCCTTGGCCTGCTCGACGATCCGCGCCGCCTGGCCGCGGGCGCGGGGGAGGAGCTCCTCGGCGTAGGCCCGGGCCTGGTTGATCTTGCGCTGCTTGTCCTCGCGGGCGCGGATGGCGTCCTCGAAGGCCGGCTGCACCTCCTCCGGCGGCTGGATGTCCTGGACCGCCACCTCGACGACCTCGAGGCCCGTGCGGTACTCGTTCATCACCTGCTGGAGGAGCTCGCGCGTGCGCTGGGCGACCTCCGTGCGCCCCTCGGTGAGCACGAAGTCGAGCTCGCGCTTGCCGATGACCTCGCGCACGGCGCTCTCGGCGACCTGCTTGAGGCTGCGCTCAGGCATGCGGAAGTTATAGAGGTAGCGCGCCGGGTCGCTGACCCGGTACTGCGCGGCGATCCGGACGTCGGCGATGTTCTCGTCGCGGGTGATCATCAGCGCCTCGTCGGCTACGGCGCGCGAGCCGCTGCCTTGCACGCTCTGATACCCGACCTCGGCAACCCGCCGACGCTGGACATTGACCTGCTCCACCGTGCCGATCGGGCGCGGCCAGTGCCAGTGCGGCCCCGGCTGCGTGGTCAGGGTGTGGCGGCCGAAGGTCATCTCCACGCCGCGGTAGCCGGCGTCCACGATGTAGATGCCGGTGAGCAGCCAGATGAGCACGGCGCCCAGCCCGAGCGCCCCGAACCCCAGGACGCCGCCGGGGACACCGCCCGGCAGGCGGCCGCCGAGCACCTTGCGGGCGCGATCGCGGAGCCTGCGGAGGATGACGTCGAGATCCGGCGGTCCGCTGCCGCCGCCTTGGGAGCCGCCGCCCCACGGATCGCGGCTACCGCCGCCGGGCTCATTCCAAGCCATTGAAGTCTCCGTGCTGTGATGGCCGAACCACCTTCGGTCGAACCGTCAAATTCTAGGACTGCGCCGAAATCGCCGCAACCTGCGGCGATGCCTCAGGGAGCGGCGACCACTTCCCGGGGCAGCCCCTCGCGGACGTGGAGGCGCTCGAGCTCGTGCTGCGGGAGCTCGACGTCGATCTCCATGCGCCCGGACTCGGCGTAGCGCTCGTCGAGGATCCGGCCGAGCCGGAAGAGCGCCGCGCGCAGGCGGCCCTGCTCCGGCGCCAGGCAGACCCGCCGGCGCACCCGCGGCGGCCCCAGGGAGCCGCCGACGGCCTCCAGCAGCCCCGCGGTGCCCTCGCCGGTGGCCGCCGACAGGCGCACGCCGGCGACGGCCCCGGCGTCGTCGTAGACCGTGCCCGCGGACAGCGCGCTCGTGTCGATCTTGTTGTAGACGCGCAGCGTGGGGACCTCGGCGGCGCCGAGGTCGCCGAGCACGGCCTCGACCTGCTCGATCTGGTGCTCGCGCTCCTCGGCGCCGGCGTCGATGACGTGGAGCAGCAGGTCGGCGTCGGCGACCTCCTCGAGCGTCGAGCGGAAGGCGGCGACGAGGTCGTGGGGCAGGCGGCTGATGAAGCCCACGGTATCCGAGACCACCGCCGCCGAGCCGGGGGCGAGCTCCACCCGGCGCCAGGAGGGGTCGAGGGTGGCGAAGAGCCGGTCCTCGGCCCGGCGCTCGGAGCCGGTCAGGCGGTTGAAGAGGGTCGACTTGCCGGCGTTGGTGTAGCCGACGAGGGAGACCACGGGCAGGTCGCGCTGGCGCCGCGCCTTGCGGCCCTGCTCGCGGGTGCGGCGGACCTTGGCGAGGCGCCGCTCGATCTGCTGGATCCGGCCGCCGATCAGCCGCCGGTCCATCTCCAGCTGCTTCTCGCCGGGGCCGCGCAGGCCGATGCCGCCGCGCTGGCGCTCGAGGTGCGACCAGCCGCGCACCAGGCGGCTGGCGACGTGCTTGAGCTGGGCCAGCTCGACCTGGAGCCGACCCTCGAAGGTGCGCGCCCGCTGGGCGAAGATGTCCAGGATCAGCCCCGTGCGGTCGAGGACGCGGCAGCCGAGGTCGAGCTCGAGGTTGCGCTCCTGGGCGGCGCTCAGGGGCTGGTCGACGAGGACGAGGCCGGCCTCGAGCTCGCGGACCTGCTCGGCGAGCTCGGCGACCTTGCCGCGGCCGATGAAGGTCCGCGGGTCGGGCGTATCCCGGCGGTGGCGGAAGCGGCCGACGATCTGCGCGCCGGCCGAGTCGCCGAGCGCCTCGAACTCCTCGGCGGCGTCGAGGGCGTCGCCGGGCAGGCGGACGTGGACGATCAGCGCCCGCTCATCGCCCGCCGGGCGCGAGAAGAGCTCCGCCGGGCCGCTGCCGGCCCCCCGCTCAGCGATCTTCGACCTCCTCGCCGTGCTCGTCCTCGGCCCCCTCGCCCTGCTGGGGCAGGCGCACCCGGCGGGCCGGGACGATGGTCGATATGGCGTGCTTGTAGACCATTTGATTGACGTTGTTCCGCAGCACCAGGACGAACTGATCGAACGACTCGATCTGCCCCTGGAGCTTGATGCCGTTCACGAGGTAGATGGAGACCGGTACCTTCTCTTTGCGCAGGGTGTTGAGGAACGGCTCCTGCAGGGACTGCCCTTTCGCCATCGCGACTGGTCTCCAGCGGTTCTTGTTATTGTGAGCGGCTCGTTCCAGGGCGCGGCGGCTCAACGACCTGTACCGCTCCAGTCTATCACAGGGCCTTGAGCCGCTCAGCGACCCGCGCCTGGACCCGCGCCTCGGCGTCGGCCCCGGCCGCCACCCGGCAGGCCCCGCTGCGGCGCAGCCAGGTCAGCTGCCGCTTGGCGTACTGGCGCGTCGCCTTGAGGGCGCGGCGCTGCATGGTCGGGTAGTCGCACTGGCCCTCCAGGTACTGCCAGATCTGC
Organism: Halorhodospira neutriphila; assembly: GCF_016584055.1. Classification (GTDB taxonomy): domain Bacteria; phylum Pseudomonadota; class Gammaproteobacteria; order Nitrococcales; family Halorhodospiraceae; genus Halorhodospira; species Halorhodospira neutriphila. The sequence goes on from NZ_NRSH01000038.1 coordinate 17,422, forward strand.
CGGTATCCGACCGCGCGGATCGCCGGCAGTTCCAGGGAGAGGTCGCCGCGGCGGTGGAGCGCGACGACCTCGCCGACCAGCCCGGCCGCCAGCATGGCCCGGAAGCGCTGCTCGATCCGCTCGTGCAGCCACGCCCGGGAGGGCGGCTCGAGGGCGATCTTCAGCGGCCGCTCGGCGAGCGCCGGGACCGCCCGCTCCCGCTGGAGCGCGCTCAGCGGCCGCCCCGTCAGGCGCTGGACCTCCAGGGCGCGCTCGATGCGCTGCGCGTCGTTGGGGTGCAGCCGCGCCGCCGTCTCCGGATCGAGCCGCTGCAGCCGCTCGTAGAGCGCCCCCAGGCCGTGGGCGGCGCCTGGGGCTCGCCGAGATGAACGCCCTGCTGCGCGATATCGAGGCGACGCCGCGGGCGGCGCAGTGCAACCACGGC
>NZ_NRSH01000039.1 GCF_016584055.1 Halorhodospira neutriphila
GAGAGAGCACCTGGAGAACGCCCCTGCAGCCGTGAGCGGCCCAACTGCTGGCTACGAACTGACCAACCACCGCCATCAACAAGGCCGCATCTTGGCTCTTACGGCCTTCTCGTGAATACGGCAGGCTGAAGCGCCAGCTCTCGGAGGCGAACGAGGAGCTGGCCATCACAAAAAAGGCCGCGGCGTACTTCGCGAGAAACCAGAAGTGAAGTACGCATTCATCGATCAGTACCGTCACGAGCATCGCATCCAGGCGATGTGCCGCATCCTTGGCGTCGCCCGCAGCGGCTTCTATGCATGGTGCCGGAACAAGGCGGCCCGCACCGCCCGAGAAGAGCGCCAGCGGATCTTCGATGAGCAGGTCCAAGGGGCCTTCAACGGCGCCAAGCAGCGCTGCGGGGCACCTCGGCTGACGCGAGTGCTCCGCGAGCAAGGCGTCCCGGCCAATCGCAAGACGGTGGCCCGGAGCATGCGTCGTCAGGGCCTTCGGGCGCGGATCACGCGTCGGTTCAAGGTGACGACGAACGCCGCCCACAACTTGCCGGTTGCCCCCAACCACTTGGCTCAAGGCTTTCAGGCCGAGCAGCCGAACCAGAAATGGGTCGGTGACATCACGTACTTGACGACCGGCGAAGGCTGGCTCTATCTCGCCGTCGTGCTGGATCTTTGCGGCCGCAAGGTCATCGGCTGGGCCATGCGGGAGCGCATGAGCGCTGAGTTGGCTTGTGACGCCCTGCAGATGGCCTTGGACCGGCGAGGTAGCCCCGCTGGCGTACTCGTGCATACGGATCGCGGCAGCCAGTACGGCTCCAAGGCGTACCGGCAGCTGCTCCGTGACTACGGGCTGATCGCCAGCATGAGCGCGAAGGGAAGCTGCTACGACAATGCCTGCGCCGAGAGCTTCTTCCGCTCGTTGAAGGTTGAGGCCTTGCATGGCGAGTCCGTCCCAACGCGGGCCTCCATGCGGCAAGCCGTCTTCGAGTATATCGAGGGCTACTACAACCGCCAGCGCCTTCATAGCACCCTGGGCTACCTATCCCCGGACGACTATGAGGCCCGGCTCAATAGCTAGCTCCGTGTCCACATTGGCTGGGCAAGACCACTATTGAGGTGTCCACGATTGGTGGGCAAGACCACTGGCACTATCGACGGCTCTACAATCACCACATTCCCCAGCGCGCACTCGGGCACATCACCCCCGTCCAAAAGCTCAAGCGGTGGTACGAGGAGCAACCCGAGTTATTTCGTAAGCTGGTATATGACCAATCAGGTCTTGATACGTATCCACATTGGCTGGGCAAGACCAAACTGCCTCAATTGCTCACTTCGTTCTAAAAAAGGCCTAATAATGAACAGCCCTATTTTTTTATTAGCTTCAGAGCGCAGCGGCACAAATCTTCTTAGGCGTCGAATAACAGAAAGTCAACATCACCTAATTGGACCTTCACCCTTGCATTTTTTGAAACACCTCTATTTCGCTGAGCCATATTATGGAAGCCTTGACATTGAAAAAAATTTTCTAGCCTTCATAGAAGATGCACGCGGACTTGCATATCACCACTTTTCCCCTTGGGATATTGAAATAAACACACCGCAAATCCGAGAATCCTATCCTAGGTTATTCGGAGAAGACAGGTCGGCTATCGGTGTTATGCACACACTGTATACTCTCTATGCTGAAGCCAAAGGATACACAACTTATTTTTGCAAAGATAACAACCTTTTCGACTTCGCTTGCGATATCCGAAACAAACTTCCTGAAGCGAAGTTCATTTACCTTTATCGCGACCCCCGTGATGTGGTTCTGAGTCAACTTAAACGCCCTCTACAAAACAGAAGTATTGTCTACCTGAGCCAGCTCTGGAAAGACGAACAAATCAAGTGTATCCGTCATGCGAAAACGCTTACAAAAGAAAACATCTTGCATAGCTTGAGCTATGAAGAGCTCATATTCAACGAAGAGAGGACATTAGAAAATCTACTTGGCCAACTTAGCTTAGAAAAAAGAGAACAAGACCAAGAAGCATTCAAAAAAGAAAACATAGACATCCAAGAATGGAAAAACTTAAACCGCGGCACGATGCGAGATAATAGCGGCAAATTTGAGAAACATCTCCCAAGAACTGCGATTCGCAAGATTGAAAGTATTTGCTGGCATCAAATGAAATGGCTTGGTTATAAGCCTACCAATGAAAACAGGCCTAGTCTGTCGAGACTACGCGCTACAGCAGAGGCAGCTTCTGGAAAAATAACCCGCTCGCTGAGAAGCCAGATTAGCAAAAAAGAATTAACTGATGGACAAAAAGACAGGATTGATTACACTAAAAAACTAATTAAGACGTGGCAATGAGCACCTTAGAGAACATCGCGAGACAAGGGAAACGGTTCATTCACTTCAGCGCGCAAAACACTTTTTCTTTTTCTGAACATTTGTTAGCATTTTTTTTTAAGGGCCAAATTAAAAAAAAGCAATATATCTTTATTATCGGTCCCCCCCGTAGCGGGAGTACCTTGATAATGCAGGCAATAAGTGATGCCTTCAAGATTGGCTATCTTACAAATAAACACTGCCTTTTTTTTGGGGCCCCCTCCATCGCCGAGTGGATCTCTCGTCCTTTAGTAAGAAAAGAGCCATCACACTATAAGTCCAGTTATGGCCGTACCAACCATTTTAGTGAACCGGCTGAATGCGGTGCCTGGTGGTATCGCTTCTTCCGAAAGTATCCCGCCTATGTCTCCCTTGAAGATGTTTCGAATTTGAACATGTCGGCATTTCGGCGTTCTCTGGCGAGCTTGGGGGGTGCAATGGGTCTACCGCTTATCTTCAAAAACCTCTATGCAAGCCTGCGTCTGGAACCCATTGCCCATTACGTGCCAAACGCCCTTTTCATAGTGATCGAGCGCGACTGGGTTGACAATGGGCAATCGATATTGAAAGGACGCTACGACACGCTGGGTGATTACGGTAAATGGTGGTCAGTACCGCCGCCAAATGTCGATGAGCTCGCTGAACTTCCCCCTGTGCAGCAGGTTGTCGCTCAAATCGAGTCGATCCACGACCTCATTGACCGCGATCTCCATCGGCTCGGCTTGGAGGAACAGACCTTCCGCATTCGGTACGAGGACTTCTGTCAAGACGTCTACGGTACCTTAGATGCGTTTCAGGCCTTCATGGCCCACCACGGCGTCGATTTGGAGCGCCGTTTCGATGTGCCAGCTCAGTTTCCGATTAACCGCTCCGTGAAGATTCCGCAGTCCATGTACGAGCAGCTACAGGCCGAGGTAGCCAAACGACAGGAGAGAAGAGCAGCGGTCCGGGAGCAGTGCCAGTGAGTCTCGAGACGATCTGCGCCCGGGAGACCTATCGCGAAATCTGCGATGCGGAGGGCTCTATTCCCCTCTTCTCCCAAGCCTGGTGGCTCGACGCTGTCGCTGGGCCTGCTTGGGACGCCGTCATTGCCTATGAGAAAGGGAAGATAGTGGGCACACTGCCCTTTATAGCCCGGCGACGCTGGGGATTCACGATCCTGACACAGCCCAAGCTCACCCAGAGCCTGGGACCGTGGGTCAAGCCGACCAACAAGTCGTACCCGAAGGCCTTGGCTCACGAGAAGGATGTTCTGGGTGCCTTGGCGGAAGGCTTGCCCCGCTACCACTACTATGCCCAAAACTGGCACTGCGACCGGCAGAACTGGCTTCCGTTCTACTGGCGCGGCTTTGAGCAGACTACGAGATATACTTACCGGCTCCACGGGATCGGCAATGAGCAAGCGCTTTGGGAAAAGCTACAACAGAATATCCGGGGCGATATCCGCAAGGCCCGTGAGCGCTATCAGATCGCCGTGCGCACCACTTGCGACGTGGATGAGCTTCTAGAGCTCAACCGCATGACCTTTGAACGTCAGGGCCGCAGCCTACCTTATTCCCGAGACCTAGTAGCGCGAATCGATGATGCTGCCGCGGTCCGCGCCGCCCGCGATTGCTTGATCGCCGTAGATCCGGAAGAAAAATCCCATGCGGGCGCTTACATCGTGCGCCACGGCAATACAGCCTACTACCTCATGGGGGGTGGCGATCCGGAGCTGCGCAGTAGCGGGGCCACGAGTCTCGTGCTGTGGGAGGCGATCCGTAATCAGCCCGAGGAGGTGGAAGTTTTCGACTTCGAGGGCTCGATGATAGAGCCTATCGAGCGCTATTTCCGAGCCTTTGGCGCCCAGCAAGTGCCGTATTTCCGGGTGTCACGCACATCCTCTCCTCTACTGAAAACGGCAACCTGCCTGAAAAAGATAGCGAAGGGGGGCGCGTGACACTAGTCGTCGAAATGCCTGACACCCGCATTCCGGAGCGGGACTACATCCTCGGTGTGCTACTGGGCGATTTCCTCGGCTTATCGTGGCGACGGACTCCCGGTGAAGGACGGGATAACCGCATCACGCTGGCGGAGAAGGCAGGCGAGATCCGGCTTCCAGACTCCTTGCTCTCCATGCCCGCCATAAATTGGCTCACCGAGCCATCCATGCCTCGACGCCCGCTGCTAAAATGGAGCCCTGGCAACCTGGCAAATGATACTCCCCTTATCGAGGCGGCAGTACCAGTCATCTACGGCGACAGTGATCCAGCCACGCATCAAGAAGGGGACACTATCACGCTGCCGGTGGATATCTTCGGCTCCGCCTTCTTCATGCTCTCGCGCTATGAAGAGCTGGTTACCCCAGAGCGAGATGAACACAACCGCTTCCCGGCGTGGGCCTCCTTGGCCTATCAGGAGGGCTTCCTGGAACGGCCCATCGTGGACGAGTATGTTGAGCTCCTGTGGGCGGCAATGTCGGCATTGTGGCCAGGGCTCAGACGAAAGCGACACAGATCGAGGACTTTTGCGACCTGCGATGTCGATAGCGCGATCGCCTTTCGCGGTCGATGGCAACCGGTTGTGCGGCGCATGGGCGGGGACGTGCTCAAGCGCCACTCCCCTCGCCTTGCGATGCGCACAGCCATGAGCGCCTGGCGTACCAGCCGCGGCAATCTGAGCGCGGATCCGCACTGGGCTGGCCTGCAGTGGCAGATGACGGTCAACGAGCAGCTAGGCCAGTCGGCCGCCTTCTACTTCATCCCCCAGGTTACGGATGACCGCTTCGACAAGCCCGTCAGTCTGGACGGCCCACGAATGCGCAGCCTCCTCCGCGAGATCCACGACCGAGGCCACGAGATCGGCATCCATCCCGGCTATCAGACCTGCGAGAGCCCCGAGCTCATGGGGGAGTCCGCGAAGAGCTTGCGCTACGTACTGGACAAAGAAGGCATCCAGCAGCGTGAGCTCGGTGGGCGGCAACACTACCTGCGCTGGAGATCACCGACGACAGGCCGCCTATGGGAGGCCCAGGGGCTGAGCTACGACAGTACGCTCTCTTACGCTGACCAGCCGGGGTTCCGGTGCGGCACGTGCCGAGAGTACCCGTTGTTCGACCTGGAACGCCGGACCCCCCTCGAGCTGAAAGAGCGGCCCCTGATCGTCATGGAGTGCTCAGTCATCGCGGACAAATATCTCGGCATGGGCTACAGCGATTCGGCCCTCGAGTACATGCTACGTCTGCGCGAGACTTGTCACCGATTCGGCGGCGACTTCACCTTCCTCTGGCACAACTCGCACCTGAGTTACCCAGAGGATAAGCGGTTTTATCGGGCCCTGCTGGAAGGCACGGCCTGAGGCGCTATGGCAACAGAGCCTCGTTACGGATAGACATCACCCAATGCATAGACCCCCCACAATTGAACACTTTCGCAACGCCACGGCCACCATCGGCATTATCGGCCTCGGCTACGTCGGCCTGCCCCTGATGCTCCGCTTCGTCGAGGAAGGCTTCCGGGTCCTCGGCTTCGACATCGACCCCGAGAAGGTCACTGCGCTCAACAACAGCGAGAGCCCCATCGCGCACCTGGGCCAGGAGGCGATCCGCCAGGCGCGCTCGCAAGGCTTCGAGGCCACCACCGACCCCGCCCGCACCGCGGAGGTCGATGCGCTGATCCTCTGCGTCCCCACACCGCTCGACGATCACCGCGAGCCGGACCTCTCCTACGTCCTGGGCACCGCCGAGACCTTCGCACCCCACCTACGCGCCGGGCAGGTCGTCGCCCTGGAGAGCACCACCTACCCCGGCACGACGGAGGAGGAGCTGCGGCCGCGCCTGGAGGCGGGCTCGGGGCTCACCGTGGGCGAGGACCTCTTCTTGGTCTACTCGCCGGAGCGTGAGGATCCGGCCAACCCCAACTTCACCACGCGCACCATCCCCAAGGTCTGCGGCGGCGTCACCCAGGCCTGCCTGGATGCCGGCGTGGCGCTCTACAGCGCCATCATCGATGAGGTGGTGCCCATGAGCAGCCCACGCGCGGCGGAGATGACCAAGCTGCTGGAGAACATCCACCGCGCGGTGAACATCGGCCTGGTCAACGAGATGAAGATCGTCGCCGACCGCATGGGGATCGATATCTACGAGGTGATCAACGCTGCGGCCACCAAGCCCTTCGGCTTCGTGCCCTACTACCCCGGCCCGGGGCTAGGCGGCCACTGCATCCCCATCGACCCCTTCTACCTCACCTGGAAGGCGCGGGCGTACGGGCTCAATACCCGCTTCATCGAACTCGCCGGCGAGATCAACACCGACATGCCGCGCTGGGTCATCACCAAGCTCGCCGACGCCCTCAACGACCGCGGCAAGCCCATCCGCGGCAGCCGGATCCTCGTCCTCGGCATCGCCTATAAGAAGAACGTCGACGACATGCGCGAGTCGCCCTCGGTGGCGATGATGGAGCTGCTGCGCGACAAGGGCGCCGACCTGCGCTACAGCGATCCCCACGTCCCCGTCTTCCCGAAGCTGCGCGAGCACCGCTTTGATCTCGCGAGCACGCCGCTGACGGCCGAGGCCCTAGCGGAGAGCGACGCCGTGCTGATTGCCACCAACCACGACGCCTTCGACTACGAGCTGATCCGCCAGCACGCCCCGCTGGTGATCGACACCCGCGGGATCTACCGGGATCCCGCGCCGCACATCGTCCGAGCCTGAATCGAGAGTAAAGTACCCGTGCCCATGTTCCACGAGCCTACCCCCATCACCGGCCGCCGCATCCGCGTGGCCCTGATCGGCTGCGGCCGCATCGCCCAGAAGCACCTGGAGGCCCTCGAGCGCCACCGCGACAACCTGGAGCTGGTCGGCGTCTGCGACGTCGACGCCGAGGCCCGCGCCGAGGCCGCCAACCGCACCGGCGCCCCGGCCTTCGCCTCCTTAGCGGAGACCCTGGAGGGGACCGACGCCGACGCGGTCATCCTGTGCACCCCGAGCGGGCTCCACCCCAGCCAGGCCATCCAGGCCGCCGAGGCCGGGCGGCACGTGATCACCGAGAAGCCCATGGCCACCCGCTGGGCCGACGGCAAGCGCATGGTCGAGGCCTGCGACAACGCCGGCGTGCGGCTCTTCGTGGTCAAGCAGAACCGGCGCAACGCCACGCTGCAGCGGCTCAAGCAGGCCGTCGAGCAGCGCCGCTTCGGGCGGATCTACATGGTCAACCTCAACGTCTTCTGGACCCGACCGCAGGCGTACTACGACGCCGCCCGCTGGCGGGGCACCTGGGAGTTCGACGGCGGCGCCTTCATGAACCAGGCCAGCCACTACGTCGACCTGCTCGACTGGCTCATCGGCCCGGTGGAGAGCGTGCAAGCCTACACCGCCACCCTCGCCCGGGATATCGAGGTGGAGGATAGCGGCGTGCTCAACGTCCGCTGGCGCAACGGCGCCCTGGGCACCATGGCCGTGACCATGCTCACCTACCCGCAGAACTTCGAGGGCTCTATCACCATCCTCGGCGAGCGCGGCACCGTCCGCGTTGGCGGCGTGGCGGTCAACGAGATCCAGCACTGGCAGTTCGACGAGCCGCGGCCCGAGGACGAGACCGTCTTCGACACCAGCTACGAGACGCCCTCCGTCTACGGCTTCGGTCACCCCGCCTACTACGAGAACGTCGTCCAGGCCCTGCGCGGCGAGGCGGAGGCCGAGACCGACGGGCGCGAGGGGCTGCGCTCGCTGGAGGTGCTGATCGCCACCTACCTCTCGGCCCGGGACGGCCACAAGGTCGCCCTGCCCCTGGAGTACTGAATGCGCTATCAAGCCCACGAGACCGCCATCGTCGATGAGGGCGCAGAGATCGGTGCCGGCACGCGCATCTGGCACTGGGTCCACGTCTGCGGCGGGGCGCAGATCGGCGAAGGCTGCTCCCTCGGCCAAGGGGTCTTCGTCGGCGGGCGCGTGGCCATCGGCGATGGCGTCAAGATCCAGAACAACGTCTCCGTCTACGACGGCGTCACCTTGGAGGACGAGGTCTTCTGCGGGCCGCACATGGTCTTCACCAACGTCTACAACCCGCGCAGCGCCGTGCCGCGCAAGGACGAGCTCCGCCTCACCCACGTCCGCCGCGGCGCCACCCTCGGGGCGAACTGCACCATCGTCTGCGGCACCACCATCGGCGAGTACGCCTTTATCGGCGCCGGCGCCGTGGTCAATCGCGACGTGCCCCCCTACGCCCTGATGGTCGGCGTGCCCGCGAGGCAGATCGGCTGGATGAGCCGGTACGGGGAGCAGCTGGATCTGCCGCTTGATGGAGAGGGAGAGGCGCGGTGCCCCGGGACCGGGGAGCAGTACCGCCTTACTCAGGGCAGCGTCGTCTTCCAGGGATAGCAGAGCCCCTGTGGCCACGGCTGCGCTCTTCTTGACCCACCAATCCAGAAGGCTTGACACCTTGGCAGACCGACACTTCATCCTCGACCCGCAGGTCCTCGTAGACCTGTGGCTCCATCCGAACAACTCCCCAATCCAGGAGCTGATCGACCATGCCCAGCGCGGCGAGGCCCGCGCTTGGCTCGTCGCCAGCAGCCTCCCGCTGCTGGAGCAGGAGGCGATCCGGCGCACCGAGGCCATGCCTGCCGACCAGGCCCAGGCAGCCGTGCGCAGGTGGCTAGCGGAGCTGCTGGAGACCGTCCAGGTCCTGACGGCCCACGGTTTCGAGCAGCCCGAGCTGGTGCGTCAGGCCAACAACCTGGGCCAGGCCCAGATCGCGGCCGCGGCGCGGAGCCTCTCCGGCGCGGACGCCTGCGTCGTGAGCCAGGACGAGCGCTTCGATGCCCTCGGCGAGCTCCCCGTACGGACCCCAGAGGACGCCCTCGCCTGGCTCCAGCAAGGGAGCGACAACGCACAGCGGTCGATCGCGTTCATCGACCTCGCGGCACAGCAGCACCGCCTCCGTCCGCAGCTTGAGCAAGGCATGGAGCAGGTCCTGCGCCACGGCCGCTACGTCCTCGGCCCGGAGGTCGGCGAGCTGGAGGAGCAGCTGGCCGACTTCGTCGGCACCACGCACTGCGTGACCGTCGCCGACGGCACCGCGGCGCTGTACATGGCGCTGATGGCGCTAGAGGTCGGCCCCGGGGACGAGGTCATCGTGCCCGCCTTCACCTTCATCGCCACCGCCGAGGTGGTCTCGCTGCTCGGGGCGCGGCCCGTGCTGGTGGATATCGACCCGTGGACCTACAACATCGACCCCGAGCAGATCGAGGCGGCGATTACTCCGCGCACCCAGGCGATTATGCCGGTGAGCCTCTACGGCCAGTGCGCAGATATGGATGCCATCAACGCCATCGCCGAGCGCCACGGCCTGCCGGTGATCGAGGACGGCGCCCAGAGCCTGGGGGCGACCTACAAGGGCCGCAACTCCTGCGCCCTGACCACCATCGGCTGCACGAGCTTCATGCCGTCAAAGCCCCTGGGCGCCTACGGCGACGGCGGCGCCTGCTTCACCAACGACCCGCAGCTCGCCGAGCGGATCCGCCAGATCCGCGTCCACGGCGCCAGCGGCAAGTACTACCACGTCCGCCTCGGCTTCAATGGCCGACTGGATACCCTGCAGGCCGCTGTGCTGAAAACGAAGCTAGCTGCTTTCCCCGATGAGATCGTCCAGCGCCAGGATGTTGCCAGGCGCTACGATGAGGCGCTGCGAGCAGCCGGGTACGCGCCGCCTTACGTGGCGCCGGAGAACACCAGCACGTACGCACAATATACGATTGAAATAGCAGACCGAGAGGCAGTTCAGGAGGCGTTGCGATCACAGGGAGTACCGACAGCCGTCCATTATCCCCTTACCCTGCACCAGCAACCGGTGTATGCCACCCTAAGCCACCAAACCGGCGATTACCCAGTAGCCGAGGCAGCAAGTGATAAGGTTTTAAGCTTACCGATGCACGCAGACCTGAACATATTGGCACAAACAAAAGTCGTAAAAGATTTGATTAAAAATTGCACCGCGTGAACAGCCTTTCAAAGGATTAGACTAAAAAATTTTAGCGCGAAAGAGGCGTTGTTTCATAATAAAAGGCACCAGCAAGAAACTATAATCGACGTGCGCATTCATCAATTTAACTTGCCATATACACCCTCTTAGCGCCTATCCGAACAACCCTAGAGCGTCCTGGTGCGTTGGAGAAGATAGCCCACAACTATATGGTCATGCTCCATCTCACCTGCACCTTAATCGATTTCCGGAAAGCGGTAGCGGGATTATTCTGATAGACACGTAACGGTAAATTAGCACCTATCACGCATACAGTGTAATGAAATCTTTGAAGCCACCCCTTTCACAGTGGCTTCGATTGCAAACCTTCTGAAGATATGAGCTTGAGAATCCTACATCTTACAGTTGCACGCGAACTGACCCCAGGCCAACTTAGCCAGCTGCGTTACGAAGTACGCGCAAGTCAAGAGCTGGAAGATGTGGAATGGAATACTCTCGTTTACCATACGGCATCACCCTGCGACCACTTTGTGCACCGCCTTCCATGGCTGTTCCGCTCCGTACTACTCCGTAAACTTTTTGCCTGGCTCTGGATGAAGCGGCATGCGCACAATTACGATTTCATCCTCTGCCGCCACATGACTTTCGACCCCTTTGCCTTTTTCTTCGCATGGTTGATTCCGAATCGTGTCACAGTCCATCATGCCAAAGAGACAGAGGAACTGCGGCTCATACGGCAGAACTGGCAGGGTAAAGCCGCATCAATACTGGAACGTTGGTCGGGGCGTATTGCAGTTCGCACTTCGGCAGCCATTCTTGGCGTTACCAGCGAAATCAGAGACCACGAATTGGCGCTCCACGGAAAAGGCAAATACATTCCAGCTAGTATTTACCCGAATGGCATCCTTGTTGACGAAGTAGAACTTCTTGGCAACAAAATTTCTGAAAAGCACCTCGATATCGCATTCATATGTGGGACATTTTCTTCATGGCACGGCTTGGACATCTTAATTAATCAACTTCTAAAATATAATGTAGAAGATTTCCAAGGTTCACCTATAACACTACACCTCATTGGACGAATAAGCCCAGAACAAAGCAAACAGGTGGAAATAATCAACAACAAAAACGGGTCTTGTCGCATTGAAGCCCATGGATTGCTGACCCCCGATAGGTACCGAAAAATTTTATCGTCTTGCCAAGCAGGCCTAAGTTCCTTGGCATTGCACCGCAAAGGAATGACTGAAGCTTCCACGTTAAAAGTGCGCGAGATGTTGGCGCTTGGACTACCAGTCTACTCTGGCCATAGGGACACAGCCTTAGAAGAATCTTTTCCCTGGTATTGCATAGGCGATGGGAGCATTTCGGATATTTCTCATTTTGTTAAGAAAGTATCATCAACCCCGCGACAGACAATACGTGATGACGCAACTCCGTTTATTGATAAAAAGGCTTGGATGAACGACGTAGCGCGGTTTCTCTGTCATGTAAAAACTAAATGCACGCATGGCCGCTAATTTTCAGAATTCACGTGTTCCATAGCGCTTATTTGTGAAAACCAACTAAGATGGGCTGCAAAAATTTAGAATCACAGAGTTTATTCTGTATAAATCCTGCCCCTGATTCCCTTCCAAGCATTTTGAGAATTTGCTATGGTTGATCTTATAGGCTGGACCGTCCTCCTCGTAGCAGCAGGGGCCACCTTTCTGTTAGCGAGTTGTCATCGTGGCATCGCCATCGCGCTCGGTGCCGCGTTTAGCGCCAGAGCCATAGCAGCTCTATTTCATTATTACGTAGCTCCTCTGCCGGACGGCACAGCCGACGCTGTTAGATTTGAAAGATACGCTTGGGAATGGAGCCAAGGCGGAATCGGCGAGGCACTAAATCACTTCACAATAGGATCGGATTTCTACTCTTGGCTGATGTCGCTGCTCTACGCCGTTACCGATCGCAGCCTACTGATGCTCCAAGCCACAAGCGTTTTGATAGGGGTTCTCGGTGTCTTCTTTGCCTATCGCCTTACTCAAGAGCTATGGGAGGAGCGTCACGCGCGCAAGGTAGCTTGGGTCATGGCCCTGTTCCCGACGGTCGTCCAGTACGGCGCTCTTACCATGCGCGAGGTCTGGGTTGTGCTCTTCTTCATCCTCGGTCTCATCGGCGTAGTACGTTGGGCGAAAAAAGGCGGGTTCAAGCCTGTAGCTAGCGGTATCGCTGCCTTCACTGCAGCTACCTTCTTCCACGGCGGGATGTTCGTCGCCGTCATCGCCTTCCTCGGCCTCATCAGCGCCCGTGCCGGACATCGACTGCTAAGCGGACTATCGCGAGGGCGGGTAGGAGCCTTCGCCGTCGTCGGCCTGATCGTGGGCATTGGCGGTGTTGGGGGCTACATCGGCAGCGGCGTCTCCCTGCCCAAGCTCGGGACGGCAGCGGAGGCGACTGACCTTCAACGCTGGATAGAACGCTTCCAATATCAGCAATCGTTGGAATATGCAGAGGCCCGCTACGGAAACTGGCAGGTGCCGAGCCACCCAGGAGAACTAGCCTGGATCGTTCCAGTGAAGAGCGTCTACTTTCTCTTCTCTCCATTCCCATGGGACCTGCGGGCTCCAAAGCACCTGATCGGGCTAGTCGATGCCCTGCTTTACTTCGGCCTCGCTTTCCTCGTCTGGCGTCATCGGCGAAGTATCTGGGCCGACCCCGGCCGTCGTGCCGTCCTCATGATCCTCCTCGCGATGGTGCTGACCTTCGGTGTAGGCACCAGCAACTTCGGCACTGCGATGCGTCATCGCGCCAAGTTTGTCGTCGCACTAATCGCCCTGGCAGCCCCACGGCTCCCCCGGCTCGTCTTCCGGAGCCGCAGCACATCCTCTACCCACGGTTCACCCTCCCTTCCCAAGCAACTCCCAGCACAAGGAGCGTGACCCGGTGACAGATACTCCTTTTATACCACCGTCTTCCTTTCGCCTCGCCGTCATCGGCCTCGGTTACGTGGGCCTACCCCTCGCCGTCGAGTTCGGGCGGGTTTACCCGACCCTCGGCTTCGACATCGACCCCGAACGCGTCTCAGAGCTGCGCGCCGGATGCGACCATACCCGCGAGGTGGCGCCGGAGGTGCTGGCTAGCGCCGATAAGCTGGAGGTCACGGACCGGGGGACTGCCCTCGCCGACTGCAACGTCTACATCGTCACCGTCCCGACGCCCATCGACGAGCACCGTCGCCCCGACCTCGGCCCCTTGCTCGCTGCCAGCCGGACCGTCGGGCAGGTCCTCTCGCCGGGCGACGTCGTCATCTACGAGTCGACCGTCTACCCCGGCGCCACGGAAGAGGACTGCGCCCCGGCGCTGGAGGCCACCTCGGGGCTGGCCTGCAACCGCGACTTCTTCCTCGGCTACAGCCCGGAGCGGGTCAATCCGGGGGATACCGCCCACCGCATTCCGGATATCGTCAAGGTCACCGCCGGCTCTACGCCCGAGGTGGCGGCGTTCGTCGACGACCTCTACGGGCAGATCATCCGTGCCGGCACCCACCGGGCGCCGAGCATCCGGGTGGCCGAGGCGGCGAAGGTCATCGAGAACACCCAGCGGGACGTCAACATCGCCCTGGTCAATGAGCTGGCCATGCTCTTCAACCGCCTGGGCCTCGATACCGAGGCGATCCTCGCCGCCGCCGGGACCAAGTGGAACTTCCTGCCCTTCCGCCCCGGCCTGGTGGGCGGCCACTGCATCGGCGTCGACCCCTACTACCTCACCCACAAGGCCCAGGCCATCGGCCACCACCCGGAGATGATCCTCGCCGGCCGGCGCATCAACGACGGCATGGGCCCGTACATCGCCGACCGGCTGGTCAAGCGCATGATCCGCGAGGGCTTCCCGGTGGTCGGCTCGCGAATCCTGGTCATGGGCCTGGCCTTCAAGGAGAATTGCCCCGACCTGCGCAACACCCGGGTGGTGGACATCATCCAGGACCTGCACGACTACAACACCGCGGTAACCCTCTGGGACCCGTGGGTGGATCCAGCCGAGGCCGAGCAGGAGTACGGCTTTACGCCTGTCGCCGAGCCCCCCGAGGCCGGCACCTTCGACGCCATCGTCCTCGCCGTGCCCCACCGGGAGTTCGTGGCGATGGGCCCTGAGGGGATCCGCCGCCTAGGCCGGGAGCGCGCAGTGCTCTTCGACGTGAAGTCGGTGCTGCCCGAGGAAGCGGCGGAGCTGCGGCTGTAGCCTATGACCGAGACCGTTCTCTTCGCCGCCAACCGCGGCTACGCCCTCACCAGCTCCCGCGAGGCGATCATCCGCCGCTTTCTGGATGGCGGGTGGCGCGTTATCCTCGCGACGGCTGACGACGACGAGGCCCGCTACCTGGCGGGGCTCGGCGCGACATTAGAGCCGGTGACCTTCAACCGGGGCGGGCTGGCGCCGGGCACCGATTGGCAGGCTTGGCGGCGGATGCGCGCCATCTACCGCCGCTGGCAGCCGAGCCTGGCACACCACTTCCACGCCAAGCCAGTGATGCTCGGCACCCTCGCGGCGCGGCAGGTGCTCGGCAGCCAGCTGGCCGTCGTGAACACCATCACTGGCCTGGGCCACGCCTTCATCACCGGCGGCTTCGCCGCGCGCTTAGCCGGCCTGGGCTACCGGAGCGCGCTGCCGCGCGGCGATGTGACTATCTTCCAGAACCGGGACGACCGGGACCTCTTCCGCGAGCGCGGCTGGGTAGTAGAAGCGAAAACCCGGCTGATTACCGGCTCCGGCATCGACCTGGAGCGGTTCGGCTACGTCGACCGCACGGGTCGCCAGGCTGCACCGGTGGTAATCATGATCGGCCGATTACTCGGGCAGAAGGGCATCCCGGAGTTCACGGCGGTAGCACGCCGGATCCGGGCGCGCTGGCCGGAGGCGCGGTTCCTGCTGGCCGGCGAGGAGGATCCCATCCATCCGGATGCCGTGACTCCGGCATGGGTGCAGGAGCAGGGAGGCGTGGAGTATCTAGGCTGCCTGGAGGACGTCAGGCCGTTGCTGGCCGAGGCCGATTTGCTGCTCTTCCCCTCCTATCGGGAAGGAACCCCCCGCGCCGTCATGGAGGCGGCCGCCAGCGGCTTGCCCACTGTCGCCTTCGAGGTGCCCGGCGTCCGTGAGACCGTGCGGGACGGGGAAACCGGCTACTTGGTCCCTGACCGGGATGTGGACGCGCTCCATAGCCGCGTAGCCGAGCTGCTGGGGGACGCTGACCGGCGGCTGGCGATGGGGCGCGCGGCCCGGCAACTGGCCGAGGAGGCCTTCGATATCCGAGCCATCCAGGAGCAGTACTGGGCGATCTACCAGGAGCTGGTGGGGGTGCAGGCATGAGCAACCTTACACACCAACCGGTGGTCATCATCGGCGCCCCCCGCTCGGGCACCAACATGCTGCGCGACGTCCTGTGCGCCCTGGACGGCGTAGTCACCTGGCCCTGCGACGAGATCAACTACATCTGGCGCCACGGCAATCTGCGCTACCCGTCGGACGAGCTGCCGCCCGAGCGTGCGACGGAGCCTGTGCGCCGCTACATCCGCCGGCAGTTCGACTGGGTGGCGCGCCGCTACAACGCCGATGTCGTGGTCGAGAAGACCTGCGCCAACAGCCTGCGGGTACCCTTTGTGGACACTGTCGTGCCGGAGGCGAAGTACCTCTTCATCCGCCGCGACGGGCTGGATGCCGTGGGCTCGGCCATGGCGCGCTGGAAGGCGCCCCTGGATATCCCCTACCTGGCGCGCAAGGCGCGCTTCGTGCCCCGCTCGGACCTGCCGTACTACGCCGGCCGGTACCTGTGGAGCCGGCTCTACCGCCTCGTCTCCCGGGAGCGGCGCCTCGCCTTCTGGGGGCCGCAGATGGACGATATGGCCGAGCTGCTGGCCCGCCATCCGCTCGAGGAGGTCTGCGCGATCCAGTGGCAGCGGTGCGTGGAGCAGTCCCGGCAGGCCCTCGAGGCCATGGCGCCGTCGCGGTGGCTGGAGATCGGCTACGAGGACTTCGTCACTCGGCCGCAGGAGGAGCTGGCGCGGATCGTCGATTTCCTGGAGCTGCCGGCGACAGAGGCGGATCAAGCCGAGGCGGTACGCGGGGTGCGCGCTAGCAGCATCGGCAAGGGCCGCGCCGCGCTGGATACCGAGACGATACGGCGCCTGGAGGCGCTGATCGGCGAAGGGGAACAGGATGCACGATGAGCTGATCCAGGAGATCCGGGCGATCTACGGCCAGGAGGGCTTTATCCCCCTCCACCGCCCCATCTTCGAGGGCGCCGAGAAGGCCTACCTCACCGACTGCGTCGACTCCAACTTCGTCTCCTCCGTCGGGGCGCGGGTCACGGAGCTCGAGGAGCGGATCGCGGACTTTGTGGGCGCGCGCCACGCCGTGGCCACGGTCAACGGTACCGCGGCGCTGCACGCGGCGCTGGCGGTGGCCGGCGTGGAGCCGGGCGACGAGGTCCTGACCCAGGCGCTGACCTTCGTCGCCACCTGCAACGCCGTCGCCTACGCCGGGGCGCATCCGGTCTTCGTCGACGTGGATACCGACACCCTCGGGCTCTCGCCGGCGGCGGTGCGCCGCTTCCTGGCCGAGCAGACCGAGCCCGGCCCGGACGGCGGCCGCGTCAACCGCGCCACCGGCCGGCGCATCGCCGCCTGCCTGCCCATGCACACCTTCGGCCACCCGTGCCGAATCGAGGAGCTGGCCGCGGTCTGCGACGAGTTCGGCGTCCCGGTGGTGGAGGACGCCGCCGAGTCGCTGGGCAGCTACGTCGGCGAGCGGCACACCGGCACCTTCGGCCGGCTGGGGACGCTGAGCTTCAACGGCAACAAGGTCATCACCACCGGTGGCGGCGGGATGATCATCACCGACGACGACTGGCTGGCCGCCCGCGCCCGGCACCTGACCACCACCGCCAAGGCGGCCCACGGCTACGAGTTCTTCCACGACGAGCTCGGCTTCAACTACCGCCTGCCCAACCTCAACGCCGCCCTCGGCTGCGCGCAGATGGACCGGCTGCCGGCGATCCTCGCCGCCAAGCGGGAGGTGGCGCGGCGCTACGCCGCCTTCTTCGAGGGCCGGCCCGAGGCCTTCATCACCGAGCGTGAGGGCACGACGGCCAACTACTGGCTCAACGCCGTGCGCCTGGAGAGCCGCGAGGCGCGGGACGCCCTGCTGGAATACACCAACCAGCGCGAGGTGATGACCCGCCCGATCTGGCGGCTGATGACCGAGCTGCCCATGTACCAGCACTGCCAGCACGACGGCCTGGCCAACTCCCGCTGGCTGGAGGCGCGCATCGTCAACCTGCCCTCCTCCGTCCCCGCCGGCTGGCTCGCC
>NZ_NRSH01000040.1 GCF_016584055.1 Halorhodospira neutriphila
GGCCCCGGGCCGCAGCGCCGGCGGAGCCGGCGGCTCGGCGGGGCGGAGGGGGGCGGCCGCGGAGGCCGTCTCGGTCGAGCGGATCTGGGTCGCGGCGAGCGCGCCGGGGCAGGGGACGGTCAGCGGCGAGGCGGCGCTGGCGAACAGCGCCGGGCAGGGGCACCGGCTCGTCGCCGTCTACACCAGTGCCGCCGAGGAGGTGATCCTCCATACGACCTTCCGCGCCGGCACCGGCGTCCGCCACGCCCGTCCGCTGCAGGGGCTCTACCTCCCGGCCGGGGAGCGGGTCGAGCTGCGCCCCGGCGGGCCGCAGCTGCGGCTCATCGACCTGCGGCGGCCGCTGAGCCAGGGGGAGGCCATCTCCGTGGTGCTGCGCTTCGCCGACGGCAGCCGCAAGCGCGTCGAGGCCCCGGTGCGGGCGCCGCTGCGGGGCGGCTGAGGGCCCCGCCGCCGGGCCCGGGCTACTCCTCGAGGGCGGTGGAGCGGGCCTCGACGCCGAAGAAGCGGCGCGCCACCGCGGTGGAGGTGGCCGCGAGCTCCTCGACGTCGCGCCCGGTGTGGCGGGCCACGGCGCGGCCGATGTGCGGCAGCAGGCACGGCTCGTTGCGGCGGTTCTTGACCGGCAGCCCGAAGGCCTGCGGGTCGACGTCGCGGGGCAGGAGGTAGGGGCAGTCGGTCTCGACCATCAGCCGCTCCGGGGGGATCTCGGCCACCGCCCGGCGCAGGGCCTCGCCGCGGCGCTCGTCGCAGAGCCAGCCGGTGACGCCGATGTGCAGCCCGAGCTCGAGGTACTCGCGGGCCGCCTCCGGGCCCTCGGTGAAGCAGTGGGCCACGCCGCCGGCGAGCTCGTCGCGGTAGGCGCGGATCATCTCGCTGAAGCGCTGGTGGGCGTCGCGCTGGTGGAGGAAGATCGGCATCTGCAGCTCGGCGGCGAGCTCGAGGTGGCGCTCGAAGGCGTGCTGCTGCTCGCGGGGGCTGGAGTGGTTGCGGTAGAAGTCGAGCCCGGTCTCGCCGATGGCGACCACCTCGGGCCGCGCCGCCAGCTCGCGGAGGACGGACTCCGCGTCGGCGGAGAACTCCTTGGCCATGTGCGGGTGGAAGCCGGCGGTGGCGTAGAGCCGGCCCGGGTGCTCGGCGGCGAGCGCCTGGGCGCGGGCCGACTCCTGCTCGTCGATGCCGGTGACGAACAGCTGCGTCACCCCCGCCGCCTCGGCCCGCTCGAGCACGGCCCCGAGGTCCTTGCGGAAGGTGTCGTGGGTCAGGTTGGCGCCGATATCGATCCATTCCATAGTGCGGCCGATTGTAACAGCCTTGGGGCGCACGCGGCGCGGGCGAGGAGGTAGACTACGGCGATGGCCCTCACACTAGCGTTCGACGTCTACGGCACCCTGATCGACACCCACGGCGTCGTCGAGGCGCTGCGCCCGCGCCTCGGCAGCCGGGCGCTGGCCTTCGCCCGCGCCTGGCGGGACAAGCAGCTCGAGTACGCCTTCCGGCGCACGGTCATGGGCTGCTACGCCGACTTCTCGGTGTGCGTCGACCAGGCGCTGACCTACACGGCGCAGGCGTTCGGGGTCACCCTCGGCGCGGGCGAGCGCGGCGATCTCCTGGCGGCGTACCAGCGCCTGCCGGCGATGTCCGACGCCGAGCCGGGCCTTGCGGCCCTGCACGAGGCCGGCTACTGCAGCTACGCCTTCTCCAACGGCAGCCGCGAGGCGGTGAGCAAGCTCCTCGGCGACAGCGGCCTGCGCCCCTACGTCCGCGACATCGTCAGCGTCGAGGAGGCGGCCGCCTTCAAGCCCAGCCCGGCGGTCTACCAGCTCTTCCTCGAGCGCACCGGCGCCGCGGCGGAGCAGACCTGGCTGGTCTCGAGCAACGCCTTCGACGTGATCGGCGCGCTCGCGGCCGGCTGGCGGGCCGCCTGGGTCCGGCGCCTGCCCGATGCGGTCTTCGACCCGTGGGGCCTCGAGCCGACGGTGACCGTCTCGACGCTCAACGAGCTGCCGCAGGTCCTGCCGCCGCCCGCAAGCGCGGCGGCCGGCACCCGCCAGGGCGGGTGAGCGCGCCATTGCCAAGGGCGCGGCGGCGCCGCAGAATCGAGCCCATGGCCAGGCTGCTGATGAACCTGCGGGGCGTCGGGGACGACGAGGCCGAGGAGGTACGGGCCCTGCTCGAGGCGCACCGCATCGACTACTACGAGACGCCGCCGAACCGCTGGGGCATCAGCCAGGGCGGCATCTGGCTGCGCGATCCCGGCGAGCTCGCCGAGGCGCGGCGGCTCCTGGCGGGCTACCAGGAGGAGCGCGGCCGGCGGGTGCGGGCCGAGCACGAGGCGCAGCGCCGCAGCGGCGAGCTCGAGACCGTCGCCCAGCGCCTGGTGCGCGCCCCGGTGCGCGTGCTCCTCTACCTCGCCCTCGCGGCGACCGTCCTCGCCCTGACGCTGCTGCCGTTCCTCGGGCTCTGAGTCAGAGCGCCGTGCGCAGCTCCACCCGGCGCTGCTCGGCAAGCTCGAGGGCGCTGCCGGCCTCCGCCCCGCTCCCCTCGTGGAGGCGCGCCTCGATCTCGATGCGCTCCTCGGGGACCCCGCCGCGGATCAGCTCGTCGCGGACCGCCCGGGCGCGGGCGCGGGCGAGGCGCTGGTTGATCTCGGGCTCGCCCCGGGCGTCGGCGTAGCCGGTGGCGAGCACCACCCCCCAGTGGGGGTTGCCCTCGAGGTGGCGGATGAACTCGCGGATGCGCTCGAGGGCGTCCCGCGTCAGCGCCGCGCTGCCGGTGGCGAAGTAGACCTCGGTCTGCGGCCCGCGGGGCAGCCGCGGCAGGTTGCCCTCCCAGGTCGGCCCGCTGCCGCCGGCGTCGGCGAGGGGCTCGCCGGTGCGGCCGGGGATGATGGCGCCCCGGGTCGCCACCCCGGCGTCGACCCGCTCCTGGCGGTCGATGCACCCGAGGTACTGCCGGTGGGCCGGGCGGAAGGCAGCGGGGGTCAGGGCGATGGTGACCGGCCGGTCGCTGTAGCTCGGGGTGTAGTGGATCTGCGGCTCCCGGCCGTTGCGCAGCGCCTCGAGCAGCCGCTGGGTGGTCTGGCGGCTGAAGCGCACGGTCCGCGGGCTGGGGTGGACGCGCAGGGGCTCGACGCGCTGCCGGCCCCCGCCTCCCCAGGGCGGCGGGGCGATGTAGAGCGTCCCCTCGAGCTCCTTGCGCGGCGGCCGGCGGGCGAAGAAGCTCAGGTACTGCCGGCCGTCGGCGTGGCGGTAGCTGATCAGCGCCACGCCCGCCTGGGGCAGCTCGTGGACGAGGTGGCAGCCGGAGCGGCCCTCGAAGGCGTGCCACTGCGCCCGGTGGGGGTCGTTGCGGTAGACCTGGCTCGCGTCGGCGGCGTGGGCTGCGCCCAGGGCCGACAGGAGCAGGGCGGCGATTAGCGAAGCAGGGGCGATCTTCGGCATCATATCCGATATATCGGCACTGCAAGGGGGTGGCTGAATCCCTTGCGGCGCGGGCCAGGGGGTGCGGTTATACGCCACCACACAGGCTCTGCCTTTTGCGTTACCTTGCAATTGAACTCGATGGCAGGCATTGCACGAAATGCAAGCGGTAATGGCCACGGGGATAGGCATCGAGTTCCGAGTAGCGGCTGCGCAAGCAGCTGAGCTCGAGACTCCAGACCGGGCCGCGGGCCCGGCGAAGCGGTCCCACGTTAGCGTGGGGTAGACCCCTGCCGCGCGGGGTGTTGCGCGGTACCGGCAAAAACGCTGAACGGAGGACAAAGGCTCATGGCTGACAATACGTCACTGACAAACCTTAGCGATGAGGAAGCTAAGGAGTTCCACAGCATCTTCATGCAGAGCTTCCTGATCTTTGTGGCGGTGGCTGTGGTGGCGCACATCCTGGCCTGGGCTTGGCGGCCCTGGATCCCCGCCCCCGAGGGCTACGGCTCCGTGGTCGAGGGCGCCCAGAGTGTGGCCGCCGCTGTCCAGCAGATCGCCCCGTTTGTTGCATAAGGAGTAAGAACCATGTGGAGACTCTGGAAGCTGTACGATCCGCGTCGCGTCCTGACGGGCATTGGCGTGTGGCTCGGCGTCCTGGCGCTGCTGATCCACTTCATCCTGCTCAGCACCGAGCGGTTCAACTGGCTCGAGGGCGCAGCTGCGGCTGCCGATGCTAGCGCTGAGACCGTGGCCGAGGCCACGACGCAGCGCCAGGTCTAAAACAGGCCTGATCGGGTCCACGGGGGCCTCTCCGCGTGCGCTAGCGCCGGGGAGGCCTGCCGGGGCCTAAAAGAAGCATAAAGGGGTATCAATTAAGGGGCGCAAGCCCCTTTTTTTATGCCTTGAGACCGGACGCAGATCCCCTGCTGCCGTGCGGCCTCAAAAAGGCCAAAAAGAAAAAGGGCCGGAAGGGGGCTTCCCCCTTCCGGCCCTCGTACGGCCGACGCGGGCCTCGTCCTGGTCCGCTAGGCGGAGCCGCCGGCGAGCTCGCGCAGGACGTAGTGGAGGATGCCGCCGTGGCGGTAGTAGGCCCACTCCTCCGGGGTGTCGATGCGCACCCGGGCCTCGAACGCCACCTCGCTGCCGTCGGGGCGCCGCGCGGTGACCTGCACGGTCTCCGGCTCCGCCGTCACGCCCGTGATGTCGAAGGCCTCATCGCCGCTCAGGCCGAGGGAGGCGGCGCTCTCGCCGGGGGCGAACTGCAGCGGCAGGACGCCGAAGCCGACCAGGTTGGAGCGGTGGATGCGCTCGTAGCTCTCGGCGATGACCGCCTTGACGCCGAGCAGCTTGGTCCCCTTGGCCGCCCAGTCGCGGGAGGAGCCGGTGCCGTACTCCTTGCCCGCGAGCACCACCAGCGGCGTCTCCTCCTGCTGGTAGCGCATCGCCGCGTCGAAGATGGTCATCTGCTCGCCGCCCGGGACGTAGGTGGTCCAGCCGCCCTCGGTGCCCGGGGCCATCTTGTTGCGCAGGCGGACGTTGGCGAAGGTCCCGCGCATCATGACCTCGTGGTTGCCGCGCCGCGAGCCGTAGGAGTTGAACTCGCTCGGCGCCACGCCCTGCGCCTGCAGGTACTGCCCGGCCGGGCTGTCGGGGTGGATGGCCCCCGCCGGCGAGATATGGTCGGTGGTGATGGAGTCGCCGACGTAGACCAGGCAGCGGGCCCCGCGGATGTCCTGCAGCGGCTCCGGCTCCTTCGTCATGCCCTCGAAGTAGGGCGGGTGCTTGACGTAGGTCGAGGGCCGCCAGTCGTAGAGCTCGCCCTCGGGGACGTCGAGGGCGCGCCACATCTCGTTGCCCTCGAAGACGTCGGCGTAGCGCTCGCGGTACATCTGCGCCGAGACGGAGCCGCCGATGAGCTCGGCGACCTCGCGCTGGCTCGGCCACAGGTCCTTGAGGTAGACGGCGTTGCCGTCGCTGTCGGTGCCGAGGGGCTCGCGGTAGAGGTCGACGGCCATGCTGCCGGCGAGGGCGTAGGCGACCACCAGCGGCGGCGAGGCGAGGTAGTTGGCGCGCACGTCCGGGTGGATGCGCCCCTCGAAGTTGCGGTTGCCCGAGAGGACGCCGGCGACGCACAGGTCGCCCTCGCGGATGCCCTCGGAGACGGCCTCCGGCAGCGGCCCGGAGTTGCCGATGCAGGTGGTGCAGCCGAAGCCGACCAGCGAGAAGCCGAGGGCGTCGAGGTCCTCGAGCAGCCCGGCCTTCTCCAGGTAGGCGGGGACGACCTGGGAGCCGGGGGCGAGGCTGGTCTTGACCCAGGGCTTGGGCATCAGGCCGCGCTCGCGGGCCCGCTTGGCCAGCAGCCCGGCGGCGATGAGCACGGCCGGGTTGGAGGTGTTGGTGCACGAGGTGATCGCGGCGATGACCACCGCGCCGTGCTTGAGCCACTCCTTGCGGCCGTTGAGCTCGATCTCGACGGCGCCGGTCTCGTGGGCGTTGTCGACGCCGGGGGCGCAGTGGCCGCCCTCGCCCTCGAAGCTCTCCTCCTCGGCGCTCGCGGGCACGCCCTGGTGGGCGGGGAGGTACTCGTCGAGGGTGTTGAGGAAGCTGGCCTTGGCGTCGGTCAGGGCGATGCGGTCCTGCGGGCGCTTCGGCCCGGCGAGGCTCGGCACCACCGTGGCGAGGTCGAGCGTCAGGGTGTCGGAGTACTCCGCCTCGCGGGTGCCGGTCTCCCGCCACAGCCCCTGCGCCTTGGCGTACCGCTCGGTGAGCTCGATGAGGTCGCTGTCGCGGCCGGTGAGCTCCATGTAGTTGAGCGTCTCGCGGTCGATGGGGAAGATACCGCAGGTGGCGCCGTACTCCGGGGCCATGTTGGCGATGGTGGCGCGGTCGGCCAGGGGCAGGCAGTCGAGGCCGTCGCCGTAGAACTCGACGAACTTGCCGACCACGCCCTTGCGCCGGAGCATCTCGGTGACGGTGAGCACCAGGTCCGTGGCCGTCGCCCCCTCGGGGAGCTCGCCGGTGAGCTTGAAGCCGATGACCTCGGGGACGAGCATGCTGATGGGCTGGCCGAGCATGGCCGCCTCGGCCTCGATGCCGCCGACACCCCAGCCGAGGATGCCGAGCCCGTTGATCATGGTGGTGTGGGAGTCGGTCCCGACGAGGGTGTCCGGGTAGGCCTGCGGCGTGCCGCCCTCGGGCTGGTTGCGGAAGACGACCTGGCCGAGGTACTCGAGGTTGACCTGGTGGACGATGCCCGTGCCCGGCGGCACGACGCGGAAGTTCGAGAAGGCGGTCTGGCCCCAGCGCAGGAACTCGTAGCGCTCGCGGTTGCGCTTGAACTCCATCTCGGTGTTGAGCTGCAGGGCCTGGCGGTTGCCGAAGTGGTCGACCATGACGGAGTGGTCGATGACCAGGTCCACCGGCGAGAGGGGGTTGATCTGGTCCGCCGAGCCGCCGAGCCGCTCCATGGCGTTGCGCATGGCGGCGAGGTCGACCACGGCGGGGACGCCGGTGAAGTCCTGGAGCACGACCCGGGCCGGGGTGAAGGCGATCTGGTCCTTCGGCGCAGCCTTGGGGTCCCAGTTGAGCACCGCCTCGATGTGCTCGCGGGTGACGCTGCTGCCGTCCTCGGTGCGCAGCAGGTTCTCGAGCAGGATCTTCAGCGAGTAGGGCAGCCGGTCGACGTCGTAGTGCCGGCGCGGGCCGTCGAGGCTGAAGATCTCGTAGGTCTGGCCCGCAGCCTCGAGGGTCGTGCGCGCGTTGAAGCTGTCCGTCATGGATCCTCCGGTTCTTCGAATAAGGAGCGCTTATACGATACCGCGGTGTTTCCTGTAAGCGTAGGGCAGCAGCCGCGCCGTCGAGGGGCTACGCCTGCTCGGGGAGGGCGTCGAGCAGCCCGCGGCCGGCCGCCGCGATCCGGCCCCGGTGCAGCAGGAGGGTCAGCCGCCCGCCGCCCTGGTCCCGCCAGAGGCTGGCGCCGCGGATGGCGCACAGCAGCAGCGTGCGGATGAGCGCGGCGTTGCGCTCGTCCTCGAGGTACTGCTGCTCGCCGCGGACCATCAGCCGCGGCCCCATCTCGCTGATGCTCTGGCTGTAGAGGTCGCCGAGGCGGTGGAGGACGTTGGTGTGGGCGGCGCTGCCGAAGTACTCGGCCTGGCGCTGCGCCTCCTCGAGCCCGCGGCGGACGCGCTCGAGCAGCTCGCCGCGCTTCATGAGCCGGCGCTCGAGGTGGAGGATCGCCGCGACGTAGCGGGTGGTCTCCGCGTCGCGCGGCTGCTCGAGCTGCTCGATGGTCCGGCGCAGGCCCGGGCCGAGGCGCTCGCCGCCGTAGAGCTCGGCGACGGAGCCCTGGTACTCGCCGAGCAGCCCCTCGACGAGGGGGTGGTAGAGCTCGGCCTCGGTGCCGCCGTGGTGGGCGATCTCGTGCACGCCCTGGACGGCCTGGAGGATGACGGCGAGGGCTAGCGCTTGCTCGTCGTGGCTCTTCTCTGCGCTCAAAGGGCCTCCACGGATTGCTCGTTGTTCCTTGCCGCGCCGGGGGCACCGCTGCGCCCGGGGGGCGCCGTCGCGGCGATGGCGCCGCCCCCGAGGCAGTGCGCGCCGTCGTAGAGCACGAGGTACTGCCCCGGCGTCGTAGCCCGCTGGGGCGTGTCGAAGCGGAAGGCGACGCCCCCGCCGCTGCGGTGCTCGAGGCGGCCCGGCTGGGGGCGCTGGCGGTAGCGCACCTGGGCGTGCAGCCGGGCGCCCTCGGGCGGCGGCGGCGCGAGCCAGTGGAAGGCGCCGGTCGCCGCGCAGGCGCTGAGCAGGCTGGGGTGGTCGTGGCCCGGCACGACGATCAGCGCGTTGCGCTCGTGGTCCTTGGCGGCGACGTACCACGGCCCCGCCGCGCCGTGGCCGCCGCCGATGCCGAGCCCCCGGCGCTGGCCGAGCGTATAGAAGGCCAGCCCCTGGTGCCGGCCGAGCTCGCGGCCCTCCTCGGTGAGGATCGGCCCGGGGCTCGGGGCGATGTAGCGCTGCAGGAACTGGGCGAAGTCGCGCTCGCCGATGAAGCAGATCCCGGTGCTGTCGGGGCGGCCGTGGTTCGGCAGCCCCGCCTCGAGCGCCTCGCGGCGCACCGCGTCCTTGGTGAGCTCGCCGAGGGGGAAGCGGGCCCGGGCGAGGGCCTCGGGCGCGACGGCGGCGAGGAAGTAGCTCTGGTCCTTGCCCGGGTCGCGGCCGCGCAGCAGCCGCGGCGCACGCCCCTCCGGCGCCCGCTCCAGCCGGGCGTAGTGGCCGGTGGCGACGGCGTCGGCGCCGAGCTGTTCGCGGGCGTGGCGCAGGAAGAGGTCGAACTTGACGTACCGGTTGCAGAGGATATCGGGGTTGGGGGTGCGCCCGGCGCGCAGCTCCTCGAGCGCCGCGGCGAAGACCCGCTCGCGGTACGCGGCGGCGAAGTTGACGCGGTGCAGCCGGATGCCGAGGTGCGCGGCCACCGCCTCGGCGGAGGCGAGGTCCGCCTCGGCGGCGCAGTAGCTGAGGGTGTCGTCGTCCTCCCAGTTCTTCATGAACAGCCCCTCGACCGCGTGGCCGGCGCGCAGCAGGCGCAACGCGGCCACCGCGGAGTCGACTCCGCCGGAGAGGCCGACGACGGTGCGCTCGGGGGGGCTCATCTTGCAGGGATCCACACTCTCGGGTAGCGCCAATTGGCGCACTAGGCTACCACACTGGGTACTTGATGTATGTCAATTTGTGGGTATGATCGGCGGGCTTGCGGGCGTTGCGGAGGGCGCCGGGGTGCGGCTCCGCTACGCTGATCTATCAGCAAGATCTATCGTTTGCAAAGGCTTGCCAAATGCTGCGCTGCGCCATAAAATCACATCCCCGTTGGTCCGGTGCGAGCCTCGACCCCGAGGCGCCGCGCCGGGGCACAAGCCGGCGGGACCCGGCCTTGGGGGACCCCGCCCCGCGGCCGGGATGCCCCACGAGGGCGGCTCGACGGCCGTACGCTGCAGTAGCCACAGCTCGGAATCCATTTGACCCGGGTCCGCTCACGCTCTCGACCCGGACGGGAGGCAACCTACATGTTGAAAGATCAAGCGGCGATTGAGCGCGATTGGGCAGAGAACCCGCGCTGGAAGGGGGTCTACCGCCCCTACGGCGCCGATGAGGTCGTGCGCCTGCGCGGTACCGTCGAGGTGGAGTACAGCCTGGCTCGCCAGGGCGCGGAGAAGCTCTGGAAGTCCATGCACGAGATGCCGTACGTCAACGCCCTCGGGGCGCTGACCGGCAACCAGGCGCTGCAGCAGGTCAAGGCGGGGCTCAACGCCATCTACCTCTCGGGCTGGCAGGTGGCCGCCGACGCCAACCTCGGGCAGACGATGTACCCGGACCAGTCCCTCTACCCGGCCAACTCGGTGCCGGCCGTCGTCGACCGCATCAACAACGCCCTGATGCGCGCCGACGAGATCCACCACGCCGAGGGCAATGAGCCCTTCGACTTCATGAAGCCCATCGTCGCGGACGCCGAGGCCGGCTTCGGCGGCGTGCTCAACGCCTTCGAGCTGATGAAGGGGATGATCCGCGCCGGGGCCGCCGGCGTGCACTTCGAGGACCAGCTCGCCTCGGTCAAGAAGTGCGGCCACATGGGCGGCAAGGTCCTGCTGCCGACCCAGGAGGCGGTGCAGAAGCTCATCGCCGCGCGCCTGGCCGCCGACGTCATGGACGTGCCGACGCTCATCGTCGGCCGGACCGACGCCGAGGCCGCGGACCTGCTGACCTCGGACGTCGACGACAACGACAAGCCCTTCATCACCGGCGAGCGCACGGTCGAGGGCTTCTACCGGACCAAGGCCGGCCTGGAGCAGGCGATCAGCCGC
The DNA here is from genome assembly GCF_016584055.1 of Halorhodospira neutriphila. Classification (GTDB taxonomy): domain Bacteria; phylum Pseudomonadota; class Gammaproteobacteria; order Nitrococcales; family Halorhodospiraceae; genus Halorhodospira; species Halorhodospira neutriphila. The sequence goes on from NZ_NRSH01000040.1 coordinate 10,277, forward strand.
GGCGTCGCCTACGCCCCCTACGCCGACGTGGTCTGGTGCGAGACCGGCAAGCCGGATATCGGCTTCGCCCGCGAGTTCGCCCAGGCGGTCCAGGAGAAGAGCCCGGGCAAGCTGCTCGCCTACAACTGCTCGCCGTCGTTCAACTGGGCCGGCAACCTGGACGAGAAGACCATCCGCAGCTTCCAGGACCAGCTCGGCGAGCTGGGCTACAAGTTCCAGTTCATCACGCTCGCCGGCTTCCACGCCCTGAACTACTCGATGTTCGAGCTCGCCCGGGGCTACAAGGAGCGGCAGATGGAGGCCTACTCGGAGCTCCAGCAGGCCGAGTTCGCCGCCGAGCAGTACGGCTACACGGCCACGCGCCACCAGCGCGAGGTCGGCGCCGGCTACTTCGACGCCGTGACCAACGTCATCCAGGGCGGGACCTCCTCGGTGACCGCGCTGACCGGCTCGACCGAGGAAGAGCAGTTCTAGGCGCAGGCCGCGCCGCGAGGTAGCCGGTCGAGCCCGGGGCGGCCTGAGCGCCGCCCCGGGCTTTTTTGTGGCACCCCCTTGCATTGGCCGCCGGCGCGAGCACTATATAGAATGCCCAATATGGCAGGAGAAGAGCCGGACAAGAGCGAGCCGCAGGGCCCGGAGGTGGAGACGGCGCGCCCGGAGCTGCGCCAGCCGCCGCTCTACAAGGTCGTGCTGCTCAACGACGACTACACCCCCATGGACTTCGTCGTCGAGGTGCTGCAGCGGTTCTTCGACAAGGACCGCAACCAGGCGACACAGATCATGCTGCACGTCCATACTCAGGGTAAGGGCGTCTGCGGCACCTACAGCCGCGACGTCGCCGAGACGAAGGTCTCGCAGGTCAACGACTACGCACGCGAGCACGAGCACCCGCTACTGTGTACGATGGAAGAGGCTTGAGTCACTCTAGGAACCGTACGTCTTCGGCCGAGTCCAACAACTGTGGAGCCGGCCGACGGCCGAGCCCTCAGACGAGGTGGTGAGGCATGCTGAGCAAAGAGTTAGAGTTTACCCTCAACCTGGCCTTCAAGGACGCCCGGGAGAAGCGCCACGAGTTCCTGACGGTCGAGCACCTGCTGCTCGCCCTCACGGACAACCCTGCGGCCTCCCAGGTGCTCAAGGCGTGCGGTGCGGACCTCGAGCGGCTGCGCGGCGACCTGCAGGCGTTCCTCGCCGAGACCACGCCGCTGCTGCCGGCCAACGACAGCCGCGAGACGCAGCCGACGCTCGGCTTCCAGCGCGTCCTGCAGCGTGCCATCCTCCACGTGCAGTCCTCCGGCAAGCGGGAGGTCACGGGCGCCAACGTCCTCGTGGCGATCTTCAGCGAGCAGGAGTCGCAGGCCGTCTACTTCCTGCACAAGCAGAACATCTCGCGGCTCGACGTGGTCAACTACATCTCCCACGGCATCTCCTCGGTCGGGGGGGAGGAGGATATGGGCAAGGAGGAGAGCGGTCCGGCGGAAGAGGAGGGCGCAGCCGAGCCCTCCCAGAACGGCTCGCCCCTGGAGCAGTACGCCACCAACCTCAACCAGCGCGCGCGCGCCGGGCAGATCGATCCGCTCATCGGCCGGCGCTACGAGATCGAGCGCACGGTCCAGGTCCTGTGCCGGCGGCGCAAGAACAACCCGCTGTTCGTCGGCGAGGCCGGCGTGGGCAAGACCGCCATCGCCGAGGGGCTGGCCAAGCACATCGTCGAGGGCGAGGTGCCGGACGTGCTCAAGGAGAGCACCATCTACGCGCTCGACCTCGGCGCCCTGGTGGCCGGGACGAAGTACCGCGGCGACTTCGAGAAGCGGCTCAAGGCGCTGCTCCACCAGCTCAAGAAGGATCGGGGCTCGATCCTGTTCATCGACGAGATCCACACCATCATCGGCGCGGGCTCGGCCTCCGGCGGCGTCATGGACGCCTCGAACCTGATCAAGCCCATGCTCGCCTCCGGCGAGCTGCGCTGCATCGGCTCGACGACCTACCAGGAGTACCGCAGCATCTTCGAGAAGGATCGCGCCCTGGCGCGGCGTTTCCAGAAGATCGACGTCAGCGAGCCGACCGTCGAGGACACCGTGCAGATCCTCAAGGGGCTGAAGAGCCGCTTCGAGGAGCACCACAACGTGCGCTTCACGGAGCCGGCGCTGCAGTCGGCGGCGGAGCTGTCGGCGAAGTACATCAACGACCGCCGGCTGCCGGACAAGGCCATCGACGTCATCGACGAGGCCGGCGCGCGCCTGCGCCTGCGCCCGCGCTCCAAGCGCCGCAAGACGGTGGGCGTGCCGGATATCGAGTCCATCGTGGCGAAGATCGCCCGGATCCCGCCCAAGCGCGTCTCCAACCAGGACATGAAGATCCTCGAGAACCTCGAGGACGAGCTCAAGGGGCTGATCTTCGGCCAGGACGAGGCCATCGAGAGCCTCGCCTCGACGATCAAGATGTCCCGCGCGGGCCTGGGGACGCCGGACCGCCCGGTGGGCAGCTTCCTCTTCGCCGGGCCGACGGGCGTCGGCAAGACCGAGGTCACCCGGCAGCTCGCCGAGCTCACCGGCGTGCCGCTGATCCGCTTCGACATGTCGGAGTACATGGAGCGGCACACCGTCTCGCGGCTCATCGGCGCGCCGCCGGGCTACGTCGGCTACGACCAGGGCGGGCTGCTCACCGAGGAGGTGATCAAGCACCCCCACTCGGTGGTCCTGCTCGATGAGATCGAGAAGGCGCACCCGGACGTCTTCAACCTGCTGCTGCAGGTCATGGACCACGGCGCGCTCACCGACAACAACGGCCGCGAGGCGGACTTCCGCAACGTCATCCTGGTGATGACCACCAACGCCGGGGCCGAGGAGATGAGCAAGCGCGCCATCGGCTTCACCACCGAGGCCACGACCCAGGACAGCATGGAGGCGATCCGCCGGACCTTCACCCCGGAGTTCCGCAACCGCATCGACGCGGTGGTGCAGTTCCAGGCGCTGGACCAGGAGACCGTGCAGCGGGTGGTGGACAAGTTCATCCGCCAGCTCTCCGTGCAGCTGGCCGAGAAGCGCGTCACGCTGGTGGTCGACGGCGATGCGCGGCGCTGGATCGGCGAGAAGGGCTACGACCCGCAGATGGGGGCCCGGCCCATGGCGCGCGTCATCCAGCAGCACATCAAGAAGCCGCTGGCCGAGCAGCTGCTCTTCGGCGAGCTCACGGGTGGCGGCGAGGTGGAGGTCACCGTCGAGGACGGCGAGCTCACCATCCACGTCCGCGAGCAGGATACGGAAGGGGCCTAGGCGCTACCCCTGAACGCAGGCAACCACGCCCCGGCCCAGCCGCCTTGGCAGCGGCTGGGCCGGGGCGTGGTGCGTCAATGCGGAGCGCGCAGCGGCCGGCGCTGCGCTCAGCGCTCGCGGTAGACGATCCGGCCCTTGTTCAGATCGTAGGGGGTCAGCTCGACGGTGACCTTGTCGCCGGTCAGGATGCGGATGTAGTGCTTGCGCATCTTGCCCGAGATGTGGGCGGTCACGGTGTGGCCGTTCTCGAGCTCGACCCGGAACATCGTATTGGGCAGGGTATCGAGCACCACCCCCTGCATTCGGATAGAGTCTTCCTTCGCCATGCGCCTCTCGACTCGGATCGCTGTCGCTTACGGAATCCCTCGCGCCGCCCGCCTCGAGCGCTCGTAGCGAGGCGAGCCCGCAAAACGCCGGACTATACCGGGCCCGCCGGGCTGCAGCAAGGCCTCGCCGGCCTAGTCGACGCGCTCCCATCCGGCGCCCGGGCCGCGGTAGCGCTCGTGGGGGCGGTACTGCGCCTTGTAGGCCATGCCCTGCGCCTCGGCGATCCAGTAGCCCAGGTAGACGTGGGGGCGGCCCGTGCGCCGGGCCTCGCGGAGCAGCCAGAGGATGGCCAGGGTGCCGAGCCCGCGCGCCTGCTCGTCGGGATCGAAGAAGGTATAGACCGCCGATAGCGCCCGCGGCAGGATGTCGGCCACCGTCACCGCCAGCAGCCGCCCGCCGGGGGCGGTGCGCAGCTCGTAGAAGACCGTCGGGCACCAGTCGGCGGCGAGGAAGCCCTGGGACTCGCGCCAGCCCGGGTTGCCCATGCTGCTGCCGGGGTGGCGCCGGTGGAGGTAGTCGCGGTAGAGGGCGAAGTGCTCCTGCGTCATCTGCGGCGAGCGGGGCTCGACGTAGAGCTCGGCGTTGTCGCGCAGGCAGCGCCGGTGGCGGCGCCGGGGCTGGAACTGCGCAGCGGGGATGCGCAGCGAGCGGCAGGCGCTGCAGCCCGGGCAGGCCGGCCGGTAGACGAAGGGCCCGCTGCGCCGGAAGCCCTGCTCGAGGAGGAGGCCGTAGCGCTGGCCGTCGAGCGGGGTCGAGGGCGGGATGAACGCCAGCCGCGCCGTCTGCTCGGGCAGGTAGGCGCAGGTGTGGGGGGCCGTGCGCCAGAGCTGCTGCGCGCCCTGCTCGCTCAACGCCCGCCCCGGGGCTGCTGGTTCTCGGCGACGGGATCGAGGTCCGGCTCGAGGCGCCACGGCGAGCCCCGGTGCTCGGCCCTGAGCGCGGCCTCCAGGCGCCGCAGGTACTCGGTGCGCGGGATCTCCCGGGCGCCGAGGCGCTCCAGGTGGGGGTTGGTCATCTGGCAGTCGAGGAAGTGGAACCCCCAGCGCCACAGCTGCGGGCAGAGCCACGCCAGGGCGAGCTTGGAGGCGTCCGCCATGCGGCTGAACATCGACTCGCCGAAGAAGGCGCCGTTGAGGGCCACCCCGTAGAGCCCGCCGACCAGCTCCTCCTCGAGCCAGACCTCCACCGAGTGGGCGCGGTCGCGGTGGTGGAGCTCGGTGTAGGCTGCCATCATCTCCCGGGTGATCCACGTCCCCTCCTGGTCCGGGCGCGGGCTGGCGCAGCCGGCGACCACGGCCTCGAAGGCGGTGTCGAGGGTGACCGTGTAGGGGGCCTGGCGCAGGCGGCGGCGCAGGCTGCGGCTGACGTGCAGATCGCCGCGCAGGAAGACCCCGCGGGGGTCCGGGCTCCACCAGAGGATCGGCTGCCCCTCGGCGTACCAGGGGAAGACGGCGCTGCGGTAGGCCTGGATCAGCCGGCTCGGGGAGAGATCCCCCCCGACGGCGAGCAGGCCGTTGGGCTCGTCCATGGCCTCTTCCACGGTGGGGAAGGGCTCGTTCGGGTGGTTCTCGTCCAGCCAGCGCAGCCGTTGCATACCGGTTCGGGTCACTCGGCGGAAAGGTCCGTCTACTCCTGAGGATCCAACGGATGCGCCCATTAGTAAAGCCGGTGGCCGGCCGGGCTGCCGCCGGCCGCCGGACCCTTGCCGGTGCGCGGGCGGTCGCTGACAATAGAGAGTTATCCAAGCACCTTGGCGAACTCCCCTGTGGCCTCAAGCGAAGACCCCGAACGACCCGACGAGCCCGTCCTCGGCCACCGGCTGCAGCGCCGCCTGCGCGAGGCCGCCATGGTGGTCCTGGCCAGCGTGGCCGCCTTCATGCTCCTGGCGCTGTGGAGCTACCGCCTGGGCGACCCCGACTGGGGCCAGCTCGGCGGCGGCGCCACCCCCGTCGGCAACCTCGGCGGCCTGGCGGGGGCGTGGTTCGCCGACGCCGCCCTCCGGCTCTTCGGCTACCTCGCCTACCTCCTGCCGCTGTCGCTGGGGTGGGCGGCCTACCGGGCCTTCCAGCTGCTCGACAGCGGCCCCTTCAGCCTGGCCCGGATCGATACCGGCCTGCTGGCCGTGCGCCTCGGCGGGCTGGTCCTGGGCGTGGTCGCCGCGGCGGCGCTGACGAGCCTGAACGTCGAGGCGGCGGGCCTCCCCCTGGCCGCCGGCGGGCTGCTCGGCGAGGCGGCCGCCGGCGGGCTGACAGGCCTGCTGGGCTTCGGCGGCGCCTCGCTGATGGCCCTGGCGCTGCTCCTGGCCGGGGTGACCCTGCTCACCGGCTTCTCCTGGCTGGCGCTGACCGAGTGGGTCGGCGGGTGGACCCTGGCGCTGATCGACCGCCTGCGCAGGCAGCTGGCGCACCGGCAGCGCTACCTGGAGCGGCTGCTGGCGCCCTGGTACGCCCTGCAGCGGCTCGTGGAGGGGACGGGGGCGCGCGCCGCCGCCGGCGGCAGCGAGCAGGCCGTGGACGGCGAGCAGGAGCGCGAGGTGCCGCGGATCGAGTCCAAGGTGGGCGTCCTGATGGAGCGCTACGCCGAGGCCGCGCCCGCGGAGCCGGCCGCGGCGGAGCCGGCGCCGGCCGGCGAGGGGGCCGCGGCGGCGCCGCAGCAGCAGGAGCCCGTGGAGC
>NZ_NRSH01000041.1 GCF_016584055.1 Halorhodospira neutriphila
TGCGCAGCCGCCGTGGCCCGGCGGCTGCGCAGTGCCTCGCCGGTGCTCGCCGAGCGCCTGGCGGCGGGGCGGCTGGCGGTCGTCGGCGGCGTCTACGAGCTCGGCAGCGGCCGCGTGGAGCTCTTCGAGGGGGTACCCCTCGAGGCCGCGGAGCGCTAGGCTGGCGCGCCGGTCAGCCCGCCGCCCCGGTGGGCTGGGGGCCATCCGCTGAGGAGAGGAGTGCCACTGTGCAAGCGGCGCATGAGTCGCGGCCGTGGCGGGGGCTGCGCTTCGAGCGCCTCGCCGCCGACGGGCCGGCGCGGCGGGGGCGGCTGCACCTGCCGCGGGGCTCGATCGAGACCCCGGCGTTCATGCCGGTGGGGACCCACGGCACCGTCAAGGGGGTCACGCCCGAGGAGCTCACCGGCCTCGGCGCCGAGATCGTGCTCGCCAACACCTTCCACCTGTGGCTGCGCCCGGGCACGGAGATCGTGCGCCTGCACGGCGACCTCCACGGCTTCATGCACTGGCCCGGCCCGATCCTCACCGACTCCGGCGGCTTCCAGGTCTACAGCCTGGGCAAGCTGCGCAAGGTCGCCGAGGAGGGCGTCTACTTCCGCTCGCCGAGCGACGGCGCCCGCGTCTTCATGGGGCCGGAGGAGTCGCTGGCGGTCCAGCGCGAGCTCGGCGCGGATATCGCCATGATCTTCGACGAGTGCCCGCCGTACCCGGCGGCGCACGCCGAGGCGCGGCGCTCCATGGAGCTGTCGCTGCGCTGGGCCGAGCGCAGCCGCGCCGCCCACGGCGACAATCCGGCGGCCCTGTTCGGGATCGTCCAGGGCGGCGTCTACGCCGACCTGCGCCGGGCGTCGCTGAGCGGGCTGACCGGCATCGGCTTTGACGGCTACGCCGTCGGCGGGCTGTCGGTGGGCGAGCCGCGCGCCGAGCGCGACGCCGTCCTCGAGGCGCTGGAGCCGCAGCTGCCGGCGGACCGGCCGCGCTACCTGATGGGGGTGGGCAAGCCCGAGGACCTCGTCGAGTGCGTCCGCCGCGGCATCGACCTCTTCGACTGCGTCATCCCCACCCGCAATGCCCGCAACGGCTTCCTGTTCACCTCCGAGGGGCTGATCCGGCTGCGCAACAGCCGCTACTGGCGCGATACGGCGCCCCTCGACCCGGCGTGCGACTGCTATACGTGCCGGCACTACTCCCGCGCCTACCTCAAGCACCTCGACCGCTGCGGCGAGATGCTCGGCGCGCGGCTGGCGACGATCCACAACCTGCGCTACTACCAGCGGCTGATGGCCGGCCTGCGTGCGGCAATCCGCGACGGCGCCCTGGCCGGCTTTGTCGACGATTTCTATGCGCGGCGGGGGCAAACAGCGCCCACACTGTGACATAATACGGCCCCTTGCGCCGTCCGGCCCCGCGGCCCGGCGCGACGAACAGACACGGCTTCGGAAGGGAGCGCGCCATGGCGACGGACTTTCTCATCTCCCCGGCCCACGCCCAGCAGGCGAGCCCCGCCGGCGGCGGCGACATGCTCTTCTCCCTGCTGTTCACCGCGCTGCTGGTGGCGGTGTTCTACTTCCTGCTCATCCGCCCCCAGCGCCAGCGCATGAAGGCCCACCAGCAGATGGTGCAGGGGCTCGGCGAGGGCGATGAGGTCGTCACCAACGGCGGCGTGCTCGGGCGCATCACCCGGCTCGACGAGCAGTTCGTGCACCTGGAGGTGGCCGACGGCGTCGAGTGGCAGATCAAGCGCGACATGGTCGGCGGCGTCATGCCGAAGGGCACCTACCAGGGTGGCGGTGCCAACGCCTGAGACACCCCTCTACGGAGACAACGGAGCGAGCCCTATGGACTTCTTCATCTCGAGCGCCTGGGCCCAGGCGCAGCAGCCCCAGCAGCCCAACGTCTGGTTCAGCGTCCTGCTGCTCGTCGGCATGGTCGCCCTGTTCTACTTCCTGCTCATCCGGCCGCAGACCAAGCGCGCCAAGGAGCACCGGGAGATGGTCGAGGGGCTGAGCCAGGGCGACGAGGTGGTGACCAATGGCGGCCTGCTCGGCCGGGTCACCGCCGTGGGCGACACCTTCGCCACCCTCGAGCTCGGCAGCGGCGTCCAGGTCCGGGTCCAGAAGAACGCCGTGGCCAACGTCATGCCCAAGGGCACCCTCAAGGAGCAGGAGAAGAAGGGGCAGTAGCCGTTGAATCGCTATCCCCTCTGGAAGTACCTACTCGTCGTCGCTGTCCTGGCCGTCGGCGCGGTCTACGCGCTGCCCAACCTCTTCGGTGAGGACCCCTCGGTGGTCGTCACCACCGACGACGGCGGCTACCCCGCCGAGTCGACGCGCTCCGAGGTCCTCGCCTTCCTTGAGGAGCGGGAGATCCCGCCGATGGCGGCCGAGCGCCGCGATCAGCGCTGGGTGCTGCGCTACGGCTCCACCGATCGGCAGATGCGCGCCTCGGACCTGGTCGACGGCAAGCTCGGCGCCGGGCACTCCGTGGCGATGACCCTCGTGCCCTCGACGCCCGAGTGGCTGCGCGCCCTCGGGGCCGAGCCGATGTTCCTCGGCCTCGACCTGCGCGGCGGCGTGCACTTCCTCATGGAGGTGGACGTCGAGGCCCTGATCGAGGACACCGTCGAGGGCTATCAGCAGGATATCCGCACCCTGCTGCGCCAGGAGCGGATCCGCTACACCGCGCTGGAGCTGGCCGACGGCGCCGCGGTCCGCGTCGCCTTCCGCACCCCCGAGGCGCGGGAGCAGGCGGCGGCTGCCATCGAGGAGGGCGTCGAGGGCGTCCAGCTGCGCACGGCGGAGGAGGGCGGCGAGCCGCTGCTCATCGCCGCCGTCGGCGAGCAGCAGCGCCGCGAGATGCGCGACCGCGCCGTCCAGCAGAACCTCACCACCCTGCGCAACCGCGTCAACGAGCTCGGCATCGCCGAGCCGGTGGTCCAGCGCCAGGGGGCGCGGCGGATCGTCATCCAGCTCCCCGGCATCCAGGACCCGGCCCGCGCCAAGGAGATCATCGGCACGACGGCGACGCTCGAGTTCCGCTTCGTCGACGAGAGCCACTTCCCGTACACCGGCGGCGCCGACGATCCGCCCCCGCCGGGCTCGGAGCTCTTCCCCCGGCGCGAGGGCGGCTACGTGCTGCTCGAGCGCGACCCGATCCTCAGCGGCGAGCGGATCACCGACGCCTCGGCGGCCATCGGGCAGCAGAGCGGGGCCCCCGAGGTCAGCGTCCGGCTCTCCGGCGCCGGCGGGCGGATCATGAACCGCGCCACGCGCGATCGCGTCGGCGACCACATGGCGGTGCTGTTCAGCGAGCAGGTCTCCGAGACGGAGCTCGTCGACGGCGAGCCCCAGCGGGTGACCCGCCAGGAGCAGGAGGTGATCTCGGTCGCCACGGTCCAGGAGGCCCTGGGCAGCAACTTCCGGATCACCGGGCTGAGCTCCCAGGAGGCCAGCGACCTGGCGCTGCTGCTGCGCTCCGGCTCGCTGGCGGCGCCGATCCGCATCGTCGAGGAGCGCACCATCGGGCCGAGCCTCGGCGCCGAGAACGTCCAGCGCGGCTTCTGGGCGGTGACCATCGGCTTCCTGCTGGTCATCGGCTTCATGGCGGCCTACTACCGCGTCTTCGGGGTGGTGGCGAACCTGGCGCTGCTCGCCAACCTGGTGATCATCGTCGCCATCCTCTCCATGCTCCAGGCGACGCTGACGCTGCCGGGCATCGCCGGCATCGTGCTCACCGTGGGCATGGCCGTCGACGCCAACGTACTGATCTTCCAGCGCATCCGCGAGGAGCTCAAGGCCGGCACGGCGTTCCAGACGGCCATCGACGCCGGCTACGCCAAGGCCCTCGGCACCATCGCCGACGCCAACATCACGACGCTGATCGCCGCGCTCGTGCTGTGGATCTTCGGCAGCGGCCCGGTCAAGGGCTTCGCCGTGACGCTGGCCATCGGCCTGGCGACCTCGATGTTCACCGCCATCATCGGCACCCGCGCGGCGATCAACCTGATCTACGGCGGACGCAAGCTCACGGAGCTCAAGATCTAAGCCATGGAGCTGTTCAAGAACGTCCCCAACATCGACTTCATGGGCCGGCGCCGCGTCGGCTTCGCCCTCTCGGCGGTGCTGCTGGTCCTCTCCCTCGGCTCGCTGCTCGTCCAGGGCCTCCACCTGGGGCTCGACTTCACCGGCGGCACCCTCGTGGAGACGGCCTACGAGGAGCCGGTGGAGGTCGCCGAGGTCAAGGCGGCCCTGCAGGGGTCGGCCTACGAGGACGCCGAGGTCCTGCACTTCGGCTCGAGCCGCGAGGTGCTGGTCCGCGTCCCGCCCCTGGACGGCGTCGAGCAGTCGACGGTCTCGCAGCAGATCCTCGAGCGGCTGCGCCAGGACCGGGCGGACGCCACCCTCCAGCGGGTGGAGTTCGTCGGCCCGGAGGTCGGCCGCGAGCTCACCCAGAAGGGGCTCCTGGCGCTGCTCTACGCCCTCGGCGGGGTGCTGCTCTACGTCGCCTTCCGCTTCGAGTACCGCTTCGCCCTCGGCGCGGTGGCGGCGCTGGTCCACGACATCCTGCTGATCCTCGGGTTCTTCTCGCTGATGCGGCTGCCCTTCGACCTGACCGTGCTCGCCGCGGTGCTGGCGACCATCGGCTACTCGCTCAACGACACCATCGTCGTCTCCGACCGGGTGCGCGAGAACTTCCTCAAGGTGCGCAAGGGCAGCACCGAGCACATCATGAACCTGGCGATCAACCAGAGCCTGTCGCGGACGCTGGTCACCTCGCTGACGACGCTGCTGGTCGTCGGCGCGCTGCTGCTCATCGGCGGCGAGACCCTGCGCGGCTTCTCGCTGGCGCTGCTCGTCGGCATCGTGGTGGGCACCTACTCCTCGATCTTCATCGCCAGCGCCAGCTCCCTGGCCCTGGGGGTGAGCAAGCAGGACCTGATGCCGCCCGAGAAGGAGGGCGCCGACCAGCCGGACCAGACCGGCATGCCCCCCAGCAGCCGCTCCTAGCCCCACCCCTCCGGGGCCGGCCCGAGCCGGGCCGGCCCCGGGGTTCCCTTCCCCCCTCCGCCGGAAGCCGCCGCACGCAGGACTGCCCTTGCGCGCCCGGTAGCGCTATGCTGGAGCCAGCGGCCTACCGCACCGAGCCCGTATAACCGCTAATCTTCAGGGGGTGGCTATGGCCCTTGGAAGGCCAAGGGCGGCCCCGCCGCAGGGGCTACGCTCCGGAAGCAGCGACTCCGGAACAACCACTCGTGATCCCGCGTCTAACCTTGATGAGGCGCCTCGCGCTACGGCGACTTCACTCCGAGACTCCGTGAGGGGGTGTTGCATATGGATACCGCTGAAGACCTGATCGCACGCTACGCACGCGGTTACGAGCGGCGCCAGGAGCAGAGCATGAGCCTGGCAGAGTACTTGGAGCTCTGCCGGGACGACCCCATGGCCTACGCCTCGCCGGCGGAGCGGCTCGTCGCCGCCATCGGCGAGCCGCAGGTGATCGATACCTCCAAGGACGAGCGCTTCGGCCGGATCTTCCTCAACCGGACGATCAAGATCTACCCGGCCTTCGAGGACTTCTACGGCATGGAGGAGACCATCGAGCGGCTGGTCGGCTTCCTGAACTACGCCGCCCAGGGGCTCGAGGAGCGCAAGCAGATCCTCTACCTGCTCGGCCCCGTCGGCGGCGGCAAGTCCTCGCTCGCCGAGCGGCTCAAGCAGCTCATGGAGCACTACCCGGTCTACGTGCTCAAGGCCGGCGACGAGATCAGCCCGGTCTTCGAGAGCCCGCTGGGGCTCTTCGACCCCGACCAGCACGGCCCGGAGCTCGAGGAGCGCTTCGGCATCCCGCGGCGCAAGCTCAGTGGCCTGCTCTCGCCCTGGGCGGTCAAGCGCCTCGACGAGCTCGGCGGCGACCTGCGCCGCTTCCAGGTGGTGCGCCTCTACCCGTCGAAGCTGCGCCAGGTGGCCGTCGCCAAGACCGAGCCCGGCGACGAGAACAACCAGGACATCTCCTCGCTCGTCGGCAAGGTCGATATCCGCAAGCTCGAGCTCTACAGCCAGAACGACACCGACGCCTACAGCTACTCCGGCGGGCTCAACCGCGCCAACCAGGGCATCCTCGAGTTCGTCGAGATGTTCAAAGCGCCGATCAAGATGCTCCACCCCCTGCTGACGGCCACGCAGGAGGGCAACTACGTCGGCTCGGAGAACATCGGCGCCATCCCCTTCCACGGGCTGGTCATGGCCCACTCCAACGAGTCGGAGTGGCAGAGCTTCCGCAACAACAAGAACAACGAGGCCTTCCTCGACCGGATCTCCGTGATCAAGGTCCCGTACTGCCTGCGCGTGACCGAGGAGAAGCAGATCTACGACAAGCTCATCCGCGAGAGCGAGCTCGCCGACGCCCCCTGCGCGCCGTGGACGCTGGAGATCATGGCCCGCTTCTCGGTGCTCACCCGCCTCAAGGAGCACGAGAACTCCAGCCTCTACTCGAAGATGCGCATCTACGACGGCGAGAGCCTCAAGGAGACCGACCCCAAGGCCAAGTCGATGCAGGAGTACCGCGACCAGGCCGGGGTCAACGAGGGCATGGACGGGATCTCGACGCGCTTCGCCTTCAAGGTCCTCTCGCAGACCTTCAACTACGAGACCGAGGAGGTCGCCGCCGACCCGGTCCACCTGCTCTACCTGCTCGAGCAGAACATCAAGCGCGAGCAGTTCCCGGAGGAGACCGAGCGCAAGTACCTGGAGATCATCAAGACCGAGCTCGCCCCGCGGTACGCCGAGTTCATCGGCAACGAGATCCAGAAGGCCTACCTCGAGTCCTACGAGGACTTCGGGCAGAACCTCTTCGAGCGCTACGTCGCCTACGCCGACGCCTGGATCGAGGACCAGGACTTCAAGGATCCGGACACCGGGCAGCTCATGGACCGCCAGGCGCTGAACCAGGAGCTGACCAAGATCGAGAAGCCGGCGGGGATCGCCAACCCCAAGGACTTCCGCAACGAGGTGGTCAAGTTCGCCCTGCGCGCCAAGGCGCAGCAGGGTGGGGTCATGCCGAGCTGGACCGCCTACGAGAAGGTCCGCGAGGTCATCGAGAAGCGGATGTTCAGCCAGGTCGAGGACCTGATGCCGGTGATCAGCTTCACGGCCAAGAGCGACTCGGAGACCGAGCGCAAGCACACGGAGTTCGTCCGCCGCATGATCGAGCGCGGCTACACCGAGCGCCAGGTCCGCCGCCTGGTGGAGTGGTACATGCGCGTCAAGCAAGCCGGCTGATCCGGCGGAGGTGAGCTGCCCTTGGTGAATATCATCGATCGGCGCCGCAACCCGAAGGGCAAGAGCCTGGCGAACCGCCAGCGCTTCTTGCGCCGGGCCAAGCGCCAGGTGCTCGACGCGGTCAACGAGGCCTCGAGCAAGCGCAAGGTGGCCGACGTGGCGGGGGGTGAGCAGATCACCATCCCCACCGACGGCCTCCACGAGCCGACCTTCCGCAAGTCCGCCGACAGCGGCGTGCGCGAGCACGTCCTGCCGGGCAACAAGGAGTACGTCGTCGGCGACACCATCCCGCGGCCCGAGGAAGGCAGCGGCGGGGGGAGCCGGGAGGGCAGCCCGTCGGGGGAGGGCGAGGACGAGTTCACCTTCGCCCTCAGCCGCGACGAGTTCCTCGACCTCTTCTTCGAGGGGCTGGAGCTGCCGGACCTGGTCAAGCGCCAGGTCAAGCGCTCCGACCAGTACACCCTGCAGCGGGCCGGCTTCTCGGTCAGCGGCTCGCCGTCGAGCCTCAATGTCGAGCGCACCATGCGCAACTCCCTGTCGCGGCGGATCGCCCTGCAGCGGCCCAAGGGCGAGGAGCTCCGCGAGCTCGACGAGGAGATCGACCGGCTCGAGCGTAGCGGCGCCGAGCCCGAGCGGCTGCGCGAGCTCATCGAGCTGCGCCGGAGCAAGCGGGAGCGGACCCGCTCGATCCCCTACATCGACCCGGTGGATATCCGCCACAACCGCTACGAGCAGGTCCGCCAGCCGGCCTCCCAGGCGGTCATGTTCTGCCTGATGGACGTCTCCGGCTCCATGACCGAGGAGATGAAGGACCTCGCCAAGCGCTTCTTCATGCTCCTCTACCTCTTCCTCGAGCGGCGCTACCGCTACGTCGACCTCGTCTTCATCCGCCACACCCACATCGCCCAGGAGGTCGACGAGGACACCTTCTTCTACTCCCGGGAAACCGGCGGGACCCTGGTCTCGCCGGCGCTGGAGATGATGCGGGAGATCGTCGAGGCGCGCTATCCCGTCGGGGACTGGAACATCTACGGGGCGCAGGCCTCCGACGGCGACAACACCCCGGCGGATAACCCCGCCACCACGCGGCTGATGCAGCGCTCGATCCTGCCGCTGTGCCAGTACTTCGCCTACATCGAGGTGGGCTCGGGGCAGGCCGTGCACCTGACCTCGGACCTGTGGCGCGCCTACGAGCGCCTCGCCGAGGGGGAGTCTCCCCTCGCCATGCGCCGGGTCCGGACCCGGAGCGATATCTTCCCGGTCTTCCGGGACCTCTTCACGCCCGCCGAGCTCAAGGCATGAGGCCAGGCCTATGACGGAACCAGCGACCGAGACCCGGGCGCCCACGGGGCAGCCGCTCTTCACCGGCTCCGACTGGGGCTACCGGGACGTCATGCGCGTCTACGACGCCGTCGCCGAGATCGCCCACGGCGAGCTCGGCCTCGATACCTACCCGAACCAGATCGAGGTCATCGACTCCGAGCAGATGCTCGACGCCTACGCCTCCATGGGCCTGCCGCTGTTCTACCGGCACTGGTCCTTCGGCAAGCACTTCGCCCACGACGAGATGCTCTACCGCAAGGGCTACACCGGGCTCGCCTACGAGATCGTCATCAACTCCAAGCCGTGTATCTCCTACATCATGGAGGAGAACACGCTGACCATGCAGACGCTGGTCCTGGCCCACGCGGCCTTCGGCCACAACCACTTCTTCAAGAACAACCGCCTCTTCCGGGAGTGGACCGACGCCGACGGCATCCTCGACTACCTCGACTTCGCCAAGGGCTTCGTCACCGAGTGCGAGGAGCACTACGGCGTGCAGGCCGTCGAGCGCGTCCTCGACGCCGCCCACGCCCTGATGACCCAGGGCGTGCACCGCTACCCCAAGCCGCGCTCGCGCAGCCTGCGCGAGGAGCGCGACCGGGAGATCGAGCGCATCCGCTACGAGGAGCAGACCTACAACGACCTCTGGCGCACGGTCCCCGGGGATCCCGAAGACCCCCTCGGCGACGAGGACGACCCGGTGGCGGCGCGCCGCCAGCGCCTCGGCCTGCCCGAGGAGAACCTCCTCTACTTCCTCGAGAAGCGCGCCCCGCGCCTGGAGCACTGGCAGCGGGAGCTGCTGCGCATCGTGCGCAACATCGCGCAGTACTTCTACCCGCAGAAGCAGACCAAGGTCATGAACGAGGGGTGCGCCACCGCGGTCCACTACTACGTCATGAACCGGCTCCACGAGCGCGGGCAGCTCACCGACGGCGCCTTCCTCGAGTGCCTGCACAACCACACCAACGTCGTCTTCCAGCCCGGCTTCGACGACCGGCGCTTCTCCAGCATCAACCCCTACGCCCTCGGCTTCGCCATCCTCCAGGACCTCCAGCGCATGGCCACCGAGCCCACCGAGGAGGACCGGCGCTGGTTCCCGGGGATCGCCGGCAGCGGCGACTGGGTCGGGCTCTGGCACGAGGCGTGGCGGGAGTTCCGCGACGAGAGCTTCATCCTCCAGTTCCTCAGCCCCAAGGTCATCCGCGACTTCAGGCTCTTCCGCCTCCACGACGAGGCGGCGTCGCCGGAGCTGGTGGTCGACGCCATCCACGACGAGGCCGGCTACCGCGACATCCGCCGCTCCCTGGCCCAGCGCCACGACATCGCGCACCTCGAGCCCGATATCCAGGTGGTCGACGTCGACCTCACCGGCGACCGCAAGCTCATCCTCGAGCACCGGATCACCGACGGCGTGACCCTGGAGCGCAGCGACGCCTTCGCCGTGCTCCGCCACCTGGCGAACCTGTGGGGGTACGGCGTCAAGCTCTACGAGGTGAATCCGGTCACGGAGCGGGCCGTCAACGAGTACCCGGAGGTCGACCCGGCCTCGCCGGTGGCCTGATGCCGCGAGCGGGATTGGGGCGCGCCCCGGGCGGTGGTATGCTGATCTCGGTTTGCCACGCTCAGGAGGCCCTCTTATGCGTCGAGCCCTCACCACGACCGCAGCGGCCGGGCTGCTGCTCAGCACCGGCGCCGCCCACGCCACCGGCGGGATCCTCGGCCTCTCCGGCGGGGTCAACCTCTGGTCCCACGACCCCGACGGCACCCAGAAGTTTGACGGGAGCACCTTCGACGTGGAGGACGACCTCGGCCTCGACGGCGACGAGGACCTCAACGCCTGGCTCGAGTGGGACCACCCCGTGCCGGTGATCCCCAGCATCCGCGTCGAGCGGACCGGGCTCGAGGAGCAGGGCAGCGGCACCCTCAACTTCGACTACGGCGATATCAGCGCTAGCACCTCGGTCGACAGCGTCGTCGAGCTCGACCAGACGGACATCACCCTCTTCTGGTCGCCGCTGCCGCTGCCGTACCTCGACGTCGATATCGGCCTTACCGGCAAGGTCATCGACGGGCGGATCCTCGTCGAGAGCAACGCGCAGAAGGAGGAGCTGAACTTCTCCGGGCCGCTGCCGATGGCCTACGGCCGGCTGGGGCTGGACATCCCCACGACCCGCTTCAAGATCGAGGCCTCGACCAAGATCCTCAGCTACGACGGCCACTCCATCACCGACACCCAGGCCCACCTGGCCTACAAGTGGTGGTACGCCGGCGCCATGATCGGCTACCGCGACATGGCGGTGGAGCTCGACGACTTCGACGACGTCACCATCGACGTCTCCTTCAGCGGCCCCTACGCCGGCGCCTTCCTGCGCTTCTAGTCCGGCGGCGCGGTGGCGGCGCGGCGGCCGGCCTCGGTCAGGCACCACAGCTGCTGGCCCGGGCCGCCCCCGCCGCCGGCGCACGCCGAGCCGACGGGGCACTCGTGGCACGCCGCCGGCCGGCACGCCGCGGAGGATGCCGTGATCCCCTCCACATAGCCGGCGGCGCTGAGGCGCTCGAGCACGGTCTCGAGCATCTGCGGCGAGATCGCCAGCCGCCGCGCCAGCCGCCGCCGGTCGACGGCGCCGCCGGCGGCGCTGAGCTCGGCGAGCACCTGGCGGATCACGCCCCGCCCCCCAGCCCGAGGAGCAGGGCGCCCTGGTAGACGGCGATCCCGCTGAGCACGGAGACCCCGAGGAGCAGGGCGACGCTCACCGCCGGCCAGCGCCAGCCGCCGGTCTCCTGGCGGATGGCGGCGACCGTGGCCATGCACGGGATGAAGAGCATCGTCACGGCGAGGAAGGCCAGCCCGGAGGCCGGGTCGACGACGCTCGGCAGCGTCGCCGCCAGCCCCTGCGCCTCCTCGCCGAGCCCGTAGAGGATGCCGAGCGTCGAGATCGCCACCTCCTTGGCGACGAAGCTCGACAGCAGCGCGGCGATCAGCCGCCAGTCGAGGCCCATCAGGTCGCCGAGCGGGGCCAGCCCGTGGCCGAGCTGCGCCAGGGCGCTGTTCTCGATCCCCGGCCCGGGGAAGGCGGAGAGGGCCCAGATGGCGGCGGCGGCGACCACGATGACCGTGCCGGCCTTGCGCACGAACTCCTTGAGGTGGGCGTAGACGTGGTACATCGTCGTGCGCAGGTGCGGGCGCTGGTAGAGGGGCAGCTCCATGAGGAAGGCGCTGCTCTCGCCGCGGAAGGCGGTCCGGTGCAGGAGCAGCCCCAGCCCGCCGAGCACCGCGAGGTTGAGCCCGATCAGCCCGAGGGTGACGGGCAGCGCCCAGTCGCCGAAGAAGATCGGGGCGAGCACCGCCAGCACCGCCAGCCGGGCGGAGCAGGGCACGAGCGGGGCGAGGAGGATGGTCAGCAGCCGCTCGCGCCGTGACTCGATGATCCGCGTGCCGACCACCGAGACGACGTTGCAGCCGAGCCCCAGGGTCAGCGGCAGGGCGCTCTTGCCGTGCAGGCCCACGGCGTGCATGAACCGGTCGAGGAGGAGGGCGACCCGGGCGAGGTAGCCGCTGTCCTCGAGCAGGCCCATGAGCGTGAAGAAGATCGCGAGGATGGGCAGGAAGGTGAGCACCGTCCCCACCCCGGTGATCAGCCCGTCGACGACCAGCCCCGAGAGCCAGCCCGGCGCCGGGGCGAGCAGCGCCTCGACCCCTGCGGCCGCCGGCTGGACGACGGTAGCGTCGAGCCAGCCCTGCAGGGGCAGGGCGATCTGGAAGGTCAGGCCCAGGACCCCGGCGAGGAGGGCGAGGAGCAGCGCCGGGCCGCCGACGCTGTGGGTCGCCACGCGGTCGAGCCGGTCGGTCCACGAGGCCTGCCCCGCCCGGGGGCGCTCGACGGCCGCCTGCACCACCGACTGGACCCAGTCGCAGCGGGCGCCGAGGATATCGAGCACCGCCTCCTCGTGGTGGTGGAGCTCGTGGTCGAGCGCCTCCCACTCCGCCGGCGAGAGCCACTCCTCGGCCCAGTCGCGCACCTGCGGGTCCCCCTCGAGGAGCTTCTGGGCGAGCCAGCGCGGGTCGTAGGGGGCGGGGGCGGCCGGCCGGATCCGCTCGGCGATGCGCTCCAGGGCCGCGGCGCTGCGCGCGCGCACCTGCGGCGGGCTCGGCTGGCAGCGCTGCGGCTCGCGCCGGAGCGCCTCGACGCTGGCGAGCAGCTCCGTGATACCGGTGGCGTCGCGGGCGATCAGGGTGACCACGGGCAGGCCGAGGGCCTGGGCCAGCGCCTGCGGATCCACGTGGATGCCGTGGCGCCGGGCGACGTCCATGCGGTTGAGGCCGACGACCACGCGCTTGTGGAGTGCTAGCACCTCGCTGAGCAGGTAGAGGCTGCGCTCGAGGGCGACGGCGTCGGCGAGGAAGACGACGACCTCCGGCTGCTGGTGCTGGAGGTAGTCGCGGACGATCCGCTCCTCCTCGGAGCCGGCCGTGAGGCTGTAGGTCCCGGGCAGGTCGACGAGCCGCTGCTGCCGGCCCTCGAGCTCGATCCACCCCTCCTTGCGCCCGACGGTCTTCCCCGGCCAGTTGCCGATGTGCTGGCGGAGCCCGGTGAGGGTGTTGAAGACCGTGCTCTTGCCGACGTTGGGCTGGCCGAGCAGGGCGATCTCGGCGGTGGCCGGCTCCTCGGCCGCGCCGGAGCGGGCGGGCTCGCTTACTGCCATCGCCCCTCCTCGGTCAGCGGCTCCCCGAGCGGCGCGGTCCGGACCTTGTGCGCCTGGCCGCGGCCGACGGCGACCCGGGTGTTGTGGATCTGGATCAGGATCGGCCCGCGCCGGGGGTTGCGGAGGATCTGCAGGCAGGTGCCCGGCACCAGGCCGAGCGCGGAGAGGCGGTCGAGGATCCCGTAGCCGCCGTCGATGCCCTGGACCACGGCCTGCGTCCCGGGGCGGAGCTCGTGGAGCGGGTGGCTCGCGGCGCCCCCCGGACTGGCTTCTGACCCCTCATCTTCGATAGCGTAGTGCTCTCCCGCAGCCGGGGGTGTTGTCCACTGCAGTCTCTTCATGGCCGCCTCCACCTTCTATCGATGTCCTCTATGCGTGCCATCGATGGTATCGATGCACGTCAAGCGATTTCTACTACATATGAGAATGAGTTGCAATTGCAGAAAGTGACGCACCCCGCCCAGGAACCATCCTGAGCGGGGCGCTGTCTCTGCGTCGTACGACCTCGAATTCGGTCCGCGACTGACTGCCTGAGCACTTCACATAAGGAGAGAGACTATGTTCCGCCGACTCACCGCCTCCGTGCTGGCCCTGCTCCTCGCCACGGCCACGACGGCCCAGGCGCAGACCGGCTCCACGGCCGGCGAGCCCGGCCAGGGCGCCCAGGGCAATGCGCCCCAGATGCAGGCCCAGCAGCGGATGCAGAAGCTGCAGCAGAAGCTGACCCAGATGCAGCGCCAGACCCTGGAGAACAACCCCAAGCTCCAGGAGCGCGCCGAGAAGCTCGACAACCAGCTCATCAGCAAGATGGAGGACCTCGGCTACAAGAACGTGGACGAGAAGATCGAGCGCCTCGAGAAGACGATGAGCAAGCTCAAGAGCGGCGAGCTCTCGGGCGAGGAGGCCCAGCAGCGGCTCAAGAAGGACCGCAAGCTCCAGCAGGAGATCCAGAAGGCCCAGCGGGAGGCGATGCAGGACAAGGAGTTCGTCAAGGGCTGGGAGAAGGAGCGCCGCCAGCTCCAGCAGGACCTGGTCAGCACGATGAAGGAGGACCACCCGAAGGCCGAGGAGATGATGCAGGAGATGCGCAGCCTCCAGGCCGAGATGCGCCAGAAGATGCGCCAGCGGATGGGCAGCGGCTCCGGCCAGGGCGGCGGCCAGCAGCAGGCCGGCGGCCAGGGCCAGTAAGGCACCTCGACGATGGCCGGGGGGCCGGGCGGCCCGCTGCTGGCCGCCCGGCCGCCCGCCCCGGACGCCGGAGAGGCGCCGTTTGCTAGGCTTGAGCGTAAAGGGCGCTGCGTGCTGTGGAGCGTGTGCTCAGGCCACCGACACCGTGAGGGAGAGTAGAGCGATGACCCGTACAGCGATGGCCGTGTTGGCCGCACTGGCGCTGGTGGCAGCGCCGCTGCAAGCGCAGGCCCAGCAGCAGGAGGAGGCGGGGCAGGAGCCGGAGCGCATGGAGGCGCAGCAGCGGCTCCAGGAGGTGCAGCGCAAGCTCGGCGAGATCCAGCAGGAGACCTTCGAGTCGAGCGAGGAGCTGCAGGAGCGCCAGCAGCGCCTCGAGGACCGGGCCATGGCGAAGATGGAGGATCTCGGCTACGACCCCGAGAGCCACTATCAGCGCATGGAGGAGATCTACGACCGCTTCGAGTCGGGCGATGTCTCCGAGCAGGAGCAGCAGGAGCTCGCCGAGGAGTTCCAGGACGCCCAGATGAAGCTGCAGCAGGCCCAGCAGGAGGCCATGCAGGACGAGCAGTTCCGCAAGCGCATGGAGAAGGACATGCGCGCCTTCCAGGAGAGGCTGCTCCAGGCCATGCAGGAGCAGCACCCGGAGACGCAGCAGCTGATGGAGGAGCTCAAGCGCCTCCAGAGCAAGGTCCAGCAGGGCGGCGGCTCGATGCCCGGCGGCGGCGCGAGCGACTAGGCGCCCCGGCGGCCCGCGGGCGGCCGCGACACGAGGAGGCGAGGCCATGGGGGTCTTGGTCGAGGGCGAGTGGGTCGAGGACGGCTACCGGCGCGATGAGCAGGGGCGGTTCCAGCGGGACGAGAGCCGCTTCCACGGCTGGATCGGCCCCGAGGGGCGCTTCCCGCCGGAGGCGGGGCGCTACCACCTCTACGTCTCCCTCGCCTGCCCGTGGGCCCACCGGGTCCTCATCATGCGCCGGCTCAAGGGCCTCGAGCCGGTCATCTCGGTCTCCGTGGCCCACCCGGTGATGGGCGAGGGCGGCTGGGCGTTCCGCGGCGGCTTCCCCGGCGCGACGACGGACCCCATCCTCGGCGCCGAGCACCTCCACCAGGTCTACACCGCCGCCGATCCCCAGGCGAGCGGCCGCGTGACGGTGCCGGCGCTCTGGGACTGCAAGGAGCGGACCCTCGTCAACAACGAGTCCCGCGAGCTGCTGCGGATGCTCGACCACGCCTTCGACGGGCTCGCCACCTACGAGGTGGACCTCGCCCCGGAGTCGCTGCGCGAGCAGGTCGACGCCACCATCGACGCCCTCTACGAGCCGGTCAACAACGGCGTCTACCGCTGCGGCTTCGCGGGCACGCAGCAGGCCTACGAGGAGGCCGCCGACGCCCTCTACGCCGCCCTCGACCACTGGGACCGGATCCTCGGCGGGCGCCGCTACCTCTGCGGCGAGCGCCTCACCGAGGCCGATATCTGCCTCTATACCACCCTGATCCGCTTCGACGCCGTCTACGCCATCCACTTCAAGTGCTCGCAGCGCGCCGTCCGCGAGTACCCCAACCTCATGGCCTACCTCCGCGAGCTCTACCAGATGCCCGCCTTCCGCGGGACGACGGACTTCGAGCACATCCGCCACCACTACTACCGCAGCCACCCCTCCCTGAACCCGCAGGGGATCATCGCGCGCATGCCGGAGCTCGGCCTCGAGCAGCCGCCGCGCCGGCGGTGCGGGCGGCGGCTGCTCGAGGCCGAGCTCCGGCATGCGCGCGATGATCCC
>NZ_NRSH01000042.1 GCF_016584055.1 Halorhodospira neutriphila
TCCGCCAGCGACGGCCAGGGCAGCAGCGCCGGCGGCTGCCGCCGGCGCTGCTGCCCTGGCCGTCGCTGGCGGACCGTGCGCCCTCGGTGGGCTGCTGCCCGGCGGTCTCGCCGCCGGCCTGCTGGTCCTGCTGCTGATCGCCGCCCTGGAAGAGCAGCCCCCGCAGGCGCCTGAAGATCGAGCCTAGCGGGGCCTGCTGGTCGGTGTCCGCCTCCGCCGCCTTGGTGCCCCCGGGCTCGGGGGCCGGGGCGCTGGGCGTGATGCCCTGCACCGCCGGCGTCGGCGGCCGGCTGGCGGGCTCGCCGGCTGCCTCGAGGGTGGTCGGCTCGGCGCTCGGCGTCGCCAGGTCGTAGCTGCTCGCCGCCTCGTCGGTATCCTCCCCGGTGCGGATCCGCCGCACCTCGTAGTGCGGCGTCTCGAAGTCGCGGTTGGGGATGAGCAGGATGTGCACCCCGTGCCGGGCCTCCAGCTCGGCGATCTGGGAGCGCTTCTCGTTGAGGAGGTAGGTGCCGACCTCCACCGGCAGCTGGGCGAGGACCTTGCCGGTCTTCTCCTTCATCGCCTCCTCCTCGACGATGCGCAGGATCGACAGCGCCAGGGACTCGACGCTGCGCACCCGGCCCTGGCCGCCGCAGCGGTTGCAGACCTCCTGGTGCGCCTCGCCGAGGGAGGAGCGCAGCCGCTGCCGGGACATCTCGAGCAGCCCGAAGCGCGAGATCCGCCCAACCTGCACGCGCGCCCGGTCCGCCTTGACCGCCTCGCGGAGCCGGCTCTCGACCTCGCGCTGGTGGCGCGGCGGGCCCATGTCGATGAAGTCGATGACGATCAGCCCGCCGAGGTCGCGCAGCCGGATCTGCCGGGCGATCTCGTCGGCGGCCTCGAGGTTGGTGTTGAGCGCCGTCTCCTCGATGTCGGCGCCCTTGGTGGCCCGCGAGGAGTTGATGTCGATGGAGATCAGCGCCTCGGTGTGGTCGATGGCGATGGCGCCGCCGGAGGGCAGGCGGACATCGCGCTGGAAGGCCGACTCGATCTGGCTCTCGATCTGGTAGCGCGAGAACAGCGGGACCGGATCCTGATAGCGCTTGAGCTTCGAGCGGTTGTGGGGCATGACCTGCTCGATGAACTCCCGCGCCTTGCCGTGGACCTCGTCGTCGTCGACGAGGACCTCGTCGATCTCCGGGCGCAGGTAGTCGCGCAGCGCGCGGATGATGACGTCGCTCTCCTGGTAGACCAGGAAGGGGGCCGCACGGTCGGCCGTGGCCTTGAGGATGGCCTCCCAGAGCTTGAGCAGGTAGTCGAGGTCCCACTGCAGCTCCTCGGTGCTGCGGCCGACGCCGGCGGTGCGCACGATCAGCCCCATCCCCTCGGGGACGTCGAGGTGGCGGAGGCTCTCGCGGATCTCGGCGCGCTCGGAGCCCTCGATGCGCCGGGAGACGCCGCCGGCGCGGGGGTTGTTGGGCATGAGCACGAGGTAGCGCCCGGCGAGGCTGATGTAGGTCGTCAGGGCCGCGCCCTTGGTGCCGCGCTCCTCCTTGTCGACCTGCACGAGGACCTCCTGGTTCTCGCGCAGCGCCTCCCGCGGGCCCAGCCGCTGCCCGTCCTTGCCGGTGCAGTACGCCGGGGCGATCTCCTTGAACGGCAGGAAGCCGTGGCGCTCAGCGCCGTACTGGATGAAGGCCGCCTCGAGGCTCGGCTCGATGCGGGTGATAATTCCCTTGTAGATATTCGCCTTCTTCTGCTCGCGGGCGGGGGTCTCGATATCGAGGTCGTAGAGGGTCTGGCCATCGACCATGGCCACGCGCAACTCCTCGGGCTGAGTCGCGTTGATCAGCATTCTCTTCATGGGTGTAGACTCTCCGATGCCCGGCCGCCATCGCTCCGCGAGAGGGACCTAGCGCAGGACCAGGGACGTGCTGCGGGGCCAACCGTCCGAGGAGCATCTCCAGTAGCCAGCAGGGGACGGTCGAGCTCATCATCCGCGCTTCTCCGGAGGGGCGCAGGGCGTTGTACGTCGTGGGCATCCGACCACGGCGCATCCAGGGCCGCGGTCGACCGTTCGCTTCGCTCGCCTGCAGGGCCAGCGCCGTAGCGCCGGCTCCGGTAAACTGTTGCCGCAAGCCCCTCTGAAGGGGTGGCAGGTGCGGTTAATCGTATCAGGCACTTGCGTATCCAATCAAACCAATACTTTTGGTAAACTGGTGGAATGTCCGAGCCGAATCCCCGCGTTCGCCACCACGAGGTCCTGGCCGAGGAGGCGGGGCAGCGGATCGATAACTTCCTCCTGCGCCAGCTCAAGGGCCTGCCGCGCAGCCGGGTCTACCGCCTGCTGCGCCGCGGGGAGGTCCGGGTCGACGGCGGCCGGGCCCGCCCGACGCGCCGGCTGCGCGCCGGCGAGGTGGTGCGCATTCCTCCGGTTACCCAGCCCCGGCAGGCCGAGGCCGCGGCGCCCTCGAGGGGGCTGGCGGAGCGCCTGCGCGGGGCGGTCCTCTACGAGGACGAGCGCCTGCTGGTGCTCGACAAGCCCTCCGGGCTGGCGGTGCACGGCGGCAGCAGCGTCGGCCTCGGCCTGATCGAGGCGATGCGCCAGCTGCGCCAGGAGCTGCGCTTCCTGGAGCTCGCCCACCGGCTCGACCAGGAGACGAGCGGCTGCCTGATGCTCGCCAAGCGGCGCTCGACGCTGCGCCGGCTCCACGAGCAGCTGCGCCAGGGGCGCATCGAGAAGCGCTACACGGCCCTGCTCACCGGCGCCCTCCAGCAGGATCGCCGCCGCGTCGAGGCCCCCCTCGAGCGGCTCGGCGGCGCCCCCCGCGAGCGCCAGGTCCGGGTGAGCGAGCAGGGCCGCCAGGCCCGCACCACCTTCGAGGTCTTGAGGCGCTACCGGCGGGCCTGCCTGGTGGACGCCCGGCTAGGCACCGGGCGGACCCACCAGATCCGGGTCCACGCCCGGCACCTCGGCCACCCCGTCGCCGGCGACGACCGCTACGGCGATCGCCGCGCCAACGCCGAGCTGCGCCGCAGCGGGCTGCGCCGGCTCTTCCTGCACGCCGCCAGGCTGCAGTTCCACCACCCCGATAGCGGAGAGGCCGTCTCTGTGGAGGCGCCGCTGAGCGGCGACCTGCAGACCGTCCTCGAGGCCCTCGCCGCCGGCGAGCATTGAAGGAGGCGCCATGAGCGAAGAGACCTGGGAGCAGAAGGCCCTGCGCGAGATCCACGCGGACTGGGTGCGCGAGCGGCGCCGGGCGCGGCGCTGGCAGATCGTCTGGCGCAGCCTCCTGCTCCTGCTCGTCGCGGCCGCGATCCTCAGCCTCGGCCGCTGCCAGCTCGGCGGCACGGCGCAGGAGGATATCGGCCCCCATACCGCCGAGGTGCGCCTCGAGGGGCCGATCATGGCGGACTCGCCGGCGAGCGCCGGGCAGGTCATCGACGGCCTGGAGGCGGCCTTCGAGGCCGAGCAGGCCGCCGGGGTGGTCCTGCGCATTAACAGCCCGGGCGGCAGCGCCGTCCACTCGAGCCAGATCTACGACGCCATCCAGCGGCTGCGCGAGGAGAATCCCGATACGCCGCTGTACGCCGTCATCGAGGATGTCGGCGCCTCGGGGGCCTACTACGCCGCGGCCGCCGCCGACCGGATCTACGTCGACGAGGCGAGCATCGTCGGCTCCATCGGCGTGATCATGGGCGGCTTCGGCCTCGAGGACGCCCTGGAGCGGCTCGGCATCGAGCGGCGCCTCTACACCGCCGGCGAGAACAAGGACTTCCTCGACCCCTTCTCCCCGGAGCGCCCCGAGCAGGTGGAGCACCTCCAGTCCATGCTCGGCGAGATCCACGAGCAGTTCATCGCCGATGTCCGGGCTGGCCGTGACGGGCACCTGGTGAATCCGCAGGAGAACGAGCTCTTCTCGGGGCTGGTGTGGACGGGGAGCCAGAGCGTCGAGCTCGGGCTCGCCGACGGGGTCGGCAGCGTCCGGAGCGTGGCCCGCGAGGTCGTCGGCGAGGAGCAGGTGGTCGACTACACCGTCCAGCGCGACCTGCTCGGCCGCCTGAGCGAGCGGCTGGGGACCGCCCTGGGGCAAGGGCTGTTCTCGACGCTGCAGCGGCTCGAGTACCAGCCCCGCTAGGGCAGCCGGATCCCGTACCGGCGCAGCAGCTCGGCGACGCGGACCAGCGGTAGGCCGACGAGCGCCGCCGGATCGCGGCTCTCGACGGCCTCGAGCAGGGCGGCGCCGAGCCCCTCCGAGCGGATCGCCCCGGCGCAGTCGAGGGGGCGGTCCGCCTCGACGTAGCGGGCGATCGTCTCCGCGTCGAGCGCCCGGAAGCGGACGGTGACGGTCTCGAGCGCCTCCTCGAGCGCATCGCCGCGGGCGACCGCCACCGCCGTCAGGAAGGCCACCTCGCGGCCCGAGGCGCGCTCGAGCTGCGCGCGGGCGCGCTCGGGGGTGCCGGGCTTGCCCAGGATCTCGCCGTCGAGGGCGGCGAGCTGGTCGCTGCCGATGACCACCGCCTCCGGGCGGCGGGCGGCCACCGCGCGGGCCTTGGCCGCGGCGAGCCGGCGCACCGTCTGCTGCGCCGGCTCGGCGGGGCGGGGGGTCTCGTCGATCTCCGGGGCCGCCACCTCGAAGGGCAGGCCCAGGCGCCCGAGCAGCTCGCGCCGGTAGGGCGAGCCGGAAGCGAGGATGAGCGTCTCGTGCATGGGCGCTAGCATATCGCCGGAAATCCCCCTGTGCCAGGGCTTTACACGCTAACTCGGTGCCTATAGGATGCAATCTTCTATGTTACCGGACGGTTTGGCCCCTGAAGAGCTCGCGGCGCCGGGGGGCGAGGTCGAGGGCACGATCGAGCTGGCCTCCATGCCGCGCCTTGCGCCGCTTCTCGAGCGCCCGGAGGGCGCGGCGCATCTGCGCCTGTACGGCGGGGTGGACGAGGCCGGGCGGCGCTACCTGGCCGGCGCGGTCCGCGCCGAGCTCCCGCTGCGCTGCCAGCGCTGCCTGCAGCCCTTCGCCTACCGCGTCGAGGCCGAGTTCCACCTCGTGCTCGTCGCCTCAGAGCAGGAGGGGGAGGCGCTGCCCGAGGAGCTCGAGCCGTTCGTCAGCACAGGGGCCGTCGCGCCCACGGAGATCGCCGAGGAGGAGCTGCTGCTCGCCCTGCCGCTCGTCGCGCGGCACCCGGATGACGAGTGCGGGACTCCCCCCAACAGCGCTGCGGCGGCGCGCGCCGAGCTGAGCCCGTTCGCTGCGCTGAAGGGGCGAATCGGGACAGGGGCGACCGAGCACTAGGGCGATCCCCCGGCAGGCCGCTACGCACGACAAGCCACTACTACCCACGAGAAGATCGAGCCGGAGAGCACCCATGGCTGTACAGCAGAATCGCAAGTCGCCGTCGAAGCGCGGGATGCGCCGCGCCCACCAGTCCCTCGAGAAGCCGACCCTGGCCACCGAGCCGAGCACCGGCGAGACCCATCGCCGCCACCACATCAGCGCCGACGGCTACTACCGCGGCCGCAAGGTCACCCGCGGCCAGGACGACTGAGCCTCTCTGCTAGGGGGCGGCGCGGCGATCCGCTCGCCGCGCCGCCCCGCCTCCTCCGAAGGCGGAGCCCATGAGCGAAACCACCACCCTGAGCCTCGATGCGATGGGCGGGGACTACGGCCCGGAGGCCGTGGTCCCGGCGGCGCTGGGCGCCCTCGAGCGCCACCCGGAGCTGCACATCACCCTCGTAGGGCAGCGCCCGCGGCTTCTCGAGGAGCTCGAGCGCCAGCGGGCCGGCGAGCCGGAGCGCCTGACGATCCACCACTGCAACGAGGTCGTCGGCATGGACGAGCCGCCCTCCCAGGCGCTGCGCTACAAGCGCGACTCCTCGATGCGGGTGGCGCTCGAGCGCGTCCGGGCCGGCGAGGCCGACGGCTGCGTCAGCGCCGGGAATACCGGCGCGCTCATGGCGACGGCGCGCTACCTGCTCAAGACCCTGCCCGGGATCGACCGCCCGGCGATCATGAGCACCATCCCGAGCCGCGGCGGCGCCACGCACATGCTCGACCTCGGCGCCAATATCGACTGCACCGCCGAGCACCTCTTCCAGTTCGCCGTCATGGGGGCGGTGGCCACCGAGGCCATCCACGGCGTCGAGCGCCCGCGGGTCGGGCTACTCAACATCGGCGAGGAGGAGATCAAGGGCAACGAGCAGGTCAAGCGGGCCGCCGGGCTGCTCTCCGCCTCCGAGCCGATCAACTACGTCGGCTACATCGAGGGCGACGGCATCTTCACCGGCGAGGCGGATATCGTCGTCTGCGACGGCTTCGTCGGCAACGTCGCGCTCAAGAGCAGCGAGGGGGTCGCCGCCCTGATCTCCGAGTACATGCGCACGGAGTTCCGCCGTACGCTCCTGACCCGGCTCGCGGGGCTCGTCGCCATGCCCGTGCTCAAGGCGTTGCGACGGCGGATCGATCCCCGGCAGTATAACGGGGCGAGTCTCCTCGGCCTGCGCGGGGTCGCCCTGAAGAGCCACGGCTCGGCAGACGCCTTCGCTTTCGGGCGGGCGATCGACACGGCAGTCCTCGAGGTGCAGCAAGGTGTGCCCGGCCTCATCGAGGCGCGGATCGAGCCGCTGCTAGCAGGGGCGAAGGAAGGGGCGTGACTAGC
Organism: Halorhodospira neutriphila; assembly: GCF_016584055.1. Classification (GTDB taxonomy): domain Bacteria; phylum Pseudomonadota; class Gammaproteobacteria; order Nitrococcales; family Halorhodospiraceae; genus Halorhodospira; species Halorhodospira neutriphila. The sequence goes on from NZ_NRSH01000042.1 coordinate 6,637, forward strand.
GCAAGAATCATCGGGACCGGCAGCTACCTCCCGGAGCGGGTGGTCACCAACCACGAGCTCGAGCAGCTCGTCGAGACCTCGGACAGCTGGATCCGCGAGCGCACCGGCATCCGCGAGCGCCGGCTGGTCGGCGACGACCAGAGCTGCGGGGACCTCGGCCGCATCGCCGCGCAGCGGGCCCTGGAGGCCGCCGGCTGCAGGGGCGAGGAGGTCGACCTGATCGTCGTCGCCACCTGCACCCCGGACCGGATCTTCCCGAGCACGGCCTCGGCCCTGCAGCACAGCCTCGGCCTGCGCCCCGGCGGGGCGGCCTTCGACGTCTCCGCCGCCTGCTCCGGGTTCATCTACGCGCTCAGCGTCGCCGACCGCTTCATCCGCACCGGCGGCGCCTCGCGCGCCCTGGTCGTCGGCGCCGAGACCATGAGCCGGATCATCGACTGGGAGGACCGCGGCACCTGCGTCCTCTTCGGCGACGGCGCAGGCGCCGTGGTGCTGGAGGCCGGGGAGCAGCCGGGGGTGCTCTCGACCCACCTGCACTCCGACGGCCGCCACGAGCCGCTGCTCTACGTACCCTGGGGCCCGGGGCAGGGCTACGCCGCCCTGGAGAGCCAGGGCGGCTACATCCGCATGCGCGGCAACGAGGTCTTCAAGGTCGCGGTCAACACCCTCACCCGCATCGTCGAGGACACCCTGGCCTCCGCCGGCGTCGATAAGTCGCAGGTCGACTGGCTGGTGCCCCACCAGGCCAACATCCGGATCATCCAGGCCACCGCCAAGAAGCTCGACCTGGCCATGGACCGGGTCGTCGTGACGGTGGGCGAGCACGGCAACACCTCGGCCGCCTCGATCCCGATCGCCCTCGATACCGCCGTGCGCGACGGGCGCATCCAGCGCGGCGAGCTGCTGATGCTCGAGGCCTTCGGGGGCGGCTTCACGTGGGGGTCGGCCCTGGTCCGCTACTGAGGGTGCAGGCGGGGCGCGGAGCGGCGCCCCGGGCGCGTTGAACCGTCCATTCGGAGCAGAGGATGAGCCAGAGCAGAGAGGACTTGGCCTTTGTCTTTCCCGGCCAGGGGGCCCAGGCCGTCGGCATGATGGCCTCCTGGCGCGGCAGCACCACCGTGACCGAGACCTTCCGGGAGGCCTCCGAGGCGCTGGGCTACGACCTGTGGCAGCTGGTCGAGGAGGGGCCGGCCGAGGCGCTCGACCGCACCGACCGGACCCAGCCGGCGCTGCTGACCGCCGGCGTCGCCCTGTGGCGCGTCTGGCAGGAGCGGGGCGGCGCGCAGCCGGCGGTGCTGGCCGGGCACAGCCTCGGCGAGTACACGGCCCTGGTCGCCGCGGGGAGCCTCACCCTGGCCGAGGCCGCGCCCCTGGTCGCCGACCGGGGGCGCTACATGCAGGAGGCCGTCCCGGCGGGGCAGGGCGGCATGGCGGCGATCATCGGGCTTGCCGACGAGCAGGTGGCGGAGATCTGCGCCGAGGCCGCCCAGGGCGAGGTCGTCCAGGCCGTCAACTTCAACGCCCCCGGGCAGGTGGTCATCGCCGGCGACCACGACGCCGTCGAGCGGGCCGGGGCGGCCGCCCGCGAGGCGGGGGCGAAGCGGGTGCTCCCGCTGGCGGTGAGCGCCCCGTCCCACTGCAGCCTCATGCAGCCGGCCGCCGAGCGCCTCGCCGAGCGCCTCGAGGCGGTCAGCGTGGCGCCGCCGCGCATCCCCGTCCTCCACAACGTGGACGTGGCCTGCAGCGACCAGGCCGGCGAGATCCGGCGCCGGCTCGTCGAGCAGCTGGCCCACCCGGTACGCTGGACGGAGACGGTGCGGCGCATGGCCGAGCAGGGCGTCGGGGTGGTCGTCGAGTGCGGCCCCGGCAAGGTCCTCACCGGCCTGACGCGGCGGATCGAGCGCAGCCTCGAGGGGACCGCCCTCAACGAGCCGGAGGCCCTGGAGGGGCTACTCGAGCGCCTCCAGGCGTAGCAGCGCGACGGCAGCGCACTGCAGCGAGCCACATCCGAGGAAATAGAGGAGGAGGGCGCGTGCAAGACCACGAGCTGGAGCAGGAGATCGCGCTCGTGACCGGGGCGAGCCGCGGGATCGGCCAGGCGATCCTCTACGCCCTGGCGCGGGCCGGGGCGTACGCCATCGGCACGGCGACGACGGCCGAGGGGGCGCAGCGGATCGCCGCCGGGCTCGAGGAGGCGGGGCTGCGCGGCACCGGCATGGCCCTGGATATCACGGACCCGGAGCAGGTCGAGGCGACAATCGCCGAGATCGGCCGGGCGCACGGGGCGCCGACCATCCTGGTCAACAACGCCGGCATCACCCGCGACAACCTCGTCATGCGGATGAAGGACGAGGAGTGGGGCTCGATCATCGACACCAACCTCACCGCCGTCTACCGCGTGAGCCAGGCCTGCCTGCGGGGCATGATGAAGGCCCGGCGCGGGCGGATCATCAACATCGGCTCCGTCGTCGGCGCCATGGGCAACGCCGGCCAGGCGAACTACGCCGCCGCCAAGGCGGGGATCACCGGGCTGACGAAGTCCCTGGCGCGGGAGGTGGGCAGCCGCGGGATCACCGTCAACACCGTCGCCCCCGGCTTTGTCGAGACGGACATGACCGCCGCGATGAGCGAGGAGCAGCGCGCGGCGCTGACCGCCAACATCCCCCTCGAGCAGCTCGGCAAGCCGGAGGATATCGCCGCCACCGTGGCCTTCCTCGCCTCGCCGTCGGCGCGCTATATCACCGGCGAGACGCTCCACGTCAACGGCGGCCTCTATATGGCCTGATTGCCCTCGAATATTCAGGGAGTTGCGCGTACTCCAAAGATCCGGGCCGAATCCTGGTACTCGGCAGGCAGTTCCCCTACAATACGCGCCGCAGCCGAAGACTGCGCCTAAGAAACCGCGGAGGACCTTTTACATGAGCAGCATCGAAGACCGCGTAAAGAAGATTGTCGTCGAGCAGCTGGGCGTCAAGGAGGAGGAGGTGACCGGTGAGGCCTCCTTCGTGGACGACCTCGGCGCCGACTCGCTGGACACCGTCGAGCTCGTCATGGCCCTCGAGGAGGAGTTCGAGTGCGAGATCCCCGACGAGGAGGCGGAGAAGATCACCACCGTCCAGCAGGCCGTCGACTACATCAATAAGCACCTGGAGAGCTAAGCTCCGGGTAGAGAGTACGGCCTAAAGGCGTAGTGGGGTCGGCGCTCGACCGGCCCCATCTCTCTTTACACCTCCTGGAGAGACTCCAATGGACGATCAAGCTGTCGTCGTCACCGGCCTGGGCATCGTCTCGCCCGTCGGCAACACGGCGGAGCAGGCCTGGTCTGCGGTGACGTCCGGCCAAAGCGGCATCCGTCCAATCACGGAGTTCGATCCTTCGGCCTACTCGGTTCGCTTCGCCGGGACCGTCGAGGGCTTCGACGTGACCGGGCTGATCGGGGCCAAGGAGGCGCGCCGGATGGATCCGTTCATCCACTACGCCCTCGGCGCCTGCAGCGAGGCCATGGCGGACAGCGGCGTGGAGGTCGGCGAGGAGAACGCCGACCGGATCGGGATCTCCCTCGGCTCGGGGATCGGCGGCCTCCAGGGGATCGAGAACGGCCACCGCACGCTGCTCGAGAGCGGCCCCCGGAAGGTCTCGCCGTTCCTCGTGCCGAGCAGCGTGATCAACATGGCCGCCGGCAATATCTCGATCCGCCACGGCCTGCGCGGCCCCAACCTGTCGACGGTCACCGCCTGCGCCTCGGGCACCCACAACATCGGGCTCTCGGCCCGCCTGATCCGTGCCGGCGACGCCGACGTCATGATCGCCGGCGGGACGGAGAAGTGCGTCACCCCCCTCGGGTTAGCCGGCTTCTCGGCGGCGCGGGCCCTCTCGGCCCGGAACGACGACCCCCAGGCCGCCAGCCGGCCCTGGGACGTCGACCGCGACGGCTTCGTGCTCAGCGAGGGGGCGGCCATCCTCGTCCTCGAGTCCTACGGCCACGCCCGGCGGCGCGGCGCCCCCATCTACGCCGAGCTCGCCGGCTTCGGCAGCAACAGCGACGCCTACCACATCACCCAGCCCGACGAGGCGGGGAAGGGGGCGGAGCGGTGCATCGCCCGCGCCCTCGAGGACGCCGGCATGGCGCCCGAGGAGGTCGACTACATCAACGCCCACGGCACCTCGACGCCCACCGGGGACCTCGCCGAGGCCGCCGCGGTGCAGCGGCTCTTCGGCAAGGGCGCGCGCCCTGTCGCCATGAGCTCGACGAAGTCGATGACGGGCCACCTGCTCGGCGCCGCCGGGGGCATCGAGGCCGCCTTCAGCGTCCTCGCGCTCCGCGACGGCATCATCCCCCCGACCATCAACCTCGATCAGCCGGAGCCCGCCTGCGCGGGGCTCGACCTCGTCCCCCACGAGGCGCGCCAGGAGCGCCTCGGCGCGGTCCTGACGAACTCCTTCGGCTTCGGCGGGACGAACGGCTCGCTGGTCTTCCGGCGACCGGCCTAGCGGGGTGCTCGGCCAGCTCGTCAACGGGCGCGCGGAAGCCGCCGTCGAGGCGGGCGATCGCGGCCTCGCCTACGGCGACGGCCTCTTCGAGACCCTCGCCGTGGTCGGCGGCCAGCCGCGGCTGTGGGACTACCATATGGACCGCCTCCTCGAGGGGGCCCGCCGGCTAGGCCTCCCGGAGCCGCCGCTGACCACGCTGCGCGAGGAGGCGCGCTACCTCGTCCAGGGCGCCGACCGGGCGGTGCTCAAGATCGTCCTGACCCGCGGGGCGGGGGAGGGGCGCGGCTACCGACCGCCCGCGCGCCCCTTGCCGACGCGGCTGCTCTCCCTCCACGACGCGCCGCTCCATCCGCCCGAGCACTGGGACGGCGTGGACGTGCGCCTCTGCCGCACGCGCCTGGCCGCGCAGCCGGCGCTGGCCGGGATGAAGCACCTCAACCGCCTCGAGCAGGTGCTCGCCCGCGGCGAGTGGCGCGACCCGGCGATTGCCGAGGGGCTGATGCTCGACGACAATGGGCTCATCATCCAGGGCACGGCGACCAACGCCTTCGCGGTGCAGGGCCGCACCCTGATCACCCCGCCCCTGAGCCTCTGCGGGGTGGCCGGCGTGATGCGCCGCTACGTCCTCGAGCAGGCCGAGGCCCTCGGCCTCGGCGTTGAGCACCGCGGGCTCTATCCGGAGGAGCTGGGAGGCGTCGCGGAGATGTTCCTCACCAACAGCGTCATCGGTCTCTGGCCGGTACGCGCCGTGGCCAATCGCCCCCTCGCCGTCGGGCCGGTCACCCGGCGCCTGCAGGAGGCCGTCGCCGGCGAGGCCCTGGCGCCGGCCGGCGGCCGAGGGTAGGGCGGCGCGCCGTGGCCCGCCCCTCCCGGTGGCTCGTCCGGGCCGCAGCCGCGGCAGCAGGGGGAGCGGCGCTCGCCCTGGCCGCGCTGGGCTGGCTCGCCTACGAGATCCATCAGCCCCTGAGGGTCGCGGACCCGCCGGGGCGGCTCGAGGTGGCGCCCGGCGCCTCCCTCAACGGCGTCACCCGCACCCTCCACGAGCGGGGCTGGGCCAGCCTCGGCGCCATGCTCGGGCTGCGCCTCTACGGCCGGGCCCAGGGCGTGGCCGGGCGCCTGCAGTCCGGGGAGTACGCCGTCGAGGCGGGCATGACAGCGCGCGGGCTGCTCTCGCGCATCGTCGACGGGGAGGTGATCCAGTACCGGCTGACGGTGGTCGAGGGCTGGACCTTCGCGCGCTTCCGCCGGGCGCTGGAGCGCCACGAGGCGGTACGGGCCACCCTCGAGGAGGTCCCCGACGACCAGCTCCTCGAGGCGCTCGGCCTCGGCGGCCGCGACCCGGAGGGGCTGTTCTTCCCGACCACCTACCAGTTCCCCCGGGGGACGAGCGACCGCAAGCTGCTGCGCACCGCCTACCGCGAGATGCAGGAGCGGCTGGAGCGGATCTGGGCCCAGCGCCAGGAGGGCTTGCCCCTCGAGGGGCCCTACGAGGCGCTGATCCTCGCCTCGCTGATCGAGCGGGAGGTGCGCGTCGCCGAGGAGCGCCGCCGCGTCGCCGGCGTCTTCACCCGCCGGCTCGAGCGCGGCATGCGCCTGCAGGCCGACCCGAGCGTGCGCTACGGCCTCGGCGAGGAGCACGAGGGGCGGCTGCGGCGCGCCGACCTGCGCCGCGAGACACCCTACAACACCTATACCCACCACGGCCTGCCGCCGACCCCGATCGCCCTGCCCAGCGCCGCCGCCCTCCGGGCGGCCGTCAACCCGGCCGAGGGCGAGGCGCTCTACTTCGTCGCCCGGGGCGACGGCACCCACCACTTCTCCGCGACGCTCGAGGAGCACAACCGCGCCGTGGAGCGCTACATCCTCGGCGAGGGGGGAGCGGAGTGACCGGCCGGGCGGGGCGCTTTATCACCGTCGAGGGCCTCGAGGGGGCGGGGAAGACGACGTGCCTCGAGGCGGTCCGCGACGCCCTGGCCGAGCACGGCGTCGAGGCGCCGCTGTTCACCCGGGAGCCCGGCGGCACCCCCTTCGCCGAGGCGCTGCGGGGCCTGCTGCTGGACCCGCAGTACAGCGACCTGGGGGTCGAGGCGGAGGTGCTCACCGTCTTCGCCGCCCGCGCCGAGCACCTCCAGCGGGTCGTCTACCCGGCCCTCGAGCAGGGGCGCTGGGTGGTGAGCGATCGCTTCACCGACGCCACCTACGCCTACCAGGGCGGCGGGCGCGGCCTCGGCGAGGCGCGCATCGCCGCCCTCGAGGAGTGGGTCCACGGCGGCTTCGGCCCGGACCTGACGCTGCTCCTCGACGTGGATATCGGCGTCGGGCGCCGGCGGGTCACGGCGCGCGGCGGCGCGCCGGATCGCTTCGAGGGCGAGCGGGAGGCCTTCTTCGAGGCGGCCCGGGCGGCGTACTGGCGACGGGCGCAGGCCGAGCCGGGACGCTTCCGCTGCATCGACGCCAACCAGCCCGCCGAGGCCGTGGCGGCAGCGGTCTACAGGGCGGTCGCCGAGCTGGTGACAGCGGGCCGGGGAGGGCGGCCGTGACGGGGGCGCAGGAGGCGATCCTTCCCCCGTGGCTCGAGCCGGAGCTCGAGCGGCTGCTCGCCCTCTACGACGCCGGCCGGCTCCACCACGCCCTCCTGCTGACGGGGCGCTCGGGCCTCGGCAAGGGGCAGCTCGCCCAGGCGCTCGCCCGGGCGCTGCTCTGCGAGGCCGCCGAGGGCCGGCGCCCCTGCGGGCGCTGCCGCGGCTGCCGGCGGCCCATCCCGGCGCGCTACCCCCTCGTCGAGCTCGCCAGCGCGGCGGCCTCGGCGGCCGTGGTCGCGGTGACGGGCCCCACGCCGCAGGCCCTGGCCCTGCTCGGCCTGACCTGGACCCTCCTCGCCGCCGCCGCCATCGACTACGAGCACTACCTGCTGCCCGACGCCCTGACGCTGCCCCTGCTCTGGGCCGGGCTGCTGTGGAGCCTCCTGCCGGCCAGCCCCCTGGCGCCCGGCGACGCCGTCATCGGCGCCGCCGCCGGCTACACTGCCCTCTGGGCGGTCTACCACGGCCACCGGCTGATCACCGGCCGCGAGGGCATGGGCCACGGCGACTTCAAGCTCACGGGGGCGCTCGGGGCGTGGCTCGGCTGGCAGCCGCTGCCGGCGCTCGTGCTCCTCGCCGCCTCCGGCGGGCTCATCGCGGCGCTGGCGCTGGCCCTGCGGCGCCGCTCCCTGGCCCAGCCGCTGCCCTTCGGCCCGGCCCTGGCCGCCAGCGGCTGGGCGCTCGCCGTGGCGCTGCAGGGCGGAGCAGCGTGGCCGCTCATCCCGGCGTACTAGCGCAGCGATCGCGGAGGCGCTATGGGCCAGACACTGCGCATCGGGCTGACCGGCGGCATCGCCAGCGGCAAGAGCACCGTGGCCGGGCTCTTCGCCGCCCGGGGGGCGCCGGTGATCGACACCGACCGGCTCGCCCGGGAGGCCGTGCGCCCCGGCAGCGACGGGCTGCGCGCCGTCGCCGACGCCTTCGGCGCGGGGGTCCTCGACGCCGAGGGCCGCCTGGACCGCGCCGCGCTGGGCCGCCGGGTCTTCGAGGATCCCGAGGCGCGCCAGCGGCTTGAGGCGATCCTCCACCCCCTCGTGCGCCGGCGCCTCGAGGCCCGGCTCGCCGGTGTAGGTGCCCCGTACGCCGTCGTGGTGGTACCTTTACTGGTCGAGACGGGGATGCACCGGGAGATGGACCGCGTGGTCGTGGTCGACCTCCCCGAGGCCGCCCAGCGCCAGCGCGCGGCGGCGCGGGACCGCCTCTCGGCGGCCGAGGTCGAGGCCCGCATGGCCGCCCAGGCCGGCCGCGCCGCGCGCGGCGCCGCGGCCGACGAGCTGATCGACAACAGCGGCGCGCGCGAGCGCCTCCCAGGGCAGGTCGCCCTCCTCCACCGGCGCTTCCTCGCCCGCCACCGCCACCCCGACGGAGAAGGCAGCGTATGAGCCAGAGCAACAGCGGTTGGGTCCTCTACGAGCACCCGCTCAACGAGCGGCTGCGCACCCTGATGCGCCTCGAGTTCCTCATGGAGACGGCCAGCACCGCCATGGAGCGCGAGGCGGCCATCGACAGCCGCACGGCCGTCGAGGCGCTCATCTACACCCTCAACATCCTCGAGCGCGGCGAGGTCCGCTCGGAGATCATCAAGGAGCTCGACCGCCTCTCCGGCGGGCTCGCCCGCATGGCGGAGCACGGGCAGTGGGCGGCCGACGAGGTGCGCAAGGAGACCGAGCGCTGCCGGACCCTGCTGCGCCGGGTGGGCGAGCCCGACGCCGCCATGGGGCAGGCCCTGCGCGAGGACCAGCTCCTCGCGGCGATCGCCCAGCGCTTCGGCCTCGGCGCGGGGACGTGCAACTTCGACCTGCCCAGCTACCAGCGCTGGCTCTCGCGCCCCTACAGCGAGCGCCGCGCCGACCTGCAGCGCTGGCTCGACAGCATGGCCGACCTGCGGGCCACCCTCGACTTCGCCCTGCGCCTGCAGCGCGAGGGGGGGCAATTCCAGGAGGAGACGGCGCCCGGCGGCTCCTGGCAGCGCCGGATCCCCTTCGACAACCCGCCGATCCAGATGCTGCGCCTGCAGGTCCCCGCCGAGGACTCGGTCATCCCGGAGATCAGCGGCAACCGCCACTTCGTCACGATCCGCTTCCTCCGCCAGCCGGACACCCTGACCCGGCCGGAGTCCGTCAACGAGGACGTCCCCTTCCACCTCGCCCGCTGCGATCTCTGACGCCGGGCCCGCGGCGCCACGCCGCTACGCCACCCCGCCCAGCAGCCCGCGGATGGCGGCGACTCCCTGGCCGCCGTGGCGGCGCGCCGTGGCGGCGTCCGCCGCGCCGACACCGCCGAGGGCGTAGA
>NZ_NRSH01000043.1 GCF_016584055.1 Halorhodospira neutriphila
CTGAGCGCCGGCGCCTGCTCGCCGAGGAGCACGGGGCGGTGGCCGGCGCTCAGGGCGGCGAGGGTCAGGGCGCTCAGGGCCAGCTCGGCGGCCGGCGGCGCGAGCCCCGGCCCCGGCGGCGCCGCCACGACCAGGCGCAGGCCCCCCAGGCGCTGCTGCTGGAGGCGGTTGGCCAGGTGGCCGAGGTGGCCGCGCAGGAAGGCGCTCAGCAGCCGGGCCTCGGCCTCGGCCTCCGGCGGGCCGCCCAGGCGGGCCTCCAGGGTGGGCAGCAGCACGTGGCAGACCGCCCGGTCCGCCGGGTAGAGGCGCAGGAGCTCGCCGACCGCCCCCTCCAGGGCGGCGGGCTCGAAGCGCGTCAGGGCCTGCTCGAGGCGCTCCCGCCACTCGGGCCACGGGGGCGGCTCCGGCTCCGTGGCGGCGGGCGTCTCCTCCCCCTGGGCGAGGGCCTCGCGGGCGCGGCTGATGGGCACGCCCCGGTCGAGGAGGACGAGGATACGCCGGACGCGGGCGATGTCCGCCTCGGTGTAGAGCCGGTGCCCCTTGGCCGTGCGCTGCGGCTGGAGCAGCCCGTAGCGGCGCTCCCAGGCGCGCAGGGTGACCGGGTTGACGCCGGTCACCCGGGCGACGGTGCGGATGGGGTAGATGGCGTGCGCGTCAGGCATCGGGCCGCCGGGCGAGGATCCGGTGGAGCTCGATCCGCCCGCTGCGGAACCCCCCCTCGCAGTAGCCGAGGTAGTAGCGCCACATGCGCTGGAAGCGCTCGCCGAAGCCCAGGGCCTCGAGGGCCTCGGCGCGGGCGTTGAAGCGCCGCTGCCAGGCCGCCAGGGTCGCCGCGTAGTCGCCGCCGTGGGCGCTGACCTGCTCGAGCTCCAGCCCGGCCTCCTGCAGCCCCTCGCGCAGGTGGCCGAGGGTCGGCAGCATGCCGCCGGGGAAGATGTAGCGCTGGATGAAGTCCGGGGCCTGCTCGTAGACGGGGAAGGCCGCCTCGTCGATGGTGATCACCTGCAGCAGGGCCCGCCCGCCGGGGCGCAGGCGCTGCTGCAGGGTCGCGAAGAAGGCCGGCCAGTGCTCGCGGCCGACGGCCTCGAACATCTCGATGGAGGCGATGTGGTCGTAGCGCCCCGCGAGCTCGCGGTAGTCCGCCAGGCGTAGCTCCGCCCGCCCGGCGCCGCCGGCCGTGCGCAGGTGCTCGCGGGCCCAGGCGAGCTGCTCGCGGGAGAGGGTCACGCCGGTGACGTGCACGCCCGCCTCGGCGGCGGCCCGGGCGAGGCTCCCCCAGCCGCAGCCGATCTCCAGCAGGTGCTCGCCGGGGCGCGCGCCGAGCTGGCGCAGCGTCTCGGCGTGCTTGTGGCGCTGCGCCGCCGCCAGGCCCTGCTCGGGCTCGGCGAACAGCGCCGAGGAGTAGGTCATGGTCTCGTCGAGCCAGAGCTCGTAGAAGTCGTTGCCCAGGTCGTAGTGGGCGGCGATGTTGCGCCGGCTGCCGGTGGGGGTGTTGGGCCGCAGGCGGTGGTAGAGCGCCAGGGCGAGCCGCGAGTACCAGCGCCCCGCCGGGGAGGCGTTGTAGGCGTGCTCGTTGTAGATGAGCAGCTCGATGAGCGCGGCCAGGTCCGGGGTGTCCCACTCGCCGGCCATGTACGCCTCGGCGAAGCCGAGATCCCCCCGGTGGAGGACCCGGGCGAGCACCCGCGCCGGGCGGCGCAGGCGCAGCTCCGCCTCGGGGCCGCTGCGGCTGCCGGTGAAGGTCCGCGCCGGCCCCCGCGGCGGGCAGAGGGTCAGCTGGCCGGTAGTGATGCGCTCGAGCCAGCCGGCGAGGATGCGCGCGGCCAGCGGCGTCCCGGCCTGGCGCGGCGCGCTCCGGGTCTCGCTGAGCGGGCTCATTCCAGGAACTCCCTCGGTGGCTCCGGCTTGGTGTGGAAGGTGCCGCCGCGCAGGTAGATCTTCAGCGCCTGCCAGTGGATCTGGGCCAGCGCCCGGACCCCCGGCGGCGGCAGGCGGCCGAGCACGCGCAGCAGCTGGCCGTCGGTCAGCGGCCGGCGCTCGCCGGTCTGCACCGCGGCCAGGCGCTGGCCCTCGGCGCCGTGGTAGCCGATGGAGACCGCCAGCTGCTCGCCCGGCGCCGAGAGGCGGAAGCGGTAGCCGCCGTCGAGGGGGAAGAAGGGCGAGACGTGGAAGGTCTTCGCCGCCTCGCTGCGCACGGGGAAGTCCAGCGGCGCGCCGTCGTCGTGGAGCAGGTAGCCGTGGCTCTCGCCGAAGGTGTTGTGGACCTCGCAGAGCACCGCCCGCGGGCGCTCGTCGGCGTCGAGGCAGAACCAGGCCGACAGCGGGTTGAAGCTGTGGCCGAGCACCCGGGGGACGGTGAGCAGCAGCACGCGGCCGTCGGCGGCGATGCCGCGCTCGCGCAGGAGGTTGTCGATCCAGGGGCGCAGCGGCGAGCCGTCCCGCGGCCCGTAGTCGGCGTCGTAGAGGCTGACCAGGCCGTGGCGGTTGTGGGCGAACAGCCGCGAGCGCGCATCGAGGGCCGGCAGCTCGTCGAGGTCGAGGAGGAAGGCGACGTACCGGTAGCGAAAACGGTACGTCGGCGCGGTCATCCGGCGGTGGAGGACGGCGCCGGGGTAGATCGCGGGCGTCTCAATCAAGCCGGCTCCTCCTCCGCTGCCGTTGTCGACGCCGCAGGGGTGTCGGCGGCCTGCAGGGGCGCGGCCGGCGCCTGCCAGGGCGGCGGGCAGCCGAGGGCGCCGGCCACCCGGACCGCCGAGCGCAGCCCGTCCTCGTGGAAGCCGTAGCCGGTCCAGGCGCCGCAGACCCACAGGCGGTCCTGCCCCTGGACGGCGTCGAGCCCGTCCTGGGCGCGGGCGGTCTCGCGGTCGAAGATCGGGTGGCGGAAGCCGAGCCGGGCGAGGACGCGGCCCTCGTCGACGGCGTCGACGGGGTTGAGGGAGAGGAAGGCGTCCTCGGCGCTGGCGATGCGCTGCAGGCGGTTGAGCCAGTAGGTCACCGAGACCGAGCCCTCGGCCGCCTCGTCGGCGGCGCTGATGTGGTTCCAGCTCGCCCAGACGCGCCGGCGCCGCGGCATCGCCGCCGGGTCGGTGTGGAGCACGGCGGCGTTGTCCTGGAACTGGAAGGCCCCGAGCAGCCGCCGCTCGGCCTCGCTCGGCGCCTCGAGCATCCCCAGCGCCTGGTCGGCGTGGCAGGCGAGGACCGCCTGGTCGAAGCGGCCGAGCTCGCCGTCGTCGCCGAGCAGCCGCACGCCGCCGTCCGCCGGGCGCTGCACGGCGCGCACCGGCGTGCCGGCGTGGGCCCGGGGCAGGGCGCCGAGCAGCGCCTGGGCGTAGCGCTGGGCGCCGCCGGGGATGGTCCGCCACTGCGGCCGGCCGGCGAGGTCGAGCAGGCCGTGGTTGTCGAAGAAGCGCAGGAAGCGTGCCGCCGGGAACTGGCGCAGGCTGCGCGGCGAGCACGACCAGATGGCCGCCGCCATGGGCAGCAGGTAGTAGCGCCGGAAGCCGTCGCCGAGCCCCGAGGCGTCGAGGTACTCGCCGAGGGTCAGCCGCTCGTCGAGCCCCGCGGCGAGGGCGCGCCGCGCCTGGCGGTTGAAGCGCAGGATGTCGGCGACCATGCGCAGGAAGTACGGCCGCAGGAGGTTGCGCCGCTGGGCAAAGAGCCCGCCGAGGCTCTCGCCGGAGTACTCCAGGTCCGCCGCGCGGTCGGCGCAGGCGAAGGACATGTCCGAGTCCTGCCCGGCGATGCCGAGGGCATCGAGCAGGGCGCACAGGTGGGGGTAGTTGCGGGCGTTGTAGACCATGAAGCCCGTATCCACCGGGTAGCGGCCGTCGCGCAGCGCCGCCTCCACCGTCCGTGTATGGCCGCCGATGTACTCCTCGGCCTCGAAGAGGGTGACCCGGTGGCGGCCCGAGAGCAGCCAGGCGGCCCCCATCCCTGCGATCCCGCCGCCGACGACGGCGATCTCTTGGCTCTGCACGGCGTCGCTCCTTTGCTTGTTGGTCTTGTTCTCCCGCCGGGCGCCGGTCCGGGCCCGCCGCATCCGCATTGAACCGTAGCTAATATCAGTCCAGTAGGAAGATTGTAAATCGCCGTGGGCTTTGCAAGGGGTGGGTGCGCAGCGCACGGCGGCTCCGGTATCCTTGGGAAGCGCGAAAGGGAAGTGGGATGCAGCTGAACCGTTGGACTCGGCGCTGGCTCGGGCGGCTGCTCGGCGCCCTGGCGGGCGGCCTGGCCGCGGGGCCGATCGGCGTGGTGGTGGGCTTCGGGGTCGGGGCGCTGCTCGACGCCTGGGCGCGGCTCACCGGCGTGGTGGGGCTGGTCTGGAGCGGCTGCGGGCTCGCCGCCCAGCAGCGGCTGTTCATCGGCGCCACGGCGCTGACCATGGGCCGTATCGCCAAGCGCGACGGCCGCGTCAGCGAGGCCGAGATCGCCGCCGCCCGGCGCGTGCTCGCCGAGCTGCCCCTCGACGAGCCGGGGCGCCGGCGGGCGATCACCGTCTTCAACCGCGGCAAGGCGCCGGATGCACCCCTGCGCCCGGTGCTGCTGCTGCTGCGCCTGATCGGCCGCCGCCACCCCGAGGAGCTGGCCCGCTTCCTGGACTTCCAGCTGCGGGTGGCCTGCGCCGACGGCGCCGCCCACCCGGGCCGGGACCGGCTCCTGCGCCGCGTCTGGCGCTGGGCCGGCGTCGCCGAGGCGGACCTGAAGGCGCGGCTCGAGGCGTACCGCCAGGGGCAGCGCCAGCGGACGCTGCGCCCGACCGTCGAGCACGCCTGCCGGCTGCTCGGCGTCAGCCGCAACGCCTCGGCCGAGCAGGTGCGCAAGGCGTACCGCCGGGCGATCAGCCGCAGCCACCCGGACCGGCTCGTCGCCCGCGGCGTCTCCGAGCGCGAGCTCGAGGCCGCCAGCGAGCGCACCCGGCAGATCCGCGCCGCCTACGAGGCCCTCTGCGAGGCGCGCGGCCTCTAGGCGGCTGCTACCATTCCCTTATAAGGTGCCCGAGAAAGACGCGCGCAGGCGAGGCGGCGGCCGCCGCCTCGGGAGGATCGACGATGGCATACCAGCTCGCCGGATTACGCATCGAGGCCGTGGTCGGCGACATCGCCGCGCAGGGCGACTGCGACGCCGTGGTCAACGCCGCCAACGCCGAGCTCATGCCCGGCGGCGGGGTCGCCGGCGCCCTCCACCGCGCCGCCGGCCCGCAGCTCGCCGAGGCCTGCCGGCCCCTGGCGCCCATCGAGCCGGGCCAGGCGGTGACCACCGGCGGCTACGGCCTGCCCAACCCCCACGTCATCCACTGCCTCGGCCCCGTCTACGGCGTCGACGAGCCCGGCGAGCGGCTGCTCGCCGACTGCTACCGCAACGCCCTCGCCGAGGCCGAGGCGCACCGGCTCGCGAGCGTCGCCTTCCCGGCGATCTCCACCGGCGCCTTCGGCTTCCCCATGGAGCGCGCCGCCCGGGTGGCCGTCGGGGCGATCCGCGAGGCCGCGCCGCAGCTCGGCCACCTCCAGCGGCTGCGCTTCGTCCTCGCCGACGAGCCGGCGCGCCGGATCCACGAGCAGGTCCTCGGCGAGCTCGCCGAGCAGCAGGAGGAGCCCTCATGAGCCGCGTCAGCCTGGAGCGCATCGCCGAGGCGTGGGACCGCGACGCCCTCCCGGCGCTGGAGTCCTTCGTCCGCATCCCCGCCAAGTCGCCGGCCTTCGACGCCGAGTGGGCCGAGAACGGCCACCTGGAGGCGGCCGTGGCCCTCGGCGCCGAGTTCTGCCGCCGCCACCTGCCCGACGCCGACACCCAGGTCCTGCGCCGCGAGGGGCGCACGCCGCTGCTGTGGGTGGAGGTGCCGGGGAGCGCGCCGCAGGCGGGCACGGCGCTGATCTACGCCCACCTCGACAAGCAGCCGGAGAGCACCGGCTGGTCCGAGGGCCTCGGCCCGTGGGAGCCGCAGATCCGCGACGGGCGGCTCTACGGCCGCGGCGCCGTCGACGACGGCTACGCCCTCTTCTCCGTGGTCACCGCGCTCGCCGCCCTGCGCGAGGCCGGGCACGCCCACCCGCGCTGCGTGCTCATCGCCGAGACCGGCGAGGAGAGCGGCAGCCCCGACCTGCCCGCCTACCTCGACGAGCTCGCTGGCGCCATCGGCGACCCCGACCTCGTCGTCTGCCCCGACGCCGGCTGCGGGACCTACGACCGGCTCTGGTGCACCAACTCCCTGCGCGGGATGATCACCGGCATCCTGCGCGCCGACGTCCTCGCCGAGGGCGTGCACTCCGGCGACGCCGGCGGCGTGGCGCCGTCGAGCTTCCGGGTGCTGCGCCGGCTCCTCTCCCGGCTCGAGGACGAGGCCACGGGCCGGATCCTGCCGCAGCTGTGCGAGGTCACCATCCCCCGGCACTGCCGCGAGCAGGCGGCCCACGCCGGCGAGGTCCTCGGCGCGCTCACCCGCGAGCGCTACCCCCTGCTCGAGGGCGTGCGCCCGGACTCCGACGACCCCGCCGAGCGCATCCTCGACCGCTCCTGGCGGGCCGCCGTCGAGGTCATCGGCGCCGAGGGGCTGCCGCCCATCGAGGCGGCGGGCAACGTCCTGCGCCCCTTCACCGCCGTCAAGCTCGCCCTGCGCCTGCCGCCGACGGCGGACGCCGAGGCGGTGGCCGAGGCCCTCGAGGCGCTGCTCACCGAGGACCCGCCGGCCGGCGCCCACGTGCGCTTCGAGCCCGACACCGTCGCCGCCGGCTGGGCGGCGCCGGAGCCGGCGCCGTGGCTGGCGCGGGCGCTGGCGGACGCCTCCGAGGCCCACTTCGGCGCGGCGCCGGTCTACATGGGCGAGGGCGGGACGATCCCGCTGCTCGTCTGGCTGCAGCGGCGCTTCCCCCGGGCCGAGTACCTGGTCACCGGCGTCGCCGGCCCCGGCGCCAACGCCCACGGCCCGGACGAGTCCCTCCACCTCGACGCCACGCGCCGGCTCACCGCCTGCCTGGCCGAGACCCTCCAGGCCCTGGCGGCGGAGCGCGCCAGCGGGCCAGGAGGCCGTTGAGCAGGGGCCCGGGCATGGAGGAGATCGATGGGGCGCAGCACCCGGTGAGCGGCATCGATATCGCGCGGCTTCGAGCCGCGCTCGAGCCGCACGCCCGTACCTACGGCTGGCGGCTCGTCGTGCTCTTCGGCTCGGTAGCCCGCTCGGGCACGGGCCGGGACCTCGACCTGGCGGTGCTCCCGGCGGCTGTGCCGGACCTCATGACGCAGGGGCGCTGGAGCCGGCGCCTCGAGGAGGCCGCCGGCTATCCGGTGGACCTGCTCGTCCTCCACGACGGCACCTCGCCGCTGGTCCGCTTCCAGGCGTTCCGCGACGGCGTCTGCCTGTACGAGGCCGAGCCTCGCCTCTTTGAGCGCGAGCAGGATCGGGCCTTCTTCCTCCACGCCGATGCGCAGCTCTTCCTTCGTCGCTAGCACTACGCGATTGAGCGCTTGCTCCAGCTGCTCTGCGAGGCCTCCGCGGATATCGGCCTGCAGCTGCTACGGGCCCACGGGTACAGACTCGCCGCCAGCTATCGCGACGTCTTTGCGGCCTTGCGGGATCAGCTCGGCCTGACCGACGAGCTCGCCGAGCGGCTCATGGACGCCTGCGCCATGCGCAACGTGCTGACCCACCTGTACGACACCATCGACCTGGATCGGGTGGCGGCGGCCGTCGAGCCGGCGCTCGAGGCGTATGGCGAGTATGCGGAGTGGATCGAGGCCCTGGCTAAACGGTACGGATAGGCCCCGGATACCGGGCGAGCTGATGATCGCTGGTCAGCAGCGTGTAGCCCTCGACACCGGCCTGCGCGATCAGTATGCGGTCAAAGGGGTCCTTATGGAGGTCCGGTAGGCTTCCTACAGCGAGGGTATGGGCGCCACGGATCGCCAGCTCCTCGTAGCCGTGCTCCAAGAGCTCGCGCCGGAGCACGGAAGGCTCCACCCGGAAGTCACTACGGCCGAGACCGCGCTTGATGGTGATTTCCCACAGGCTCGCAGCGCTGTAGGCGAGCTGATAGTCCGGGTCGAGGAGGAGGTCTCGCGCTTGCTGAGGTAGCCGTGGGGAGTCCGCTGCTGCCCAGAGCAGGATGTGGGTATCAAGGAGCAGATGCATCCGGATCCTCTCCGTGGAAAGCGTCGAGGATCGCTTGCCCGCCGAGCCGGTCGAAGTCCTCAGGCACCTCGATCTGCCCCTTCAGGAAGCCGACGCGCTTACTGGCTCCGGGCTGCTTAACAGCTCCGGTCTTCCACTGCTCAAGGAGGGCCTTCTCCTCTGCGGTAAGCGAGCTCCGGATCCCTGAATTGTTGATCTGCCAGGCTAGGAGCTCAGTGCTTACGCGGTAGGTGTCCTGTAGATACCGGGCAGCCTCCTCTAGCGAGGCAGACTCCTGCACGACATTGCCGGCAACCGCGCGGGGGAGGAGGAGCTCTGCCTGGAATGCCCGGGCGCGCTTTTCAGGGTACTCGGGCGCACGGCCGCCGAGCACCTCCCCCGCCGGAAGGGCACCTTCACGGTCGAGGAGGAGGTGGGCGATCTCATGCGCTAGTGTGGCCCGCTCACCGTGCTCGTGCGCACCATGAGAGCCTCGCGCTCGGTTGAGGATGACCACAGGGCCGTGCTCTTCGCCCCAAGCTGTCACCGCATCCACCGGGCAGCCGGGATATTCGACTTCCTCGATCTGCACACCCCAAGCTTCGAGCCAATCCCGGGGCTCGATAACAGCATCGTCAGCAATGCCCAGGGCCTGTCGAAGCCAGCCTGCCATCCAGTAGCCTTGCTTATACGGTGCCCCGCTCTCCTGGAAGTCTTGGTTCAATGAGGCCCCTAGTCGATCCAGTTCCGGAGTCTCCCGCGCCGGAGCTTCTGCAATCCGGAGCAGGAAGGCCAGACGGTCCTCCCTGAGCATGGCCCCCCGGCTCATGCGGGCTACTGTGCGGATCTCGGGCCACTGCCACTCCTCCTCGGCCAGCCCGAGCTCCGTCAATTGGGCCCGCTCATCACCCGATAGGGCGGTGGTGATCTCCAGCCCCCGCTCCGCCAGCCGTGCCTCGCGATTTCGCCACCACGCCAGGGCTTGTTGCGCTCGGGGGTTGATGCTCTCGGCGACATGCTCAGCTAGGTAATCGCCTACGGCCTCCAGCGTATCGCGGACCTCGGCCCACGGGCGTACCCGAGTTGAACGGATTGCGGTGGCACTGATTAAGCAGACCTCTCCCTGGCGCAATAGGAGGAGTGAGGGGAGAAACAGCCCCTTAAAGCCCTCGGCAAGGTCGTGACGGGCGAGGAAGCGATGGGCCTCCTCTTCTTCCTCATCCACTTGCTCTTCGGGAAGATCCTCCCAGCGGGTCTCCGCCTCCTGGAGGAAGTAGGCCGGATAGAGGGGGGTTACCGGCAAGGGGTAGTCTTCTTCCAGCATGAGCCAGGGCCACCAGCGCCCCAGAAAGGCCAGAAGGTCCACCCAGGTCCAGGATAGCGCCAGCTCTTGCCCGTGCGCATCTTCCGTGATCCAGACCGGCTCGCCTTTCAGGAAGACCTGCCCTTTCCCTTGGGCAAGACCGTATTCATCTGCTGGATCCAAATCGAGCTCGAACTGAAGGCCACCCGGCTCACCGATCAATCGCCTGGACCGCCGTACTTCCTCAGCCATTGTTCTAGCTCCTGCCGCTCTCCGCGGCGATCCGCCTGCTCACGAAGCTTGCGCAGGACCCATCGACGAAGCCCCTTCCGACCCTGCAGGTCTCCCCGCCAAGGATAGGCATGATAAGAGACCCCAGGCTGCGTCGGAACCGCCTCGTACACTACACCCCGATAGACGGCATAGAAGCAATCGGGCGCTTGGCTATCCTCTGCTTCGTGAACAGGTATCGCCTCCTCATTGAGCAATTGCTCCGCAAGCTCCTCCGTGATGTGCCTCGGGCACTTGCCCACAGGACCGCGACCGCTCGGCTCGAATCCTGCTTGATCGTATTTCCAGCGATGTTTCTTCCGACCTTCTCCGCGCTCATAGCGCCATCGGGGCTGCTCACTCCCCATAGTCGTACTGCCCGGCTCCTTGAGGTCGATGTTGCCGACACGCTCGCAGTTTATCCTCAGAGCTGATAGTACCACCGACTGCCGCGGATCCGCCCCTCCGCCCACCCCATGCCGATGCGCTCCTGCTCCAGCCGCAGCGGCCCGGCTTTCGCGTCGCCGGCCTGCAGCTCGGCGAAGGTGGCCGCCTCCTCGTGGGTGAGCCGCTCCGGGGGCGCGGCGCCGGGCTCACCGCGCGGGTCGGGGACGCACAGGTGGCGGTGGGCCGCCAGGTCCAGCCGGGCGAGCTCCTCGACGGGCACGGCGAGGTCCGTCAACCCGCGGATGGCCAGCTCCGGGTCGAGCAGCCGCAGCCGCACCCGCGTCGGCGCCTGCCGGAGGCCGTAGCGGGCCTCGAAGCCCCGGGCCCCGGTGTAGCGGGTATCCACCGCCTCGGCGGGCAGCACGAGGTCGAGCAGCTCGCCGAGCAGCCGGCGCCGGGACTCGATGAACTTGGTGTCCACGCCGGGGATGTCGAGCTGGCGCAGGTAGATCCCGGGGCGCGGGTGGTCGCGGAACCAGGCGCAGACGGCGAGCAGCTGCGGCCACTCCTCGGCGTGCTCCAGGCCGGAAGCGGCGCTCGAAGCGGGGAAGCCCAGTGAGGTTGCCCACCGACTTCATGGACACCGTCTGGCTGAACAGCTCCAGCGCCTGCTCGCCCTCGATGCCGAAGCGCCGGCGGAAGGCGGCCCCGTAAGGCGGGAAGGTGTCGTGCACCTCGATATCCGGCGCATCGCGCAGGCGCTTGCGCAGGTTCTTGATGTCGTGGCCGAAGTCGGAGAAGTCCCGGGCGATCGTCAGCTCCCGGTCGGCGACCACGTGCATGCGCTCCGGCTGCCCCGAGCCCGAGAGCCAGAAGATCTGGGCCAGGGTCACGCCGTGCCCGTAGCCCTCATTGAGGAAGTGGCCGAGGATGACCAAAAAGCGAGCGCAAGCCCCTTGCTTTAGCTATGGGGTGAGCGAGCCCAGGTAGCTGTTGCTGTTATGTGATAGGTTGCTAGATAATAAGCGTATGCCGGATTACGCTGTCACCTACAAGTCGAACCGCAACGTGGTCTACTCATGCAAATACCATGTTGTATGGTGCCCTAAGTACCGTAGGGAGGTGCTCGTTGAGGGGGTGGCAATTCGGCTAGAAGAGGTTATACAAAACGTCTGTGCTGAAAGCGACGCAGAGATCCTGGAGATGGAGGTCATGCCGGACCATGTCCACCTGCTTGTCGAGGTGGATCCGCAGTACGGAATCCATCGCTTGATCAAGCAGATCAAGGGTCGTTCCTCCCGGCTGCTGCGCCAGGAGTTCCCCTTCCTGCGCTCCCGGCTCCCAACGCTCTGGACCAACAGCTACTTCGTCTCCACGGTCGGCGGCGCCCCGCTGGAAGTAATCAAGCAGTACATCGAGGATCAGAGGAACGTCTAGCCGTGCCTCGCCAGCCGACCCCCACCTTCGTCCACGAGCTGCCCCTGGTGGTCACGCCCGGGGTGGACCGGGTGCTCGAGACCCGTCTGCACGCCGCCCGGCAGGTCTTCAACGCGACCCTCGGGGAAGGCTTGCGCCGGATGGATCTCCTGCGTGAAAGCCGGGCATGGCGGCGAGCTCTTGATATGCCGAAAGGGCGTGCGCGCAACGAGACCCTGTGGGGGTTACGCCAGGAGGCCGGACTATCCGATTCCGAGCTCCAACAGGTCGCCCGCACACATTGGCATGCAGGGGGATTTCGGGAACGGCTCGATACCCACGTCGTTCAGAAGCTCGGCACGCGGGCATGGAAGGCTATCGAGGAGCACCTGTACAACAAGCGCGGTCGCCCTCGCTTCAAGGGCGCCCGGCGCTTCAGGACCATCGAGGGCAAGTCCAACGCTGCCGGCCTGCGCTTCCGGGACGGGGCGGTGGAGTGGAAAGGCCTGAAGCTCCCCGTACGCATCGATCCTAAGGATAAGCACGGCGTCGAGGCACACGCCCTGGCCTCACGGGTTAAGCACGTCCGCCTGGTACGCCGGACCATGAAGGGGCGGGTCCGCTGGTTTGCCCAGCTTGTGCTCCAAGGCACGCCCTGGCAGAAGGCCAAGAACAAGGTGGCCTGCGGCCAGGAGGTCGGCCTGGACATCGGCCCGTCCACCATCGCTGCGGTCGGGGACGACGACGCCTTCCTGGCCCGCTTCTGCGATGAGCTGGAGCCGCTGGGCCGGGAGATCCGCCGCATCCAGCGGGCCATGGACCGTAGCCGCCGGGCCACCAACCCGGACAACTACCACCCGGATGGCACGGTGAAAGAGGGCTGTCAGCACTGGATACGCTCCAGGCGCTATCGGTCCTTGAGCGCCAAGCTGGCCGAGCTCCAGCGAAAGCAGGCAGCCACGCGAAAGCGAGCCCACGGCTCGCTGGCCAACCAAGTGCTGGCCCTGGGCAACATCATCAAGACGGAAGCGCTCTCCTATCAGGGCTTCCAGCGCAGTTTCGGGAAGAGCGTCCGGGATCGGGCACCGGGGATGTTCATCGAGCGCCTGCGCCGCAAAGCCGCAAATGCTGGCGGCCAGGTGATCGAGTTCCCGACCCAGAGCACCCGGCTCTCCCAAGCCTGTGTCTGCGGCGCGGTCCGCAAGAAGCCGCTATCCGCCCGCTGGCACCATTGCGAATGCGGCGTGTCGGCCCAGAGAGACCTGTTTTCGGCCTTCCTGGCGCGGCACGTCGAAGACCACTGCCTCTCCATGTCTCAGGCCCAATCGGCCTGGGCGGGTGCGGAACCGCTCCTCGGGCGGGCGATGGAGAGGCTGAACCAAGCAGCAAGTGGCTCGGGGTCCGCCCCGGCCAGCTTCGGACTCGCGGCGTACCGGAGACAGAGCTGCTCGCCCGCCAAAGGTGAATCGGCAGCCGTTGAGGCCCCGGATGGCGTACCGAAGGGCGCAAGCCCGCCGGGAGGACCGGGGAGAGGCGGTTGTCTCGTCACCAGAACCCCCCGGCTTTAGCCGTGGGGAGGTTCAGGGTCTCTGTCATAGAGTCCCGCTTGTGCTGACGTTGAGCTTAGCCAAGTAAGCTAGACTAAGCGGTACCCAAAGGCAAGGACTTGGTCCCTCCTCGACGCTGACCTGCGGGCGGTAGCCGGTCTCCCGGGCCAGGTCGGTGATATCCGAGTGGGTCTCCGGCACGTCGCCGGGCTGCAGGGGCGGGTAGCGCTTCTCGGCCTCTCGGCCTGCAGCTGCTAAGGACCCACGGGTGATGGGCTACGCCTCGAAGATCGCCGAGCGCCACGGCTGGATGCGGATCCCCCGCTGCTCACGTGTCTCGCTGCCCGCGTAGATCAGCCGCGGTCCGGCGGCCTCGTCGCCGGCGAGCTCGCACCAGCGCTCCAGACCGCGGAGGGCGTCGCGGGTCACCGTCGCCCCGGCCTTGATCTCCACCGGCTGCAGGCGGCCGCCGCGCTCGATTACCAGGTCGACCTCGCGCCCAGCCCGATCGCGCCAGAAGTAGAGATTGGAGGGGCGTCCGGCGTTCCAGCGCGCCTTCAGGTGCTCGCCGACCACCCAGCTCTCGAAGAGTGCGCCGCGCAGCGGGTGGGTAGCGATCTGCTGCGCGGACTCGATGCCGAGCAGCCAGGACGCCAAGCCGGTATCGAGCATATAGAGTTTCGGCGTCTTGACGAGGCGCTTGTTGAAGTTGTTGTGGTGCGGCGGCAGCCGATGGATGATGTAGCTGGCCTCGAGCACGGAGAGCCACTCCCGGACCGTGTTGTGGCTGACGCCGGTCTCCTCGGCGAGGGCCGATTGGTTGAGCAGCTGCCCGGTCCGCCCCGCCGTCAAGCGCAGGAAGCGCTGGAACAGGGTCAGGTCGCGGACGCCGAGTAGCTGGCGGACATCGCGCTCGAGGTAGGTCTGGACGTAGGAGCCGTACCAGAGGACGGGCTCCACGGGGCGGTCGTAGATCGGCGGGTAGCCACCCCGCCAAAGTGTCTCGTTGAGCTGTTCCGGCAGCTGCTGCGCGGCCTGGAGCTCGTCGCGCGCGAACGGCAGGAGCGCCAGCATGCCGACTCGCCCGGCCAGGCTCTGGGTCACGGCCGAGACCATCCCGAACTGCTGTGAGCCGGTCAGGATCCACTCGCCGAGCCGGCCGCTCTGGTCGACACGTCCCTGCAGGTAGGAGAACAGCGCCGGGCAGCGCTGGACTTCGTCCAGTACAGCGCCCCCCGGATATTGGGCGAGGAAGCCGCGCGGGTCGTCGGTGGCGAACTCCCGCTGATCCGGGTCTTCCAGGGAGGTGTAGGGGCGGTCCGCAAAGAGCGCCCGGACGAGGGTGCTCTTGCCGGATTGGCGGGGCCCGGTGACGGCGACCACCGGGAAGCTGGCAGCCAGCTGCTCGAGCGTGGCCTGGGCGTGCCTCGGAATCATGTGCTAATTGTAAGCGACACTTACAATTAGCACAAACCGCGGCGCCGACAAAGCGGTTAGGCGCACGGTTTCGGGCCCACACTGCAGATCTTGCAGATGGCCCTGCTAGACGCCGTAGTATCACCGGTACCACGCGACGAACCGCCGCGCCCCGACCACCCTTCGGGCAGCCGGGTGGTCACACCTGGGCTATGGTTCCGTCGGCAAATCGCAGGTCTTGACCCCCAGGAACTCGGCCGCCGCTCGAAGGGGGTCGTCCAAGGTCAACAGGGACAGGTTGTGTGCCTCGGCGCAGGCCAGGTGCAGGGCGTCTAGCGTCCTCAGGCTGGTCCGTCGAGCCAGGAGCCAATGCGTGGCTCGATCGTACAGGGTGCGGTCGAGCTCCAGTACGCGGAAACGCCCCTCATGGAGGTCCTCGTGAAAGGCCGATTCGACCCGATTGGCCTGGGCCTCCGTGAGCTCCGCCATGCGCACCCACCGCGCGAGAGCCGACGCGACCTCCACGCGCGTGAGATGGCTGATGGCCACCGGCTGGGATTGAGCGATGAAGAGCCGCTCGACGGCGGCGCTCGCAGGCTCGTGCCGATAGTAGGGCAGGATGGCGCTCGTGTCGGCGTAGAGCATCAATAACGCGCAGCGTCACGGATCGCGCGCGTGGCCTGGGCAGCCTCCTCGTGCGCCGGCGGGAGCTCCTGTCGCAGCTTGGCCCGCGAGCGAAATCCCTGAACGGTCTCCTCGGGGCGGGTCATCTGGGCGATGGGGTGGCCGCGGCGCAGGATGCGCACCTCCTGCCCCTGCTCAACCTCATTGAGGATCTGCGCCAGGTTCGTACGGGCCTCGCGGACGTTTACCTCTTTCATGGACGACTCCGCATCTTGTTCGTCGTGTACATATACTGTGTACACGATGTCTCGCCGATGCAAGCGGCAGCGATCCAGCCTTCGGCATCTACCTCCGGGTCAAACGGCGTCCTGGCCGAGACCCTTCAGGCCCTGGCGGCGGAGCGCGGCGCCTAGCGCCGCGCCCGCCTAGACCCCGTAGTACCACCGATACCACTCGACGAACCGCCGCACGCCCTCCTCGACGCTGACCTGCGGGCGGTAGCCGGTATCCCGGGCCAGGTCGGTGATATCCGAGTGGGTCTCGGGCACGTCGCCGGGCTGCAGGGGCTGGTAGCGCTTCTCGGCCTCGATGCCGAGCTCGCGCTCGAGGACCTCGACGAAGCGCATCAGCGGCACCGGCTCGTCGGCGCCGATGTTGTAGAGCCGCCTAGTCCGTCTATCCGTTTGCGGAAGGCGATGGTATCCCGCTTGTTGCGCCGTGCCTGCTCGGCAGTCGTTTGCTCCGATCCGCAAGTGGCTGGTCTCAAGAATCAAGCGCAACAGTCTTCGAGAAGGCCTGAAGCTCTTCAGTCATGGCCTCCTCGGGCGTTCTGAAGTCCAGCGCCTTGCGCGGCCGCTGGTTTAAAAGCCGGGCGATATCGTT
>NZ_NRSH01000044.1 GCF_016584055.1 Halorhodospira neutriphila
GCCTATACCCCCCGCCTACGACCCCGCAGCCCACAGCAGCAGCGCCAGCGCCCCGGCGACGGCGGCGAGCAGCACCAGCGCCCGGTACAGCGGCGCGGTCCAGGGCTGGCGGCCACCATCCGGCTTATAGCCGGTGATCATCGGGCGCAAGAGGTCCTCGCCGCGAACGAGGCGGTAGACGGCGATCGCCAGCACGTGGAGGACGACCAGCGCCACGAGGGTGTTGGCGAAGCCGGTGTGCAGCCCGCTCAGGGCGTCCGCCGTCGCGTTGCTGACCGCGCCGTTCAGGGGCCCGCTGAACAGGATGTCGTCCGTGGCGAAGAGCCCGGTCACCGCCTGGAGGAGCGCGGCGGCGAGGAGCACCACCACCGCCCAGCCGCCGAGGGGGTTGTGCCCGAGCGCGGGCGCCTGGCGGCGCCAGCCGCGCACGTAGCGCCACACCTTCCGCGGCCCGGCGAGGAAGTCGGTAAAGCGCGCCGTCTCGCTGCCGAGGACCCCCCAGAGCAGCCGGAAGCCGACGAGGACGATGACCGCGTAGCCGCTCCAGGTGTGGACGTGGCGCCACTCGAAGCCGAGCTGGGCGCTGACCCAGGCCAGGACGAGGGCGATGAACAGCCCCCAGTGGCTGAGGCGCACCGGCAGATCCCAGACGTAGACACGGCGTGGCGGTTGCTCCATGAGAGCCTCCCTCTGCTGACGGAAAATCCCTCGTGCTGGGCCCTCGCCCGGCGGGGCCAGGGCCGCCCTAGCGAGCCGATTGCATGACTCCATCGTAGCACCGCGCCGGCCCCACCCCGTCGACGATCCGGCGCAGCTGCCCGGCGAGGCGCAGCGCCAGGTCGTCGGGGTGGATGGCCACGCGCAGCGGCCGGCGGCGGCAGAGGTGCCGGGCGCAGCCGGCCATGGCCCGGTTGAGCGCCCCGGCGCCGAGGGCGCGCACGGCGGTGTCCGCCTCGAAGCCGACCAGCGGCAGCCGGCGGCAGCGGCCG
The DNA here is from genome assembly GCF_016584055.1 of Halorhodospira neutriphila. Lineage (GTDB taxonomy): Bacteria > Pseudomonadota > Gammaproteobacteria > Nitrococcales > Halorhodospiraceae > Halorhodospira > Halorhodospira neutriphila. The sequence continues at coordinate 990 of NZ_NRSH01000044.1, forward strand.
GTCGCCGTCTCGGTCACCCCGCTCAGGGTCTCCACCCACTCGAAGGGGGTCTCGGCGAGGCGCGCGCGACCGATCGGCCCCAGCGCCCAGGCCGGCGGGACGTAGAGCGACGGCCGGCCGAGGCCGTGGTCGTCGAACCACGCCGCGTTGCGCGCCATGAGCCCGGCGATGGCCGGCCCGTCGAGGGCCAGGTGCTCGGCGACGTTGCGCGAGAGCAGCGCGCCGTGGAGCCGGTGGTAGAGGCCGCGGCGCTCGGCGACGTAGTGGGCCCAGCCGTGGCCGGCCAGGCGGTGGCCGCGCCCCTGCCAGCGCCGCAGGGTGTCGATCTGGGCCGGCGTCCAGCCGCGCCCGGGGACCACCAGCAGGGTCACCGGGCGGACGCCGGCGGCCTCGAGCCAGTCGAGCAGGCCCGCCGTGCGCGCCAGCGTCTCCGGCATGACGTCGTGGATGGAGACGAGGGCGGCCGTCATGCCCTGGGCCCCTCGCCCGGGGCGCCGGCCGCCCGCCCGAGCACGCCGAGCCACTCGTCGACGGCCGCCGCGGCGCGCTCGACGACCGTCCGGCGGGCCGCCTCGGCGCGCTCCCGGCGCACCTCCGCGGGCAGGGCCGCGACCCGCTCGATGGCCTCGGCGAGCGGCTCCCCGGGGTGGATCCGCTCGAGCAGCTCGGCGTACGCCGGCCACTCGAGGATCCCGCAGCCGGAGGAGACCAGGGCCGTCCGGCCCCGGGCCAGCGCCTCCAGGGCGACGGTGCCGAAGGCCTCGATCGTCGAGGGCAGCACCAGCAGGTCGGCGCCGTCGAGGGCGCTGAGCACGCCCTGGCGGTCGCACCAGCCGCCGTAGGTGATGTTCGGGCAGGCCGCGGCGTACGCCTCGACGCTCGCGCGCTCCGGCCCGTCCCCGTAGACGGCGAGCTCCAGCCCCGGCAGGGCGCGGCCCGCCTCGAGGAGCTCGTGGATGCTCTTCTCGCGGGCCAGCCGGCCCACGTAGAGGACCCGGCGCAGGGCCTCCCGCGGCGGCGTCGCCGGCGTCTCGACGAAGGCCTTGGGCAGCAGGGTGCCGATGGTGCTCGCCCGCTGCGCCCCCTCGGCGAGGGCCGCATCCCGGAGCGGCTCGGAGACGGCCACGACGTGCTCGGCGCGGCGGATCAGGCGCCGGTTGAGCCGCTCCAGGTACCAGCGGTTGAGCCGGCCGAGCAGCCGGTTCCAGTAGAGCTCGCTGAGCGCCTCGAGCGGCGTGTGGCTACCGACGACCAGCGGCGTGCCCGTGCGCCGGGCGAAGCGCCCGGCGAGCAGGCCGTAGGGCCCCGGCGTCGCCGCCACGACCACGTGCGGCGCCAGCGCCCGGAGGCGGCGCCGCAGCCGCAGCGGCGAGGGCAGCTCCAGCGACTGCGTCCGGTCGCCGGGCAGCGGCACCCGCAGCCACGGCCTGAGCCCCTCGGCCTCGGGGCAGAGGAGCTCCACCGCCGCCACCCGCCCGGCCAGGTGGTCGGCGAGATCGCGGTAGTAGCTGCCGACGCCGTTGCGCTCGGGCGCCGCGTCCGAGACGAGGGCGACCCGCAGCGAGCCCTCCGGCACACCGCCCCCTACGGGCATACGGCGACCTCCGGCGCCGCCCGCGCCGGGCCCCGCTGCGCGGTGGCGACGTCCGCGGCGGGGATCACGCCCTCGGCGTCGGCGGGGAAGTAGTCCTCGAGCCGGCCGCAGGCCCGGTAGATGGCCTCGGCGTCCAGGCCGAAGTCCGCGGCGGCGTGGCGGCGCGCCGGCTGGCCCGTCGGCCCCTGGGCCCGGACGAGCTCCTGGGGGGAGAGCTCGATGGGGGGGTGGTCGAGCAGCTCGCAGGCCCGCTCGATGGTCCGGGGCATGTCCCGGCGCATGGCCTCGGTGGCGATGAGCACCGCCTGGCCCCGGGGCAGCTCGGCGAGGCTCGCGGCCAGGTGGCGGTAGTAGAAGGCCAGCAGCTGCAGGAACTGGTGGCCGAGGCGCCGGGCGTCGTAGCGGCCGTGGAGGGTGGCCATGCCGTCCTCGACGGCGTGCAGCTGCGAGGGCACCGCCGCCGCCGGGTCGCGCAGGCAGCAGAGGATCCGGCAGTCGGGGAACTGCGCGACCAGCGAGCGGGCCATCGGGGCGAAGGAGGCGTTCTTGCTCAGCAGCCGCCGCTGCGGGCCGTGGACGTAGAGGTGCTTCTGGACGCAGCGCTCGTAGAAGGCCATCACCCGGCGGCGCTGCCCCGGGCTGAGGTCGCGGTCGAAGTAGCCCATCTCCCAGGCGCTGCGCGCGTCCGTGAAGGGGACGATGAGCACGAAGCTCGCGAGCAGCGGCAGCAGGACCAGGTAGTCCTCCTCCGGCTCGTCGAGCCGGACCGGGTGGGTCTGCTCCAGGGCGCCGAAGAGCCGGCCCTCCACCCAGGAGACGAGCCTCCGGCCGGGCCCGCCCACGTACCGGTCGACCCGCCCGACGCCGCGCCAGAAGAGGCGCCAGGTCACGGAGATGCCGAAGATGCACTCCCACGTCGTGAAGGTGGTCCAGCTCGGGTCCGCGGCCAGGGTCCGGTGCAGGGCCGTCGTCCCGCTGCGCGGCACGCCGAGGATGAACGTCGGCTCCCGGACCTCGACCCGCCGGTAGCCCCGGAAGAGCAGCTCGTCGAGGGCGAGCCCCACCAGGTGGTAGAGGGCGAACAGCGGCAGGCCCAGCAGCAGCAGCGTGGTGAGCAGGTAGTGGCGCGGGCTGCGCCCGGCGATGGGCTTGCGCCCCGGGGCCCACGCCGCCCGCCACAGCGAGCCGTAGCGCGCACAGGTATCGCGGAGTAGCGCCAGCATCCGTCAGAACTCCCGGCCGCGGTCAGTGCGGCCTAGTGTGCTCATAAAGGGGGCATTTGGCCACGCCCGGGAAAAGGCGCGCCACCCCGTCCGGGGACAGCGCGGTGACCCTCCGCTTGCAGCCCGGTTACCGGCCCCGGCCGCGATTGACGCGGCCGTAGGGCGTTGATTAGCTAATGGCCCTGGAGCCACCACGACACGGACACAGCCCTATGGCCCCCATCACTCGCCCGCCGCGCCCCCGGCGCGGCCCCCTGCGGCGCATCGGCCGCGCCCTGGCCGTCCTCCTGCTGCTCGGCATCGCCGCGGCCGCCCTGCTGCCGCTGCTCATCCCGACCAAGCCGCTGGCCGTGGAGAGCACCGCGCAGGAGGCCGCCACCGAGGAGAGCCGCTTCCTCGAGATCCCCTTCCCCGGCACGGACGGGCTGCGCATCCACTACCTCGCCGAGGGGCCCGCGGGGGACGCCCCCGCCTCGGCGCCCGGGTTCCTGCTCCTGCACGGGTTCACCTTCAACGCCTTCACCTGGCGGGAGCTGCTCCCGGAGCTGGCCGCCCACGGCCGGGCGGTCGCCTACGACCAGGTCCCCTACGGGCTCAGCGCCAAGCCGACGGCCGCGGAGTGGTCCGGCCCGAGCCCCTTCACCCCCGAGGCGGCGGTGGACCACCTCCTCGCCGTCCAGGAGGCGCTGGGCATGGAGCGGACCGTGCTCGTGGCCAACTCCGTCGGCTCGGCCATCGCCCTCAACGCCACCCTGCGCGCCCCCGGGCGGGTCGCCGGGCTGGTGCTGATCAACCCCAAGAGCGTGGTCAACCGCCCGACGCTGCCGCAGTGGCTCGCCGAGACCCCGCAGCTCTACCGCCTGGGCCTGTGGGGCTCCCGCTGGCTGGGGCAGAGCACCGCCCTGCTCGAGGCCTCCTACCACGACGAGAGCCGGATCACGGCCGCGGACCGGCGCTTCGCCACCCTCCACGCCCGGACCCCGGGCTGGGACCTCGCCTGGGCGCAGGTGATGCAGCGCGCCCTGACGAACCCGCTGGAGCGCAGCGAGGACGTCGACCGGATCGAGGCGCCGGTGCTCATCCTGGTCAGCGAGCAGGACGAGATCGTCCCTCCCGAGGACCCCCGGGGCCTCGCGGAGGCGCTGCCGCGCAGCCGCCTCGTGACCCTCGAGGACTGCGGCCACGCCGCGCAGCAGGAGTGCCCCGGGCAGGTCCACGAGGCCATCGCGGCGTGGCTCGCCGAGCGCCGGGCTCAGTAGGGGATGGGCTGGCCATCCCAGCTGAAGAGCCCGCCGCTGTCGGCCGGGCGCAGCCCGTCGATCACCGCCAGCAGCTGGCGGACGGTGCGCTCCGGGGCGAAGAGCTGCTCGGCCGGCACCCAGGCCTGGAAGGGCGCCGAGAGGTCGGTGTCCGTGGTACCCGGGTGCAGCGCGGCGCAGGTGACCCGCGGGGCGCGCCGCTCGAGCTCCACCGCCAGGGTCCGCACCAGCTGGTTGAGGGCCGCCTTGGAGGCCCGGTAGCTGTACCAGCCGCCCTTGCGGTTGTCGGCGATGGAGCCGACCCGCGCCGAGATGGCCGCCCAGACCGCCGGCTCGCCGTGGCGCAGGCAGGGCAGGAAGGCGCGGGCCACGAGCAGCGGCCCGATGGCGTTGACCCGGAAGAGCTCGGTCAGCGCCTCGGCGGAGACCTCCTCGAGGCGCTTCTCGGGGCGGATCCCCCGCTGGCGGTCGTGGAGCAGCCCGGCGGCGTTGACGAGCAGGTGGAGCCGGCCGCCGGCCTGCTGCACCGTCGCCGCAGCGGCCTCGATGCTCGCCTCGTCGGTGACGTCCAGGGGCAGCACCCGCAGGCGCCCGCCGCTGCCCTCGGCCAGCCCCTGCAGGGCCGAGGCCGCCTCGGGGCGGCGGCAGGTCGCCCAGACCGTGCCCACCTGCGGGGCCTGCAGGCACTGCCGGACGAACTCCAGGCCGATCCCGCGGCTCGCCCCCTGGATCAGCACCTCGCCGCCGTCGGGTATCCACGCTAGCGTCATAACGCCTCGCTGGCCTTGCCGCAGGGCGTCGCCGGCCGTCTCAGCCTCCCTCGCGGCGACCACCCTCAAGCACAATCCGTTATAATGGTAATCATTCTCCTTCTACGGAACCAGCGCCATGCCCGACTCCCCTGCCCGCCCCGTGGTCTTCTACGACGGCAACTGCCCCATCTGCCGCCGCGAGATCGCCGGCTACCAGCGGCTCGACAAGGCCGGCGCCATCGAGTGGCGCAACCTCCACGACCCGGGCGCCCTCGACGGCAGCGGCCTGAGCTGGGACCAGGCCATGCAGCGCTTCCACTGCCGCGATGAGCACGGGGTGCTGCGCGGCGGCGTGGACGCCTTCACGGTGGTCTGGTCGCACCTGCCCTACTGGCACCTGCTCGCCCGCACCGTCCGCGGGCTCGGCCTCGTCCGCCCCCTGGAGCCGCTCTACCAGTGGTACGCCAACCGCCGCTACCGGCGCCGCTGCCGGGCCGAGGGCTGCGAGATCGACTGAGCCGCCGCCCCCGCACGCCGGGGGCCGGCGCCCCCCATCCATCCGCCATCCGCTAGCGACCGCAGAGCCGCAGACGAGCCATGGCAGATCTCGGCGTCATCATCACGACCCTCGGGGTCCTGATCCTCCTCGGCCTGGTCGGGGACCTCCTCTCCCACCGCCTCCCCCTGCCCCGCGTCACCCTGCTGGTCCTCTTCGGGGTGGCCATCGGCCCGCCGGGGCTGGACCTGCTGCCGGAGGTCGCCGACCAGTGGTACCCCTTCATCAGCAACCTCGCCCTGCTCATGGTGGGGTTCCTGCTCGGCAGCAAGCTCTCCCTGGCGAACCTGCGCCACGTCGGCCGGCACGTCCTGGGGGTCTCGCTCTTCGAGGTCCTCGGCGCCTCCCTGCTCGTGCTCCTCGCCCTCTGGCTGGCGGGCGCGCCGCCGGCCCTCGCCCTGATCCTGGCCGGGATCGCCCCGGCCTCGGCGCCGGCGGCCGTGACCAACGTCGTCGAGGAGGCGCAGGCGGAGGGGAAGTTCACCGACACCCTGCTCGGCATCGTCGCCCTCGACGACGCCTGGGGGCTGATCGTCTTCTCGCTGCTGCTCGCCGTCGCCCAGAGCCTCGGCGGCGACGGCTCGGCGTGGGCGGCGCTGCTCCACGGCGGCCGGGAGCTCGGCGGGGCGCTGCTGCTCGGGCTCGCCATCGGCGTCCCCGCCGCCTTCGTCACCGGCCGCCTGAAGCCCGGGCAGCCCACGCAGGCGGAGGCGATCGGGGTGGTGCTCCTCGCCGGCGGCCTGGCGCTGCTCCTCGAGGTCTCCTTCCTGCTCACCGCCATGGTCGTCGGCGCCACCATCGTCAACCTCGCCGCCCACTACGAGCGCCCCTTCGCCGAGATCCAGTACATCGAGTGGCCGTTCATGATCCTCTTCTTCCTGCTCGCCGGCGCCTCGCTGCACCTCGGCGAGCTGGCCCAGATCGGGCTGATCGGCGGGGCCTACGTCCTGGCCCGCGCCCTCGGCCTGATCCTCGGCGCCTACGCCGGCGGGCGGATCTCGGGGGCGCCGGCGCGCGTCCGGCGCTGGATGGGGCTCGCCATCATGCCCCAGGCGGGCGTCGCCCTCGGCATGGCCCTCGTCGCGGCGAACGCCTTCCCCGCGCTCCAGGAGCGCATCGTCACCCTGGTCGTCGGCTCCACGGTGCTCTTCGAGCTCCTCGGCCCGGTGCTCACCCGGACGGCGCTGGTGCGCTCCGGGGAGTGGGGCCGGGGGAAGGGGGCGGCCGCCTCCGAGTAGGGGCCGCTGCGCCGCCCCGGGCCCGGGGCGCCCCCGCCGGCGGGCCGGCGACGGAGGCCTTGGCCCGCGGGGAGCAGGGCTGCACAATTACAGGCTCTTCCCTTCGAGCCGCAGGAGCGCCACCCAGCCCATGCCACCGATGCAGCTGTTCGACCACCCGGAGTTCGACGGCCACGAGCGCGTGCTCTTCGGCTGCGATCCCGGCAGCGGGATGCGCGCCGTGATCGCCATCCACGACCGCACCCTCGGCCCCGGCGTCGGCGGCTGCCGCGTCCGCCCCTACGCGAGCGAGGCGGAGGCGGTCACCGACGTCCTGCGCCTGTCCCGGGCCATGACGTACAAGTCGGCCCTCGCCGAGATCCCCCTCGGCGGCGCCAAGATGGTGGTCCTCGCCGACCCGGCACAGGAGAAGACCCCGGAGCTGCTGCACGCCGTCGGCCGGATGGTCGAGGACCTCGGCGGCGGCTACGTCACCGCCGAGGACTCCGGCATGGGCGCGGCGGACCTGGAGCGGGTCGCCGAGGCGACCCCCCACGTGGTGGGCATCCGCAGCGAGGCGCCGAGCCCGGGGCGGCGCCACCAGGCCACCATCTCCGCCTCCACCGCCTACGGCGTCTTCACCGGGCTGCGCGCCGCCGTCGCCCACCGCCTCGGCCGCCGCGACCTCGACGGCCTGCGCGTGGCGCTGCAGGGCGTGGGCAGCGCCGGCTGGAAGCTCGGCGAGCACCTCCACGCCGCCGGCGCCCGGCTGTGGGTCAGCGACGCCGACCCGGCGCGCGCCGAGCAGGCCGCCGCGGCCTGGGGCGCCGAGGTGGTGCCGCCGGAGGCGATCCACGCCCAGGAGGTCGAGGTCTTCGCCCCCTGCGCCCTCGGCGCGGTCCTCAATGACGAGACCGTCGAGCAGCTGCGCTGCAGCGTGGTCGCCGGCGCCGCCAACAACCAGCTCGCCCGCCCCGAGCACGGCGAGCGGCTGCGCCGCCGCGGCATCCTCTACGCCCCGGACTACGCCATCAACGCCGGCGGGATCATCGAGGTCGCCTACGAGCTGCAGGGGGATACCGACCCCGAGCGCCTGCGCCGCCACCTCGAGCGCATCGGCGCCACGCTGGAGCGGATCTTCGAGCGCGCCGAGGCGGGCGGGCTCGATACGGCGACGGTGGCCGACCGGCTCGCCGAGGAGCGCCTGCGCGGCGCCGCCGCGGCCTAGCGCCGCTGCGGGCGCCGCTCAGCGGGAGATGATCACCCCGATCCCGAAGTGGACCCGCGGCCGGAGCGCGGAGCGGGGGCTGCCCTCGGGCCAGAGGTGCACCCGCTCGGTGGCGAGCACGGGGTAGTCGAGGCGCTGCTCGCCCACCTGCCCCTGCTCCAGCGCCCGGATCGGCCCGCTGGCCGTCACCAGCCGCCCCGCCCGGTAGTCCACGCCCTCGAGAAAGCCCGGGTAGTCGATCAGGAAGCGCCCCTCCGGCGGCTCGTCGATCTGCGGGAGCTGGCGCCGGTCGAGGGGGTAGGCGACCACCTCCAGCCGGGTGCGCTCCTCGAGGTACTCGACCTCGAGGATGCGACCGCCCCAGATGACCTCGGCGCCGAGGCGCTCCGCCCCGGCGGCGGCCGCCTCGCGGGCGGTGAGCGCGGCGACCCCCGCGCCGCGCTCGAAGGGCGCCGCGGCGCAGCCGGCCAAGAGCGCCGCGGCGAGCAGCAGCGCCAGCCCCGTGACCGCGCTCCGGCGGGTCATCGGCCACTCACCGGCACGGCGGGCGGTAGCCGGGCCAGCCCCACGGCGGCCACGGCTCGTAGTACCACGGATCGCAGTACCAGGGGTCGTAGTAGGCTCCCGGCGCCTGTTGCGGCGGCAGGGGCCAGAGGTAGTGGTCCGTGACGGCCACCACCGGGTACTCGTAGTCGTAGTCGCCGATCTCGCCGCCGACGGTGCCCTCGAGCCGCCCGACCACGGTCACCGTGCGCCCGGTGGCGTAGGTGGCCGGCTCCAGGAATCCCGGCACGCGGGCGTAGAAGCGCCCCGCGGAGCGGTCCGACGCCGCGGGCTCGCCGCCGCTGCCCAAGGGGCGCTCGACGATCTCCAGCCACGTCGCCTCCGCCTCGTTGCGCAGCTCGACGATCTCCCCGCCCCAGCGCACGGTCCGCCCCGCGTAGCGCGCCGGGTCGCTGCGCACCTGCTCGAGGCCCGGGGCGTCCTCCGGGGCGCGGCGCACGCTCTCCGGCGCGGAGCTGGTGGCGCACCCCGCCAGCGCCGCCAGCCCGAGCAGCGCCACAGCCAAGCCGCCTCGAGGTGCCATAGTCTTCGCCTCCTCCCCCACGGCCCGGTGAGGGTCTACGCTGATCTCTCCAGCATAGCGGAGCGCGGGGCCCGACGGGGAGCCGCGGACGGGAGCGCGGCGCCGGGGCTAGCGCCCGCTGCGCCGGCGCCGGCCCTTGCGCTGCAGGGTCTCCCACGCCGTGCCGGCCAGGCCGATGCCGGCCCCGGCCATGGCCATGTAGACCTCGTCGACGCCGGCCCGGCGCATCCGCGCCTCCTCGTCCTCGTACATGATCTGCGCGACGATGGGGCCGCTGAACCCGCGCCGGCGCAGCTGCCGCACGGCGATGAGCTTGCCCTCGAGATCCGGCGTCGCCAGGATCACGCCGCGCAGGGGGCCCAGCTCGAGGCCGTTCCAGAAGCAGACGTCCTCGGCGTCGGCGTAGACGACGCTGCGGCCCTGGGCCTGGTGCTCGGCGACCTTCGCCGGGTCGGCGTCGATGCCGGCGACGTCGATCCCCTGGCCGGCGAGGTGGCTGAAGGCGGCGGTCCCCGTGCGCCCCATGCCGAGGATCAGCAGCTCGGCGCTGCCCAGGGAGACGGGCTGCTCGTCCGGGTGGTGGCTGCGGCGCTCGAAGCGCCGCAGGAAGGCCTCGAAGCGGTCGAAGAGCGGGTGGGAGAGCCGGTTGAGCGGCGCGGCGATGACGAAGCTCAGGGCCACCGTCAGCGCCAGCGGCACGAGCCAGCGCTCATCGAGGACCCCGGAGGCGACGATCAGGCCGAACTCGCTATAGCAGCTGAGGCTGAGGCTGCCGAGGAAGGCGTTGCGCCCGCGCAGCCGGAAGAGGATCAGCAGGGCGAAGAACAGCAGCCCCTTCAGCGGCAGGAGCGCGGCGAAGGCGAGCGCGAAGAGCAGCGCCTCGGTATCCGGCAGCCCGGCCATGCCGATCTGCAGGAAGAAGCCGACGAGGAAGACCTCCTTGACCCCCCAGAGGGCCTGGGAGATCTCCTGGGCCCGGGAGTGGCCGGAGAGGAGCACGCCCATGGCCAGGGCGCCGAGCTCGGGGCTCAGGCCGAGGAGCTCGAAGCCCTGCCCGCCCACCGCGATGGCGAGCACCGCCCCCATGACCACCACGAGCTCGTCGTGCCCGGCGATGTCGAGCAGCCAGTAGAGCGCGGGGCGCAGCAGCGGGAGGCCGAGGACGAGCAGCGCCGCGGGGGTCGGGGTGTGGCCGCCGGCGACGCTGAGCACCGCCAGGGCGATGAGGTCCTGGATGATCAGGATGCCGATGGCCACCCGGCCGTGGAAGGCGCGCAGCTCCCGCTTCGCCTCGAGGACCTTGGCGGCGAGCACCGTGCTCGAGAAGGCCAGGGCGACGGCCAGCAGCACCGCGGTCCGGGGCTCCACGCCGGCGAGCAGGACGAGCCCGGCGGCGAAGACCCCCGTGGTGACCAGGAAGTGCAGGAGCGCGCCGCCGATGACCACCGGCTCGACGAGGTTGCGCAGCCGCAGCTTCAGCCCCACCGTGAACAGCAGCAGGAGCACGCCGAGGTGGGCGACGTGGTCGAGCACCGGGCCCGCCGCCTCGGGCAGGCCGACGGCGGGCCCGTAGTAGTTGAGGGCGAAGCCGGCGGCGAGGAAGCCGACAAGGGGGGGAAGGCCGGCCAGGCGGACCAGTACGCCGAAGACGAAGGCGAACGACAGCGCGAGAACCTCGATCAACTCCCCTCTCCCTGTCTGCAAATCCGCAAAGGCTCTCATCGCCCCGGTGCGCGCGCAAGCCGCACGCCGCCCACCGCCGGCTGCGCCTTGACACGCCCGGCACCCCGCAGGAATCCATTACGCCTGCAGATCCTTGAGGATCTCGCTGTCGGGCTCAGGGGGACGCCCGGCCGGCGACGCCTGGGAGGTAGGCGGCGCAGCGGGCGGTCTTGAACGGGAACCGGCGGGGCTGCAAAATGCCGCATGCCTTTCAGATCGTCTTCCTCCCAGAGCGCGCAGCCGATCTCGGCGACCACCTACGCCGCCCTCGGCGCCGGGCTGATCGCCGTGGCCTACGGGCTGGCCCGCTTCGCCTTCGGCCTCTTCGTCCCGCCGATCCGCGAGGAGCTCGGCCTCTCCGCCGAGGTGATGGGGTTCATCGGGGCGCAGCCGTTCATCAGCTTCGTCTTCGCCAGCCTCTTCGCCTCGGCCGTCGCCGAGCGCCTGGGCGCGCGCGCGGCCACCGTGCTCTCCGGCGCCTTCGCCGTGGCGGGGCTGACCCTGATCAGCCAGGCCGAGGGCCCGCTGGTCCTCGGCGCCGGGGTCTTCGCCTGCGGGCTCTGCACCGGCACGATGATGCCCGCGCTCAACACCGGGCTGCACGCCGCCGTCCGGCCCACCCTGCACGGGCGCGTCAACGCCGTGATGAACGCCGGCACCAGCCTCGGCGTCGCCCTGGCCGTGCCGGCGGTGCTCCTGCTCGCCGGCGCCTGGCGCGAGGCCTACGCCGCCTTCGCCCTCCTCGCGGCCCTCGGCGCTGCCGCCGCCTGGGCCCTCCTGCCGGCCTCGGCCGCGGCGGACCGCGAGGCCCCGGCAACGCCTCCGGCCCGCCTCCCCGCGCAGCAGCGGCGGCGGGTGATCGAGCTGTGCCTCTTCTCGGCGGCGATGGGCGGGGTCAGCTCGGCGTACTGGGTCTTCGCCCCGGACCTGGTCGTGGCCCTCGGCGGCCTGGAGCCGCACCTCTCCGGCTGGCTGTGGCTGGCGGTGGGGGTGGCCGGGCTCGCCGGCGCGGCGGCCGGCGACTGGGCGGACCGCCACGGCGCCGGCGTGACCCAGGCCGTGGCGCTCGCCACCCTCGCCGCCGGCCTGCTGCTGCTGATCGCCGCCCCCAGCCAGCTGATGCTGGCCATCGCCTCGGCCGCCCTGTTCGGGGTGGCGTACATGACGCTCACGGCGGTCTACCTGATCAGCGGTATCCGGCTGCTCCCCCACCGCCCTTCCCTGGGGGCGGTGCTGCCGTTCCTGGCCATCGCCGTCGGGCAGGCCATCGGCTCGCCGCTGGCCGGCTGGGCGGTGGAGCGCTTCGGCTACACGGGGGCCTTCGCCGCCTTCGCCGGCCTCGGCCTGGCCGCCGCCGCGTGCTGGCCGCTGTTCCCGAGCTCGGGGCCGGCGGCGCAGGCGGCTAGCGCCGCTGGGCCCAGCGAGCCAGATCCGCCCCGGCGAGGGGACGGCTGAAGTAGAAGCCCTGCGCCTCGTCGCAGCCGTGCTCGCGCAGGAACGCCAGCTGCTCCGCCGTCTCCACGCCCTCGGCGATCACCCGCAGCCGCAGGCCGTGGGCCATGCGGATGAGCGTCGAGCTGATCACGACGTCCTCGGTGTCCTCGGGCAGGCCGCGGACGAACGACTCGTCGATCTTCAGCTTGGCGACGGGGAAGCGCTTAAGGTAGCCGAGGTTGGAGTAGCCGGTGCCGAAGTCGTCGACGACCAGCTGCAGCCCGCTGCGCTGCAGCGACTGGAGCGTCGAGCGTACCGGCTCGGTCTCGTGGAAGAAGAGCCCCTCGGTCATCTCCAGCTGCAGCGCCGAGCTCGGCAGCCCGTAGGCCTCCAGGTGGCGGAGGATGCCCTCCGCCAGGTCCGAGCGGCCTAGCTGGGCCGCGGAGAGGTTCACCGCCACCGGCAGCCCGGCCAGGGCCGTCTCGCGCCACGCGGCGCACTGCCGGCACGCCTCGGCGAGCACCCAGTCGCCGATCCGCGCGATCTGGCCGCTCTCCTCGGCGACGGGGATGAAGTTCGCCGGCGAGATCAGCCCGTGCCTCGGGTGGCGCCAGCGCACCAGCGCCTCGACCCCAACGACGGCGCCGCTGGCGATATCGACCTGCGGCTGGTAGCCGAGCTCCAGCTCCCCCCGGCGCTCGGCGTCGCGCAGGCCGGACTCCATCTCCAGGCGCTGCTGGACCCGGCGGTTCATTGGCTCGGTGAAGAAGCAGTAGCGGTTGCGCCCGCCGTGCTTGGCGCTGTACATGGCCGTATCGGCGTTGCGCACCAGGGTGTCCGCCTCGACGCCGTCCTCGGGGCAGAGGCTGATGCCGATGCTCGGCGTGACCACCAGCTCGGTGCCGGCGAGGCAGAACGGCGAGGCCAGCGCCGCGACCACCTTCTCCGCCACCTGCGCGGCGTCCTCGGCGCTGTCGATCTCCGGCAGCAGGAGCAGGAACTCGTCGCCGCCCTGGCGGCAGACCGTGTCCATCTCCCGGGTGACCCCGAGCAGCCGCTGCGCCACCTCCTGGAGGAGCTGGTCCCCCACCTCGTGGCCGAAGGCGTCGTTAACCCCCTTGAAGCGGTCGAGGTCGAGGAAGAGCACGGCCAGCCGGCCGCCGAAGCGCCGCCAGCGGGTCAGCGCCTGCTCGAGCCGGTCGAGCATCTGCGCCCGGTTGGGCAGGCCGGTGACCAGGTCGTGGGCGGCGAGGTAGCGGGTCCGCTCCTCGAGCTCGAAGCGGTCGAGGGCGTAGCCGACGTCCCCGGCCAGCTCCTCGATGAGGCGGACGACCTCGTCGCTGAAGAAGTCGGTCCGCCCCGCGTAGACCGCCAACGCCCCGATCACCTCACCGCCCGCCTGCAGGGGGCAGGCGGCGACCGCGCTGTAGCCGAGCTCCCGGGCCGCCCCTTGCCACGGCACGGCCTCCGGGGCCCCGAGGAAGTCGTCGAAGACCACCGTGGCCTCCGCCTGGAGCGCCCGCCCCACCGGGCCCTGCCCCTCGGGGCGGCGGGGATCGGCGCTCACCCGGCAGCGCTCGAGGTAGCGCTCGGCGCGCTCGCCGCCGGCCCAGGCCCGCGGCGCCACCCACTGCGTCTGCGGCTCGATGAGCCCGATCCACGCCATCTCCAGGCCGCTCTGGTCGGTGAGGATCCGGCAGACGCTCTCGAAGAGCTCGTAGCGGTCGGCGGCGCGCATGATCATCTGGTTCGCCGCGCTCAGCGCCGCGTAGAGGACGCTGAGCTGCTCGACGCGCTGCTGCGACTCCTGCAGCTCGGTAAGGTCGCGGGTGATCGCCAGGACCGACTCGGCCGGCCCGCCGGCCTCGCCCCCCTCGGGGACCAGGCGCGCCTCGTAGAAGCGCTGCCGGCCGCTCGAGCCGGACATCCGGAAGGTGAGCTGCTGCATCTCGCCCTGGTCACGGGCCTGCTCGAGGTGGTTGTCCCAGAGGGCGACGAGGGCGGGCTCGTAGCCGAGCTCGGCGTGGGTCCGGCCGAGGAAATCCGCCCGGGGCCGGCCGGCGGCCTCGCTGACGCGGGGGTTCACGTAGGTATAGCGCAGGCCGCGGTCGAAGCGGGCGATGAGGTCGGGGGCGTGCTCGGCGAGGGACTCGAAGGCCTCCTGCCGGCCGCGCAGGGCCGCCTTCTCCCGGACCTGCTCGGAGACCTCGGCCTGGTAGCGGGCCAGGCGCCGCAGCAGCACGTAGAGCAGCCCCGCAGTGGCGAGGATAAAGGCCATCCCCTTGAGCGCCTGCAGGGTGGGGAGCCACTCCGCCGGGGCCGCATAGGCGAGCAGCGCATCGCTGCCGACGATCCAGAGCAGGCCGGCGACCGCGTAGGTGCCGGCGACCGTCAGCGCCTGCCAAGGAGGCCTGGGCGGCACGGCCCCTCCTTACAGTGACCGGGGTACGGCTATTGTCGCACTATTCTCTCACGGCGGCTGGGCGGGATTGAATTGGCGGGGCTTCAATCCGGCCGCTGGAGGCGCTCGGCCAGGCCGGACTCGCGCCGGGTCCGGCGCTGGACGCCGCGGGCGAGGACCGCCGCCGGGCCGTAGAGGGTGACCCGCTCGCGGGCGCGGCTGACGGCGGTATAGAGCAGCTCCCGGGTCAGCAGCGGGGTGTCGGCCTCCGGCAGCAGGACGTGGGCCTCGTCGAGCTCCGAGCCCTGGCTCTTGTGCACGGTCAGGGCGTAGGCCGCCTCGTGGCTCGGCAGCGCCGAGGGCAGCAGG
>NZ_NRSH01000045.1 GCF_016584055.1 Halorhodospira neutriphila
CTACAGCCGGCCTCTACAGCCGGCCCGCGCCTCAGCCCGCTACGTGCCGCCGGCACCTCGCCGGGGCGCGAAGGGCCCTGGCCGCCGCGGCACGAGCCGGGTGGGCGCGCACTGCTCCGGGTCGGGGGCGGGGAAGTCGAGGGTGTAGTGGAGGCCGCGGCTCTCGCGCCGCCGGCCGGCGCAGCGCACCGTGAGCTGCGCCACCTGCACGAGGTTGCGCAGCTCGATGAGGTCGCTGCTGAGGCGGAAGTTGCTGTAGTACTCGTGGATCTCCCGGGAGAGCAGGTCGATGCGCCGGGCGGCCCGCTCGAGGCGCCGATCGGTGCGCACGATGCCGACGTAGTTCCACATCGCCCGGCGCAGCTCCGCCCAGTTGTGGCTGACCACCACCTGCTCGTCGGAGTCGGTCACCCGGCTCTCGTCCCACGGCGGCAACGCGGGCAGGCCGGCGCGCTGCGGCTGCGCCGCGGCGATCTCCCGCGCCGCCTCGGCGCCGAAGACCAGGCACTCGAGCAGGGAGTTGCTCGCCAGGCGGTTGGCGCCGTGCAGCCCGGTGCAGGCGGTCTCGCCGACGGCGTACAGGCCGGGGAGGTCGGTGCGCCCGGCGGCGTCGGCCACCACGCCGCCGCAGGTGTAGTGCGCCGCCGGGACGATGGGCAGCGGCTCGCGGGTCATGTCGAAGCCGAGCCCGTAGCAGCGCTGGTAGATCGTCGGGAAGCGCTCGCGGATGAGCGCCGCCGGGCGGTGGCTGATGTCGAGGTAGAGGCACTCCGCCCCGAGGCGCTTCATCTCGTGGTCGATGGCCCGGGCGACGACGTCCCGCGGGGCGAGCTCGCCGCGCTCGTCGAAGCGCTCCATGAAGCGGCTCCCTTCGGGCAGCAGCAGGCGGCCGCCCTCGCCGCGGACCGCCTCGCTGATCAGGAAGGAGCGCTCCTCGGGGTGGTAGAGGCAGGTGGGGTGGAACTGGTTGAACTCGAGGTTCGCCACGCGGCAGCCGGCGCGCCACGCCATGGCGATGCCGTCGCCGGTGGCCGCGTAGGGGCTCGTCGAGTAGAGGTAGACCTTGCTCGCCCCGCCGCAGGCGAGCACGACGGCGGGCGCCCCGATCGCCTCGACCCGGCCGCTCGCGGCGTTGAGCACGTAGGCCCCCAGGCAGCGGTCCTCGGCCTGGCCGAGCCGGGCGCCGGTGATCAGGTCCACGGCGTAGCGCCGCTCGAGCAGATCGATATTGCCGCGCTCGGCGACGATGCTGGAGAGGCTGCGGGAGATGGCCGCCCCGGTGGCGTCCTCGGCGTGGACCACCCGGCGGTGGCTGTGCCCGCCCTCGCGGTGGAGGTGCAGCCCCGCGGTGCCGCTCTCCCCGTTGCCCGTCCGGGAGAAGGGGACCTCCTGCTCGACCAGCCACTCGATGGCCCCTCGCGCGCGCTCGGCGACGAGCTCGCTGATCTGCGGGTCGCTCAGCCCGGCGCCGGCCTCGAGGGTGTCGTGGACGTGGGCGGCCACGGAGTCGGCGGCGTCGAGGGCCGCGGAGACCCCGCCCTGGGCGTAGGGGGTCGCCCCCTCGGTCAGGGTGCCCTTGGAGAGGACCCCGACCCGCAGGCGCTCCGGCAGCTGCAGGGCCACGGTCAGGCCGGCGAGGCCGCTGCCGATGACCAGAACGTCGTAACCTGCTTGTGAATCCGGCATTTGCTTGCGCTGTCACGGCTCCATCGGATAGGGTGCTAAGCTTCGCACGCCGCGCTGGCTGCGGCAAATCACCCACCCCTGACAATCCGCAATGCCCTAGCTGTGCGCGAACTCGCCCCGGACTGGAGTGTCTACTGCTTTACAGACCGGCGCTCGGACGGAGGGCGCCGGCGGTGATGACGACGCCCACGGATTCCGACCGTGATCTCGTGGCGCGCGTGCAGGCCGGGGACAAGCAGGCCTTCGATGTGCTGGTGCTGCGGTATCAGCAGCGGCTGGTCAAGCTGATCACGCGCTACGTGCGCGATCCGCAGGAGGCGCTGGACGTCGCGCAGGAGGCGTTCATCCGGGCGTACCGGGCGATCCCGAACTTCCGGGGGGAGAGCAGCTTCTACACCTGGCTCTACCGGATCGGGGTCAATACGGCCAAGAACCACCTGGTCGCCCAGGGGCGCCGGCCGCCGGACTCCGACGTCGATGCCGAGGATGCGGAGCGCTTCGATATCAACACGGTGCTTCGGGACCAGGATACGCCGGAGGCGGTCTTCCACCGCGACGAGGTCGAGCGTACGGTCATCGAGGCCATCGAGGCGCTGCCCGAGGAGCTTCGAACCGCGGTCACCCTGCGCGAGCTCGAGGGGCTGAGCTACCAGGAGATCGCGCAGGCCATGGAGTGCCCGGTGGGCACGGTCCGCTCGCGCATCTTTCGGGCCCGAGAGGCGATCGATAAGCGCCTGCGGCAGCTGACCGGCGAGGCTTGACGTTTGGACGCCAGCAAGAGGGGTCAGGGTATGTCGCTAGAGCATAACGACGATAGCGTAGAGGAGGCGCTCTCGGCGTTCGTCGACGGGGAGCTCACCCCGGACGAGCGGCGGTTCCTGCTGCGCCGGATCGGCCACGACGAGCGGCTGCGCTCGCGCCTGGCGCGCTACTACCTCATGCGCGATGCGCTGCAGCGCAGCCTCCCGCCGCAGCCGGGCCCGCAGCTCAGCGAGCGGGTGCGGGAGGCGCTAGCCGAGGAGCCGGCCCATCAGCGCCCCCCCGCCGCGCGGGCGAGGGGCTCGCGGCGCTCCCTGCTCGGCGGCGCGGTCGCGGCCACCGTGGCCGCCGTCACGGTGCTGTGGTGGCAAGGCGGCGGCGAGCGCGCCCCGCAGCCGGCGCCGGGCGCCCCGGGCGCCGGGGTGCCGGCGAGCGTGCAGGGCCAGCCGAGCCCGCGCCAGGAGGCGCCCAGGCAGGCGCCTGCCGCGGACTGGGAGACCGTGGCCACCTTCGGCGAGGGGGGGCAGATCCCCGGCGCCTGGCCCCAGGCGGGGCGCGAGCTCCCGCGCCTCAGCCGCCCCGCGGAGCAGCCGCAGCGTAGTGCCGCGCAGCTGCCCGAGTCGATGCCCTCCCGGCTGCAGCCGTTCCTGGTCGATTACCCCTATCAGCTCGGCGCCGGCTACCCTGACGGTACGATCCAGCGGGCGCAGACGCCGGAGGGCCGGTAGCAGCCTTGGAGCGCGCCCCCCCGGGGGGCGCCGCCATGCCTTGCGAGGCATAAACGCGTAGAATAGTCGCGCCGTCCGGGCTCGGACGGCGCTTTTCGTTGGAGCCGGCGAGGTGAGGACACGGCGACGGCATGGAGAATATCCGCAACTTCTCGATCATCGCGCATATCGACCACGGCAAATCGACCCTCTCGGATCGGTTCATCCAAGTCGCCGGCACGCTGAGCGACCGGGAGATGAACGAGCAGGTCCTCGACTCGATGGAGCTCGAGCGCGAGCGCGGGATCACCATCAAGGCGCAGAGCGTCTCCCTGCAGTACCACGCCCGCGACGGGCAGACCTACGAGCTCAACTTCATCGACACCCCGGGGCACGTCGACTTCTCCTACGAGGTCTCGCGCTCGCTCGCCGCCTGCGAGGGGGCGCTGGTGGTGGTGGACGCCTCCCAGGGCGTGGAGGCGCAGAGCGTGGCCAACTGCTACACGGCCATCGACCAGGACCTGGAGATCATCCCCGTGCTCAACAAGATCGACCTGCCCTCGGCGGAGCCGGAGCAGGTCCTCGAGCAGATGGAGGAGCTCATCGGGCTCGACGGCGCCGAGGCGCTGATGGTCAGCGCCAAGACCGGCCAGGGCGTCGAGGACCTGCTCGAGGCGCTGGTCCAGCGGGTGCCGCCGCCGCAGGGGGATCCCCAGGGGCCGCTCAAGGCGCTGATCATGGACTCCTGGTTCGACAACTACCTCGGCGTCGTGACCCTCGCCCGGGTCTTCGACGGCGAGCTGCGCCGGGGCGACCGCATCCGCGTCATGGCCACCGGCCGGGAGTTCCAGATCGCCGAGCTGGGGATCTTCACCCCCAAGCGCACCCCGCGCGAGCGGCTGCTCCCGGGGCAGGTCGGCTACGTGGTCGCCGGGATCAAGGACATCGACGGCGCCCCGGTGGGGGCGACGCTCACCCGCGCCAACGAGCCGGCCGCCGCGCCCGTGCCCGGCTTCAAGCAGGTCCAGCCGCGCGTGTTCGCCGGGCTCTTCCCGAGCACCTCGGACGACTTCGAGGCCCTGCGCACGGCGCTCGGCAAGCTGCGGCTCAACGACTCGGCGCTCAACTACGAGCCCGAGAGCTCCCACGCCCTCGGCTTCGGCTTCCGCTGCGGCTTCCTCGGCATGCTCCACATGGAGATCATCCAGGAGCGGCTCGAGCGTGAGTACGACCTCGACCTGGTGACCACGGCGCCGACGGTGGTCCACCACGTCGTGACCAAGTCCGGCGAGGAGCTCTCCGTCGACAACCCGGCCAACCTGCCGGCCAACGCCGAGATCGAGGAGATCCGCGAGCCGATCATCGAGGCGAGCATCCTCGTCCCCGAGGAGCACATCGGCAACGTCCTCGCCCTCTGCGAGGAGAAGCGCGGCGTGCAGAAGGCGATGCACTACGTCGGCCGGCAGATCTCGCTGACCTACGAGATGCCGCTCAGCGAGGTCGTCCTCGACTTCTTCGACCGGCTCAAGTCCGCCTCGCGCGGGTTCGCCTCCTTCGACTACGAGCTCAAGCGCTTCCAGGCCGACGACCTGGTCAAGCTCGATATCCTGATCAACGGCGAGCGGGTCGACGCCCTGTCGAACATCGTCCACCGCGAGCACGCCTACCACCGCGGCCGGGCCCTGGTGGAGCGGCTCAAGGAGCTCATCCCGCGGCAGATGTTCGAGATCCCCATCCAGGCGGCCATCGGCAGCCACATCATCGCCCGCAGCACGGTCAAGGCGATGCGCAAGAACGTCACCGCCAAGTGCTACGGCGGCGACGCCACGCGCAAGCGCAAGCTCCTCGAGAAGCAGAAGGAGGGCAAGAAGCGGATGAAGCAGGTCGGCAAGGTCGACATCCCGCAGGACGCCTTCCTCGCCGTGCTGCGCGTGGACCACTCCGACGACTAGGCGGATCGCGGCATGGACTTCGAGCTCCTCCTCGTCCTCCTGACCCTGATCACCGGCCTCGTCTGGGGCTGGGACCGGTGGCTGCGCCGCCGCGAGGGCATCGACCGGCGGCAGGACCCGTGGTATATCGACCTGCCGCGCTCGCTCTTCCCCGTGATCCTGATCGTCCTCCTGGTGCGCTCCTTCGTCGCCGAGCCGTTCCGCATCCCCTCCGGCTCGATGCTGCCGACGCTGCATACTGGCGACTTCATCCTCGTCAACAAGGCGGCCTACGGCCTGCGCCTGCCCGTGCTCGGCACGCGGATCGCCGGCGGCGGCGAGCCCGAGCGCGGCGACGTCGCCGTCTTCCGCTACCCGCGGGACCCGGGCGAGGACTACATCAAGCGGGTCATCGGCCTGCCGGGCGACGAGATCCGCTACGAGGACCGCACCCTCTACGTCAACGGCGAGGCGCTCGAGCAGGGCGGGCGGCAGCGCTACGCCGGGCTCCAGGCCGACGGCCGCGCCTGGGTGCTGCGCGAGCGCATCGGCGGCGAGGCGCACCGCATCCTCCACCACCGCGAGTCGCCGTCCCAGGACTTCGAGTACACCGTGCCCGAGGGCAGCTACTTCGTCATCGGCGACAACCGCGACCGCAGCGCCGACAGCCGCTTCTGGGGGCCGGTGGCCGACCAGTACCTCGTCGGGGAGGCCTTCCTCATCTGGATGAGCTGGGATCCGCAGCAGGGCCGCATCGCCTGGCAACGCATCGGCAACTGGATCGATTGACGATGTCCGACCTGGAAGAGCTGCAAGGGAGCCTCGGCTACCGCTTCCACGACCCCGGCCGCCTGCAGGAGGCGCTCACCCACCGCAGCGCCAGCTCGCGGCACAACGAGCGCATGGAGTTCCTCGGCGACTCGGTCCTCAACTTCGTCATCGCCGACGCCATCTTCCGGCGCCGCCCCGGCGACAGCGAGGGGGCCCTGTCGCGGCTGCGCGCCAGCCTCGTCAACCGCTCGAGCCTGGCCGAGATCGCCCGGCAGATCGGCCTCGGCCGGCACCTGCGCCTCGGCGGCGGCGAGCTCAAGAGCGGCGGCCACCGGCGCGACTCGATCCTCGCCGACGCCCTCGAGGCGGTCTTCGGCGCCGTCTACCTCGACAGCGACTTCGCCACCGCCGCGGCGACGATCACCGGCCTCTACCACGCGCGCCTCGAGTCCCTGCCGAGCGAGGGGGTGCTCAAGGATCCCAAGACGCGGCTGCAGGAGGCCCTGCAGTCGATCCACCGGCCCCTGCCCGCCTACCGGGTCCTCGAGACCCAGGGCCAGGCCCACCACCAGAGCTTCCGCGTCGAGTGCCGGCTCGGCGATAGCGAGCTGGCCACCGTCGGCGAGGCCGGCAGCCGGCGGCAGGCGGAGCAGCAGGCCGCCGCGGCGATGCTCGCCGAGATCGGCGCCGAGAGGAGAGGAGAGTGATGCCCGAGCAGGACCCGAGCCGCGAGGAGACCACCCAGCCCGGCGGCGGCCTCGCCGGCGAGGTCGCCGAGCTCGAGCACAGCGGCCTCTGCGCCCTGGTCGGCCGGCCGAACGTGGGCAAGTCGACCCTCCTCAACGCCCTGCTCGGCGAGAAGGTGAGCATCGTCACCCGCAAGCCGCAGACGACGCGCCACCGCATCCTCGGGGTGGCCAACCGGCCCGGGGCGCAGGCGGTCTTCGTCGATACGCCGGGGCTGCACGAGCGCGGCAAGCGCGCCCTCAACCGCCAGCTTAACCGCGCGGCCCTCGGGGCGCTGGAAGATATCGACGTCGTCGTCCTCGTCACCCGCGGCCTGGAGTGGCGCTCGGAGGACGAGCGCGTGCTCGAGAGCCTCGAGGGCGTCAGCGCCCCCGTGGTGCTGGCGATCAACCAGGTGGACCGCATCCCGGACAAGCGCCGGCTCCTGCCCCATATGGAGCGGCTCCAGGGGCGGCGCGACTTCGCTGCCCTGGTGCCCGTCTCGGCGACCCGCGGGGAGAACCTCGAGGCGCTCGAGCAGGAGGTGGTCCAGCGGCTGCCCGCGGGCCCGCCGCTGTTCCCGGCGGACCAGCTCACCGACCGGGACCTCGCCTTCCGGCTCGGCGAGCTGGTCCGCGAGCAGCTCATGCTCGCCCTCGGCGACGAGCTCCCCTACGCGACCACCGTGCAGGTGGAGGGCCTGGAGCGCGACGGCGGCCTGCTCCGGGTGGCGGCGGTCATCTGGGTCGAGAGCGAGGGCCAGAAGCCCATCGTCATCGGCCGCGAGGGCAAGCGGCTGAAGAAGATCGGCCGCCGGGCGCGGCTGGAGATGGAGTCCCTGCTCGGCGAGCGGGTCCATCTCGACCTGTGGACCAAGGTCAAGGAGCGCTGGACCGACGATCAGCGGGCGCTGCAGCGGTTCGGGTACACGGATTGAGCGCGCCCGAGGCCCACTGCCCCGCCTGGGTCCTGCACCGGCGCCCCTACGGCGAGACCGGCGCCCTCGTCGAGCTCTTCACCCGCGAGCACGGCCGCCTCGGCGCCGTCGCCCGCGGGGCGCGGCGGCGCGGCTGGGGCGGGCTGCTCGAGCCGTTCGTGCCGCTGCACGCGGCCTGGCGCGGGCGCGGCGAGCTGAAGACGATCACCGACCTCGAGCAGGCGGGGGCGGGCTATCGGCTCCGCGGCGAGGCCCTGGCGTGCGGCTTCTACATGGCCGAGCTGCTCCTGGCGATGACCCGCCGCGAGGACCCGCACCCGCGGACCTGGGAGGCCTATGCGGTGGGCCTCGACGCCCTCACCGGCCCCGCCGAGCCGGCCCTGCGGCGCTTCGAGCTGGCCCTGCTCGCCGAGAGCGGCTACGGCCTGCGCCTCGAGGAGGACGTCCACGGGGCGCCGATCGCCGCCGAGCGCCCCTACCGCTACGCCCCGGAGCGCGGCCCCGAGCCGCTCGAGCCCGACGAGGCGGGTGAGGCGGGCGGCGCCTGCCTCCACGGGGCGACCCTGCTCGCCCTGGCCACCGGCGAGGGCCTGGCCGAGGAGCCCGTGCGCAGCGAGGCGCGGCGGCTCATGCGCACGGTGCTCAGCCACCGCCTCGGCGGCCGGCGCCTGCGCAGCCGCGAGCTGTTCCGCTCGTTCCGCAAGCCACACCAGTGAACGGAAGGAGACCATGCCTAGCACCCCCATCCAGCTCGGCGTCAACATCGATCACGTCGCCACCCTGCGCCAGGCCCGCGGCACCCGCTACCCGGACCTGCTCCACGCCGCCGCCGAGGCCGAGCGCGGCGGGGCCGACGCCATCACCGTCCACCTGCGCGAGGACCGGCGCCACGTCCAGGACCGCGACGTGGCGGCGCTGCTCGAGCACGTCCAGACGCGGGTCAACCTCGAGATGGCGGTCGAGGAGGAGATCGTCGCCACCGCCTGCCGCCTGCAGCCGGCGGACTGCTGCCTGGTCCCCGAGCGCCGCGCCGAGCTGACCACCGAGGGGGGGCTCGACGTCGCGGGGGAGCCGCAGCGCATCGCCGCGGCCTGCCGGCGGCTGGCCGCGGCCGGGATCCGCGTCTCGCTGTTCATCGACCCCGAGCCGGGGCAGATCGACGCCGCCGCCGCCGCAGGCGCCCCGACCGTGGAGCTGCACACCGGCGCCTACGCCGAGGCCGCCGACCGCGCCGGGCAGCAGGCCGAGCTCGAGCGCCTGCGCGAGGCCGCCGAGCGCGCCCGGCGGGCCGGCCTGCAGGTCAACGCCGGCCACGGCCTCCACTACCACAACGTCGAGGCCGTGGCGGCGCTCCCGGCCATCGCCGAGCTCAACATCGGCCACGCCATCGTCGCCCGGGCCGTCTTCGAGGGGCTGGCGCCGGCGGTCGCCGAGATGCGCCGGCGGATGCGGGCGGTGAGGGCGGCGTGATCGCCGGCATCGGCACCGATATCGTCGCCGTCGAGCGCATCGCCGGCGCCCTGCGCCGCCACGGCGAGCGCCTCGCCCAGCGGATCCTGACCGCCGGGGAGCTCGCCGGCTACCGCGACAGCGGCAGCCCGGCAGCGCTGCTCGCCCGGCGCTTCGCCGCCAAGGAGGCGGCGGCCAAGGCCCTGGGGACGGGCATCGGGGCGGATGTCGGCTTGCACGACCTGGAGGTCGAGCACGATGATCGGGGGAGGCCGCTGCTGCGCCTCCACGGCGGGGCCGCGCAGCACGCCGGGCAGCTCGGCGTCGTCGACGCGCAGCTGAGCCTCAGCGATGAGCGCGACTACGCCGTCGCCTTCGTGGTCCTCGTGCAGGGGGGAGCGCCGTGAACGTACTCGCCTTCGACATCGAGACCGTCCCCGACCTCGCCGGCGGGCGCCGGGTCTACGGCCTCGGCGAGCTCGGCGACGAGGACGTCGCCCGCGCCATGGCGGCGCGCCGGCGCCAGGAGACGGGCCGGGAGTTCCCGCGGATCCACCTGCACCGCGTCGTCGCCATCTCGCTGGCCGGGGTGGTGGGGGACCGCTTCCGGGTCTGGTCCCTCGGTGAGGTCGACGATGCGGAGCCGGCCCTGCTGCAGCGCTTCTTCGAGGGGCTGGAGCGCTACGTCCCGGACCTGGTCTCCTGGAACGGGACGGGCTTCGACATGCCGGTCCTCCACCACCGGGCGCTGATCCACGGCATCAGCGCCCCGCGCTACTGGGAGACCGGCGATAGCGACCGCAGCTTCCGCTTCAACAACTACCTCAACCGCTACCACGACCGCCATACCGACCTCATGGACGTGCTCGCGAGCTTCCAGCCCCGCGCCGCCGCCCCCCTCGACGAGGTGGCCACGCTCTGCGGGCTGCCCGGCAAGATGGGGATGAGCGGCGCCTCGGTAGCCGAGGCCGTGGACCGCGGCGAGATCGAGGCCGTACGCAACTACTGCGAGACCGACGTGCTCAACACCTACCTGCTCTACCTGCGCTTCCAGCACTTCCGGGGCGTGCTCGACGCCGACGGCTACGAGCGCGAGACGCGCAAGGTCGCCGACGCCCTGGCGGCCACGGACCGCACCCACCTGCGCTCCTTCCTGGAGGCCTGGCGTGGGGCGTAAGCGCCGCCTGCCCAAGGAGCCCGTGGAGGCGCGGATCACCGGCCTCGCCCACGAGGGGCGGGGGATCACCCACGACCGGGAGCGCCCCGTCTTCGTCGACTTCGCCCTGCCCGGCGAGCGGGTCCGGTTCCGCTACACCAAGCTGCGCCGCTCCCGGGGGGAGGGGAGCGCCGTCGAGATCCTCGAGCCGGCGGCCGAGCGCATCGCCCCGGGGTGCCCGCACTTCGGCACCTGCGGCGGCTGCGCCCTGCAGCACCTGCCGGCGCCGGCGCAGCTCGCCCACAAGGAGCGCGTGCTCCTCGAGCAGCTCGAGCGCATCGGCGGCGTCACCCCCGAGCAGCGCCTGGCGCCGCTGACCGGGCCGGTCTGGGGCTACCGGCGCAAGGCGCGGCTGGCCGTCAAGCACGTGCCGAAGAAGGGCGGGGTGCTGGTCGGCTTCCGCGAGAAGCACAGCCCCCTCGTCGCCCCCGTCGACGCCTGCCCGGTCCTCGACCCGCGCGTCGGCGAGCGGCTCGAGGCCCTCGCCGGGCTGGTGGCCTCCCTCTCCATCCCCGAGCGCATCCCCCAGATCGAGGTCGCCTGCGGCGACGAGACCGCCGCGCTCGTCTTCCGCCACCTCGATCCGCTGACCGCGGGGGATCTCGAGGCCCTGGCCGCCTTCGCCCGCGAGACGGGGCTCGCCGTGCTGCGCCAGCCCGGCGACGAGTCGACCATCACCCCCGTCGAGCCGGCGGCGCCGGCGCTGAGCTACACCCTGGCGCCGTCCGGGGTGACCGTCGGCTTCGAGCCGACGGACTTCGTCCAGATCAACGCCGCCGTGAACACGGCCATGGTCCAGCGCGCCGTGGCGTGGCTGGCGCCGGCGCCGGGGCGGCGCATCCTCGACCTCTTCTGCGGCGTCGGCAACTTCTCCCTGCCGCTGGCCCAGGCGGGGGCGGCGGTCACCGGCGTCGAGGGGGAGGTCGGCCTGATCGAGCGCGCCCGCGCCAACGCGGCGGCCAACGGCCTCGAGGCCGACTTCGCGGTCGGCGACCTGACGGCGGAGGCCGGCCTGGCGGCGATCCGCGGGGCCTACGACGCCGTGCTCCTCGACCCGCCGCGCTCCGGCGCCGCCGAGGCGTTGGCCCCGGCGGCGGCGACCGGGGCGGGGCGGATCGTCTACTGCTCCTGCGGGCCAGCGACGCTGGCCCGCGACGCCGGCACGCTGGTCCACGAGCACGGCTATCGGCTCACCGCCGCCGGGGTCATGGACATGTTCCCGCACACCGCGCACGTGGAGAGCTTCGCGGTCTTCGACCGCCCATAAAAGGAGCCCTGCTGAGGAGAGCACGCCTATGGCCCACCGCTACGAGATCCTCGCCCGGGAGCGCTGCCACGAGGGCTACCTGCGCCTCGACCGGGTCCACCTGCGCCACGCCCTGTTCGAGGGGGGGATGAGCCCGGCGCTCAGCCGCGAGTGCCTGGTCCGCGGCCTCGCTGTCGCGGTCCTGCCCTACGACCCGCAGCGCGACGAGGTGGTGCTCGTCGAGCAGTTCCGGGTCGGCGGGATCGACGACCCGCGCGGGGCCTGGATCACCGAGACGATCGCCGGCATGGCCGAGCTCGGCGAGGAGCCGGGCAGCGTGGCCGTCCGCGAGGCGCAGGAGGAGGCGGGGCTGACGATCCACGACCTGCGCCTGATCGCCGACTACCTGCCGAGCCCCGGCGGCAGCAGCGAGCGGGTGATGCTCTACTGCGCGCGCTGCGACACCCGCGGCGCCGGCGGGATCCACGGCCTCGACGAGGAGCACGAGGACATCTGGGCCCACGTCCTGCCCACCGACGAGGCCCTCGGCCTCGTCGCCGAGGGCCACATGCGCGCGGCCATGCCGATCATCGCCCTGCAGTGGCTCGCGCTGAACCGGCGCCAGCTCCAGGAGGAGTGGGCGGGGGGCGACTGGACGGCGGGGCTCTGGTCCTCCCAGGAGCCCGGGTGACGCCGCCTAGACCCGGCGCGCCTGCTCGGCGGCGTTGCCGAGGTACGCCTGCGGCGTCAGGCCGCGGAGCTGCGCCTTGGCCGCCTCCGGCAGGTCGAGGCCCTCGATGAACGCGCGCACGGCGGCCTCGTCGATGCGCTGGCCGCGGGTCAGCCCCTTGAGCTGCTCGTAGGGCTGCTCGGCGCCGTAGCGGCGCATGACGGTCTGGATGGCCTCGGCGAGCACCTCCCAGGCGCCCTCGAGGTCGGCCTCGATGCGCTCGGGGTTGGCCTCGAGCTTGCCCAGCCCCTTCTCCACCGAGCGCAGCGCCACCAGGGTGTGCGCCGCGCCGAGGCTGACGGTGCGCAGCGCCGTGGAGTCGCTGAGGTCGCGCTGCCAGCGCGAGACCGGCAGCTTGCGGGCGAGGTGGTCGAGCAGGGCGGTGGCCACCCCGAGGTTGCCCTCGGCGTTCTCGAAGTCGATGGGATTGACCTTGTGGGGCATGGTCGAGGAGCCGACCTCGCCGGCGACCAGGCGCTGGCCGAAGTAGCCGAGGGAGATGTAGCCCCAGATATCGCGGCACAGGTCGAGGAGGACGGTGTTCACCCGGCCCAGGGCGTCGAAGAGCTCGGCGATCCAGTCGTGGGGCTCGATCTGCGTGGTGTAGGCGCTCCAGCCCAGGCCCAGCGCCTCGACGCAGCGCTGGCCCAGGGCGGGCCAGTCCACCTCGGGGTAGGCGACGAGGTGGGCGTTGAAGTTGCCCACGGCGCCGTTGATCTTGCCCAGGGGCTGGACCTCGGCGAGGGCGCGGCGCTGCTCGCGCAGGCGGTGGACGACGTTGGCCAGCTCCTTGCCGAGGGTCGTCGGCGAGGCGGTCTGGCCGTGGGTGCGCGAGAGCATGGGCAGCTCGGCGTGGGCGTGGGCGAGCCCGCGCAGCTGCTCGATGACGCCGTCCAGGGCCGGCAGCAGGACCTCATCGCGGCTCGCCCGCAGCATGCAGGCCCAGGCGAGGTTGTTGATGTCCTCGGAGGTGCAGGCGAAGTGGACGAACTCGGCGCGCTCGGCGAGCTCGCCGTGCTCGGCGAGCCGCTCCTTGAGGAAGTACTCCACGGCCTTGACGTCGTGGTTGGTCGTCGCCTCGATGGCCTTGATCCGGCGGGCCTCCTCGATCCCGAACTCGGCCACGAGGCGCTCGAGGAAGGCCTGGCCATCGGCGCTGAGCGCCGGCACCTCGGCGATCGACGGCTCGGCGGCGAGCGCCTGCAGCCAGCGGACCTCGACGACCACGCGGTGGCGGATCAGGCCGTACTCGCTGAGCAGCGGCCGCAGGGCGTCGGTCTTGTCGGCGTAGCGGCCGTCGATGGGGGCGAGGGCGGTGAGGGGGTCGCGCTCCACGGGATATCTCTCCGCTGCCATGGGTGATCCGATATATTCTACAATGTTTGGGTCTATTTTTGGCGTGGGCCTCCCCCCGCCCTGCCGAGGCAAGAGGAGAACACCCCTATGAGCCAAGACGGTTACCGGACCGAGCGCGACAGCATGGGCGAGCTCCAGGTCCCCGCCGACGCCCTCTACGGCGCCCAGACCCAGCGGGCGGTGGAGAACTTCCCCGTCAGCGGCAAGCCGATGCCGCGCGCCTTCATCCAGGCGCTGGGGCTGATCAAGGCCGCCTGCGCCCGGGCGAACCGCGACCTCGCCGGCCTCGACCCGGCGATCGCCGAGGCCGTCGCCGACGCCGCCGAGGCCGTCAGCCGCGGCGACTACGACGCCCACTTCCCCGTGGACGTCTTCCAGACGGGCTCCGGGACCTCGAGCAACATGAACGCCAACGAGGTCATCGCCCGGCTCGCCAGCGAGCGCTCCGGCTGCGCCGTCCACCCCAACGACCACGTCAATATGGGGCAGAGCTCCAACGACGTCATCCCCACGGCGATCCACGTCAGCGCCGCCATGGAGGCGCACGACCGCCTGCTGCCGGCGCTGCGCCGGCTCGCCGACGGGATCGACCGGCGCAGCGAGGAGCTCGCCGAGGTGACCACCACCGGGCGGACCCACCTGATGGACGCGATGCCGGTCACCCTCGGCCAGGAGCTCTCCGGCTGGGCGGCCCAGGTGCGCAGCGGGGTCGAGCGCATCGAGGCGACGCTGCCCCGCGTCCACGCCCTGGCGCAGGGCGGCACGGCGGTGGGCACGGGGATCAACGCCCACCCCGAGCTCGGCGAGCGCGTGGCCACGCTGCTGGCCCAGGCGACGGGGATCCCCTTCGCGCCCGCGGCCAACCGCTTCGAGGCGCTCTCCTCGCAGGATAGCGCCGTCGAGCTCTCCGGGCAGCTGCGCAGCGTGGCGGTGGCGCTGATGAAGATCGCCAACGACCTGCGCTGGATGAACAGCGGGCCGCTGGCCGGGCTCGGCGAGATCGCCCTGCCGGCGCTGCAGCCCGGCTCGAGCATTATGCCGGGCAAGGTCAACCCGGTCGTCCCGGAGTCGGTGGCCATGGTCAGCGCCCAGGTCATGGGCAACGACACTACCGTCTCGGTGGCCGGCCAGTCCGGCAACTTCCAGCTCAACGTCATGCTGCCGGTCATCGCCGCCAACCTGCTCGAGAGCATCGCCCTGCTGAGCAACGCCGCCACCATCCTCGGCCGCGACGCCATCGGCGGCTTCACCGTCAACGAGGACAACCTGCGCGCCGCCCTCGACCGCAACCCCATCCTGGTCACGGCCCTGAACGCGGCCATTGGCTACGAGCGGGGCGCCGAGGTGGCCAAGCGCGCCTACCAGCAGGGCCGGCCGGTCATCGAGGTCGCCCGGGAGATGACCGACCTCGGCGAGGAGGAGCTTCAGCGGCTGCTCGACCCCCGGTCGCTCACCCGCGGCGGGCTGCCGGAGTAGCGTCGAGGCGGGCGAAGTGCTGCCCCGCCCCCTCCGGCGCCGGGTCGAGGTAGAGCCAGCGCAGCTCGAAGGCCTGGCTGCCGGTCAGCGGCGCCCCCTCGATGAGGGTCTCGAAGCTGCCGGCGGCGCCGCCGATGACCCGGTGGCGGACCGTCAGGAAGAGGGTGTCCAGGGCGCCGCCGGCGATCAGCGTGCGCGCCAGCTGCGGCCCGGCGACCGAGTAGATCCGCCGGTAGCCGAGGCGCTCGAGGGCGTGTCGGATCCCCGCCCCCTCGGCCTGCTCGCCGCCCGGGTAGGGGAGCACCTCGGCGCCCGCCCGCCGGTGCGCGGCCAGCCGCTCCGCGGCGGCCTCGCGGGGCGCGAGGAGCCATAGGCGCCGGCCCTGCTCGCGCAGCAGCGGCGGGATGGCGAAGTCGAGGGAGGCCGAGACGATGGCCACGTCCGGCTGCGCCGGCATCCCCGCCGCCTCCCGCCAGCGGCGCAGGTCGTCGAACTCCGCGCCGAGGGGGAGGATGTCCTGGGCGCAGCCGGCGGCGAGCTCGCGCAGGTAGCGCCCCGTCGTGATCAGGCAGTCGGCGCGGGCGGCGAGCTCCTGGAAGAGCCGCCAGTCCCGGTCGTTGGCGATGCTGCCCGGGATCCGGCAGCCGCCGCCGTGATCGAGGCTGATCCGGCCGTCGAGGCTGGTGACGAAGTTCGTATAGAGCCACGCCCCCTGCGCCGGCTCCGGCGGCAGCGGCTGCTCGAGGTAGAGCCCGGCGAGGGGGAGCTCCGGCGTCCAGGGCGGCGGGTAGAGGCGCTGCACGGTCATCGC
>NZ_NRSH01000046.1 GCF_016584055.1 Halorhodospira neutriphila
GCGTCGGCGCCGAGGTGGCCGCCGCCGTGGCGCCGGAGCGCGCCCCGGTGCTCGAGCGCCTCCCCCTGCCGCGGGTGGTCATCGGCGACCTCGAGGCGCTCGAGGGCTACGGCCGCGCCGCCGGCGCCGATCTCGTGCTCGGCAGCAGCCACGCGGCGGCCACCGCCGAGCGCCTCGGCGTCCCCCTCGTCGAGCACGGCTACCCGAGCTGGGAGCGCCTGGGCCGCCACCTGCAGCCGCGGGTCGGCTACCGCGGCAGCCGCGACGCCCTCTTCGAGCTCGCCAACACCCTGCTCGAGCACCACGAGCGCCACGGCGGCCTGACGCCCTACCGCTCCGTCTACCGCCCGACAGCCGCCTGAGGGAGGAGGGACTGATGACCACCCTGCGCCACTTCAGCCTCACGGACGCGCCGCCGCCCGCCGCGCCGGCGGCGCGGGTCGCCTTCGCCAGCTCCGATCGCCGGCACGTCGATCAGCACTTCGGCGCCGCCACCGGCTTCACCATCCACTGGGTCAGCCAGCGGGGGAGCCAGATCGCCGAGGTCATCGAGCTCGCCGCCGACAACGGCGCCGAGGACAAGCTCGCCGAGCGGCTCGAGGCGCTGCGCGGCTGCGCCGCCGTCTACTGCCAGGCCGCCGGCGCCGGCGCCATCAGCCGCCTGCTCGCGCGCGACATCCAGCCCCGCCGGGCGGAGCCCGGCACCCCCATCACGGCGGTGCTCGCCGATCTCGTCGCCCAGCTCCCCCACCGGCCCGAGGTCTGGCTCGCCCGGGCGCTGCGCACCCCGGCCGAGGAGCGCGCCCGCTTCGACGCCCTCGAGGCCGAGGGGTGGACGGGATCAGCCGGCTGAGCGCAACAGAGGAGAGAGCCATGTCGAGCCCAAGAGCACAGGGCACCGCGTCACCGGGCAGCGAGGGACGGGTGCTCGCCGACGATGAGCCGAGCCTGCAGCACGCCTTCCCCCGGGAGCTGATCCGGCAGGTGCGGGCGCTGGATACCTTCGGCGCCTGGGAGCAGTACACCGACGCCGCGCTCCTGGATCCGTTCATCCTGACCCGGGAGCGTAAGCAGGCGCTGCCGATCACGGCCAATCCGGATCCGCGGACCCTGATCCGCCTGCGCACCTTCTACAACGCCGTCGCGGCCCGCATCGAGGCGCGGACCGGGCTGATGGGCGTGCCGGTGCTCGACCTCAGCTCCGAGGGCTTCGGCCGCGCCTTCGTGCTCGTCGGCCGGCTCGTGGCCGTGGATAAGCCCCTGCGCGAGGTCCACCGCTTCGGCTTCCCCAGCGCCGAGAAGCTCGCCGCACGCGGCGAGCGCCTCGTCGACACGGCGGTCCAGCTGATTGAGCGCTTCCCCGAGGCCGCCCGCACCTGACGCCCTAGGACAACGAAAAACGCGCCGAGGAGAGGCCCCCTCGGCGCGCGCACCGCCCGCCGGGGCTAGGCGCCGCCCGGCTCGCCGGTGAACTCCACAAGCAGGTCCTCGTCGGTGACCACGGTCTGGCAGGCGAGGCGGTAGGTGGGGGGCAGGTCCTTGAGGTTGGCCCGCTCCTCCTCGCGGCGGGGCAGCTTGCCGATGGACTTGAGGACGTTACGCTCCTTGTCGGTGAGCATCACCGCCTTGACCCGGTCGCCGTCGAGGTGGGTGACCTTCACGAGGCAGGAGCCGCACTCGCCGTCCTCGCACTCGCGGGGGATCTTGATCCCGTGCTCCTTGGCGACGCCGAGCAGGGTGGTCCGCTTGCCCGCGACCGCCTCGACCTTCTTGTTCTTCGCCATGATCGGGGAGGAGAAGTAGATCGTTGCCATCTGCACGCTCCTATTCGGTAGGTGACAGCAGGGTCCCTCAGGCCCCTGCTAGGGGGCCGAGGCCGAGAAGTCCACCGGCAGCGCCGCCCCCATGACCTTCGCCAGCCACGGCGGGGGCCGGTCGGCGAGCACCTCGGCGAGCTCGGCCATGAGCCCGTCGGCGTCCCCGCCGTCGGGGAGCTTGACCGGGTGGATGCCGCGGCGGACCACCTTCGCCGCCGCCGGCCCGCCGATGGAGCGGGTGTAGAGCAGGTGGCAGTCGGCGATCAGCGCCGCCCGGGCAGCGCTCTTCTCGCCGATGCCGCTGCCCTGGCCGCGGCCGGCCTCGAGCGCCGAGCGCACCGCCGCCAGCCGCGCCTCGGCGCGGTTGACCTCGTAGACGAGGAAGCGGGCGCAGGAGCCGAAGTGGCCGTCGAGGGCCGTGCCGGCGTTGGAGGTGCAGGCGACCCGAATCGCCCCCGGCAGGGGCGCCGTGCCGCTCGGCTCGGGCACGGCGCTCGCCGCCTGCAGGGCGAGGGCGAGGAGGCGGCGGCAGACCTGCTCGCGCACGGCCTCCGGCGCCCCGGCGAGGCCGTCGAGCTGCAGGGCCTCGCCGGCGCGGCGGAGGTCGTCGGCGGTGACGCCGGCGACCCCCTCCTCGGTCAGCGACGGCCCGAGGAGCCGCAGCAGGGCGCCGACGAGCTGGCGGGGCTCGAGCTCGGGGACGGCCCGCGCCGCCAGGCCGATGCGCAGCGCGAGCGCCCGGGAGATCGGTTGTTCATCGCTCATGGCAAGCCCTCCTCTTAGTCCGCCGGCTGGATGCACTCGTCCACCGGGCAGACCTCCTCGCAGCGGGGCATGTCGAAGTGCCCCTCGCACTCGGTGCAGCGGTCGGCCTTGATCTCGTAGAGCCCGGTCTTGGTCCGGCGGATCGCCGCCTCGGGGCACTCCGGCTCGCAGTCGCCGCAGCTGGTGCACAGCGCTTGGTCGATGTACATGGCCATGGCTCGGTCCTCCCTCTCGTGGGGCGCTTAGCGGATGAGGTCGTAGTTGTAGTCGGTCTCGCCCATGTGCCGGGTCTCCTCGTCGACCCGCGCGAGCACCTCGTTGACCAGGGTCGAGAGGATGTACATGGCCCCCTCGTAGCCCCAGACGCTGTGCCGGTGCAGGTGGTGGCGGTCGAAGATGGGGAAGCCTAGCCGGATCAGCGGCACCTCGTGCTCCTTGCCCAGGTGCAGCGTGTCGCGCTGGATGAACTTGCCGTAGGAGTTGCCGATCATGAAGTCGGGCTTGTCGGTGAACACCAGCGAGCGCATGTGCCACAGGTCCTTGCCGACGTGGACCTCGGCGCTCTCGCCGAAGGGGGTCTCGGCGAGCAGGCTGCGCATCGCCTTGCCCCAGCGCTTGTTGGCGTTGTGGCAGAGGATGTGGCGCGGCTCGGCGCCGAGCTCGGTGAGGAAGCGCGTCAGCCCCATGACGAAGTCGGCATCCCCCCAGAGGGCGAAGCGCCGGCCGTGGATCCAGGCGTGGGAGTCGGTCATCATATCCACCAGCCGCCCACGCTCCCGTTCCAGCGACTCGGGGATCGACCGCCCCGTCAGCTCGGCGACCTTCATCAGGAACTGGTCCGTCCCCGCCAGCCCCATGGGGATGTCGATCTCGGGGCAGTCGTGCCCCCAGGTCTGCTTGATGAACTTCTTGGTCTTGGTCAGCCCCCAGGGCTGGAGCAGCAGGGTATCGACGCCGTTGGGGGCGTCGCGGAGCGCCTCGGCGGGGGTGCCGCCGGCGTACATCCGGTAGGTCCCGTCGGCCGGGGTGTCGAGGGCCTCGGTGGGGTCGTTGAGCAGGCTGTAGTCAACGCCCATCTCGTCGAGGGCCCGGCGGAGCCAGCGGTAGCTGCCGAGGTAGGTCTCGAAGCCGGGGACGAGGTTGAGCTTGCCGTTGGCGCCCCGCTCCTTGTCCGCCATCTCGTTGATGGTGAAGTAGCGGACCGTGCCCTCGAACATGTTGTCCCAGCCGGTGACGTGGCTGCCGACGAAGCTCGGGGTGTTGGCGTAGGGCGTCGGTACCGACTCGGGGAGGTAGCCCTCGCCCTTGGCGTTGCCGATGAAGCCGCCCAGATCGTCGCCGATGACCTCGGCCATGCACGTCGTCGAGACGGCGAGCATCTCCGGCTGGTAGAGGGTGTAGGCGTTCTGCAGCCCCTGCTTCATGTTGGTGTGGCCGCCGAAGACCGCGGCGTCCTCGGTCATCGAGTCGGAGACGCAGGGGATCGGCTCCTTGAAGTGGCGGTTGAAGTAGGTGCGGAAGTAGGCCACGCACCCCTGGGAGCCGTGGACGTACGGCAGGGTCCGCTCGAAGCCGAGGGCGCAGAGGACCGCGCCCAGCGGCTGGCACGCCTTGGCCGGGTTCACGGTCAGGGCCTCGCGGGAGAAGTTCAGCTCCCGGTACTCCTCCGTGGTCGTCCAGCGGAACGTCTCCTCGATGGCCGAGGGGTCGACAGCCTCCTCGTGCTCGGCGCGCTTGCGGGCGAGGACCTGCCGGTAGTCGTCGTCCCGGAAGAGCGGATAGCAGGGCTTGATGGCCTCGGGATCCTGGTTCATCGCGATCACCTCCAGTGCGCCCGCGCGGCGGCGGGCGCCTTTGCGGATTCAGGCGGGCCGGCGCGTACCCGGCCCGCACGGGTTCCCCCGCGGGCCTAGGCGGCCTCGGAGGCGGCGGGCGCCGTGCGCTTCCACGGCGGCGTCATGCGGCCCCAGACCGGGTTGTTCAGGGTCATGTCCATATCCCGGGCGAAGACCGCGAAGCCGTCGTAGCCGTGGTACGGCCCGGAGTAGTCCCAGGAGTGCATCTGCCGGAACGGCAGCCCCATCTTCTGGAAGACGTACTTCTCCTTGATCCCCGCCGCGACGAGGTCCGGCCGCAGCCGCCCGACGAAGCGCTCGAGCTCGTACTCGGTGACGTCGTCGTAGATCAGCGTCCCCTCCTTGAGCTCCGGGTAGGTCTTCTCGTAGTCGTCGTCGTGGCCGAACTCGTGGCCGGTGCCGATGACCTCCATGCCCAGGTCCTCGTAGGCGCCGATCACGTGCCGGGCGCGCAGCCCGCCGACATAGATCATCACCCGCTTGCCCTCGAGCCGGGGGCGGTACTTGGCGATGACCTCGTCCATGACCGGCTGGTACTTGGCGATGACCGCCTCGGCGTTGGCCTGGATCTGCTCGTCGAAGTGGGCGGCGATCGCCCGCAGGCTCTCGGCGATCTTCGTCGGCCCGAAGAGGTTGTACTCCAGGTACGGGATGCCGTACTTCTCGTGGAGGTACTCGCTGATGTAGTTCATCGAGCGGTAGCAGTGCAGGAGGTTGAGCTGCGCCCTCTGCGGCGTGCGCTCCATCTCCGCGAGGGTGGCGTCGCCGGGCCACTGGGCGACCACGTTCAGGCCCATCTCCTCGAGCAGGATCCGCGACGCCCAGGCGTCGCCGCCGATGTTGTAGTCGCCGAGGATCGCCACGTCGTAGGGGCCGGCCTCCTCGCCCGCCGCGTCGCGCTGGTGGACGACGTGGTCGCGGATGGCGTCGTTGGCGATGTGGTGGCCGAGCGACTGCGAGACGCCGCGGAAGCCCTCGCAGCGCACCGGCACCACCGGCTTGCCGAGGCGCTCGCCGCCGCTCCTGGCGACGGCCTCGATATCGTCGCCGATCAGGCCGATGGGGCACTCGGACTGGACGGTCACCCCCTTGCTCAGCGGGAAGAGCATCTCGATCTCGTCGAGGATCTTCTCGAGCTTGGGGTCGCCGCCGAAGACGATGTCCTTCTCCTGGAAGTCCGAGGTGAAGTTCATCGTCCCGAAGGTGTCCACGCCGGTGTGGCCGACGTAGTAGTTGCGCCGGCCCGCCCGGGAGTACTGCCCGCAGCCCACCGGGCCGTGGGAGATGTGGACGAGGTTCTTCACCGGGCCCCAGACCACGCCCTTGGAGCCGGCGTAGGCGCAGCCGCGCTGGGTCATCACCCCGGGCTGCGACTTGCGGTTGGAGGTCACGCACTTGCTCGGCTGCTCGCCGCCGGCGCCGACGCTCAGGTGCTTGGCCCGGTCCTTGCGCGTGCGCTCCGGATAGGCCTCGAGGACCTCCTCGATGAGGGCCTCGGCCTCCTCGTGGGTCATGCTGGACATGGATCGCCCCTCCTTACGCCGACTGCTCGGCCTCTTCCGCCTTCTGCCCGACGATGGACTCGTCCGCCTCCTCGAGGACGCCGAACTCCATGAGCAGGCTCTCGAGATCGTCCATCTCCATAGGCGTCGGGACGACGAAGTCCTGGTTGTCGACGACACTCTGCGCCAGCTGCCGGTAGACGTCGGCCTGCTTGGCCTTGGGGTTGTACTCGATGACCGTCATCCGGCGGATCTCCGCCTGCTGGACGACGTTGTCGCGCGGCAGGAAGCCGACCATCTTCGTCCCCAGGCCCCGGGCGAGGGCCTCGATGAGCTCGTCCTCGCGGTCGGTGTTGCGGGAGTTGCAGATCAGCCCGGCGAGGCGCACGCCGCCGGAGCTGGCGTACTTGACGATGCCCTTGGAGATGTTGTTAGCCGCGTACATGGCCATCATCTCGCCGGAGACGACGATGTAGATCTCCTGGGCCTTGTTCTCGCGGATGGGCATGGCGAAGCCGCCGCAGACCACGTCGCCGAGGACGTCGTAGAAGACGAAGTCGAGATCGTCGTCGTAGGCGCCCTCCTCCTCGAGGAAGTTGATGGCGGTGATCACACCGCGCCCGGCGCAGCCGACCCCCGGCTCGGGGCCGCCGGACTCGACGCACTTGACGTCGCCGTAGCCGACCTGGAGGACGTCCTCGAGCTCGAGGTCCTCGACGCTGCCCGCCTCGGCGGCGAGGTGCATGACGGTGTTCTGGGCCTTGGCGTGGAGCATCAGCCGGGTGGAGTCGGCCTTCGGGTCGCAGCCGACGATCATCACCTTCTTGCCCATCTCGGCGAGCGCCGCGACGAGGTTCTGCGTGGTGGTGGACTTGCCGATGCCGCCCTTGCCGTAGATCGCTGCTTGTCGCATGTCGGTTACCTCCGAAGCCTCTGGGTTGCGAGCCGCCCTCGCGGCCCTTGGCTCCCCTTTTTGCAACCGCTGTGCCAATGGGGCCGCCCGGGGTGCCGAGCGCCGCTGCGGGCGGCCCCAGGCCCCGTGTGAGGGGCCTTCCGGCCCGGCGGCGGCCACCCCCTCGGCGCGGGGGCGGCCCTCCCCGAGCGGGGTGGAGGAGCGGATCAAACCCGACAAGGAGGGAGCGGTTTGTCGGAGAGCGAACACGGCCGGAGCGCCGGAGCCGAGGGGGGCACCGCACGCGCGGAGGGGCACGTACGGGCCGTCAGCGGGTAGCAGAAGGGCCCGGGAGGGCGCGCACCCACGCGCGGCGGGCCTGCTCGGCCCGCTGCGCCTGCAGCCGCTCGCGCAGGCGCTCGCGCACCGCCTCGAGGGGCACAGGGCCCGGCGGGTGGACCGCCTCGCAGTAGAGGACGTGGAGCCCCACGGCCGTCTCCACCGGCCCGCGCACCTCGCCAGCGGCCATGGCGAAGAGCGCGGCATCGAGCTCGGCGTGGAGCTGCCCTCGGGTGACCTGGCCGATGAGGCCGTCGTGGAGCGCCGAGGGGCACTCCGAGTAGCGCTGCGCCGCCGCGGCGAAGCCCTCGGGCGCGGCCTGCAGCTCGGCGGCCAGCCGCTCGGCCCGCGACCAGGCCCGGTCGCGGCGGTTCTCGGGGTAGTCGTCGTTGAGGGTGATGAGGATATGGCGCACGGTGCGGGCCTCCTGCTCGCGCCGGAAGCGCTCGGGGTGCTCGCGGTAGAAGCGCTCGAGCTCGGCGTCGGTGACCGGCTCGGCCCGCGCCGCGGCCTGCTCCAGGGCGCCCTCGACGCGCAGCTCCTCGGCCGCCGCCGCGGCGAGCGCCTCGCGGTCGAGGCCGTTGGCGGCGAGCGCCCGCTCGAGCTCGGCGGCGTCGGCGAAGCGCCCTTCGATCGTGGCGACGGCCTCCGCGACCTGCGCCTCGCTGACGGCGACCGCGGCCGCCTCCGGGGTCGCCAGGATCCGCCGCTCGAGGTCCGCCTCCCGCTCCGCCTGGGCCTCCGCGCGCTGGCGCTGCGCCGCCTCCAGCTGCGCCGGCGGGGCGTCGAAGAGGGCCAGGGCGGCGCGCATGAGCCGGTAGGCGTCAGCCATCGCGGATCCCCTCCGTGTCGCGCTCGGCGTCGCCCCCGAGCGCCTCGCCGGCCTCGGCGAGGCGGGACTCGGGGACCACCAGGGTCCGGCCGGCGAGGCGGACGTGGTAGGCCGGCTCCGGCTCGCGGTCGCGGAGCACGCGCAGGACCTCGCCGACGGCGCCGGGCGCGGCGACCACCTCGCCGTCGACGGCGAGCCGGCGCAGCGGCGTCACCCGGTCGCGGGCCTCGAAGCGGGTCGCCACCCAGGGGACCTCGGCGGGGATGAGCTCCGCCTCCCGGCAGCCGACCACCCGACCCGCCTCGACGAACTCCACGGCGTAGACCACCTGGTCCTGGAGGAACGTGCCCCGGTCGCGGACGTAGCCGACACTCCCCCGGGCGACGAGGCGCTCGCCGCGCTCCGCGCCCGGGTAGGTGCCGTCGTCGCGGACGTTGCGCACCACCCGCACGGCCGCCCCGATCTCGAAGGCCGCCATCAGTGCAGCCTCCGGCGCTGGATCTGCGCCACCGGGATGGCCGCCTGACCGCCGCCGGGCGGCTGCTGGTAGACCCGCAGGGCCGCCTGGGTACGGGCGTCGGAGCCGACGAAGTCGTCGTGGGCCTGGCGCAGCAGCGCCGCCGCCCGCGCCAGGGCGGCCTCGGGCTCCTGGGGCGGCGCCTCGGCCTGGATGTAGTCGTGGAAGCGCTTGAGGATGTGCAGGCGGTAGACGCTGACGGTGTGCGGGTCGTAGTCGACGCCGAACCACTCCATGAACGCCTCGGCGCTGTCGAGCTCCTCGAGCTCGGTGTGCAGGTCTCTGAGCCACATGGCCCCTCCTCCCTTTCTCGCTGCTCAGGCCTCGATGACGTCGCTCACCAGGGCCCGCAGCTCGCTGTCCGTCGGCCCCCGCTTGTGCTCGACGCTCCAGCGGCGCAGGTGCGGCAGCAGCCGCTGCGCCTGCTCCGCGGTCACGGCCAGCCCCGCGGCGCGGCACGCCTCGAGGACGCCGCGGGTCCCGGAGTGCTTGCCGAGGACCAGCTCGTGGCACCGCCCCAGCGCCGCCGGGTCGAGGCCCTGGTAGTTGCGCGCGTCCTTGAGCAGCCCGTCGACGTGGATCCCCGACTCGTGGCGGAAGATGCCTTCGCCCACCACGCTCTTGCCCCACGGCACCGGCCGCCCCGAGGCCGCCTCGACCCGCTCGACGAGCTGCGCCAGGGCGCCGAGGTCGAGCCCCAGCGGCCGGCCGTAGAGGCGCTCCAGGCCGAGGGCCACCTCCTCGAGGGCGGCGTTGCCGGCGCGCTCGCCGAGCCCGCAGACGGTGGTGTTGGCGTGGCTCGCCCCGCCGAGGACGGCGGCGAGGGTGTTCGCCGTGGCGAGGCCGAAGTCGTCGTGGGCGTGGATCTCCAGCTCCAGGGCCGTCGCCGCCCGCAGCCGCTCGAAGAGCGCCCGCACGGCGAAGGGCTCGCCGATGCCCACGGTGTCGGCGAGGCGCAGCCGCCGGGCGCCGGCCGCCTCGGCGCAGCGGGCCACCTCGACGAGGAAGTCGGGGTCGGCCCGGGTGGCGTCCTCGCCGCCGACGACCACGGCCAGGCCCTGCCCCCGGGCGCGGGCCACCCACGCCTCGATCCGGCGCAGCACCCAGCGCCGGTCGCGGCCGAGCTTGTGGGCGATCTGCTGGTCGGAGACCGGGATGGAGCCGTCCACCCCCCAGACGCCGAGCTCGGCGCAGACGGCCAGGTCCGCGGCGCGCATCCGGGCCCAGACCAGCAGCCGGGCGCCCAGCCCCGCCTCGGCGAGGGCCCGGATATCGGCGCGCTCCTCCGCGCCCATGGCCGGGATCCCCACCTCCAGCTCCGGCACCCCGAGGGCGTCCAGCGCCTCGGCGATGGCCAGCCGCTCCCCCCGGGTGAAGGCGACGCCGGCGGACTGCTCGCCGTCGCGCAGCGTGGTGTCGTCGAGGGTCACCGGCGCCGTCATGCGCCACCCCCCGTCGCCTCCTCGGGC
The DNA here is from genome assembly GCF_016584055.1 of Halorhodospira neutriphila. Taxonomy (GTDB): domain Bacteria; phylum Pseudomonadota; class Gammaproteobacteria; order Nitrococcales; family Halorhodospiraceae; genus Halorhodospira; species Halorhodospira neutriphila. The sequence goes on from NZ_NRSH01000046.1 coordinate 9,990, forward strand.
TCCTCGCGGCGCAGGGCCGCGTTGAGCTCGGCGCGGACGGCCTGGCGCCGGGCGCGCCCCTGCTCCGCATCCACCGCCGCAGCGGCCACCCGCTCGCGGCTGAACTCCGCCCCCCGGTCCTCGCCGAGCAGCCCCACGGCGTCGGCGCGGCACTGCTGGCAGTGGCTCATCACGGGCATGGCGCTGCCGCAGGCGGCGCGCAGGCCGAGCAGCTCGGCCTCGGTGGGGCCGCGCTGGCCGATCCGGCCGAAGTAGGTGCCGTAGGCGGGATCGGCGATCAGGGGCATGACGTTGTGCAGGAAGGCCCCGCGGCGGCGCACCGCCTGCGCCACCGCGGGCAGGTGGCGGTGGTTGATGCCGGGGATGGCCACGGAGTTGACCTTGACGAGCACACCGCGCTCGGCGAGCGCCGCCACCCCGTGGAGCTGGCGCTCGATGAGCAGCGCGGCGCCCTCCTCGCCCCGCCGGCGCCGGCGCTCGAGGACGACGGCGGGGTGGATCTGCGCCCCGATCGCCGGATCGACGGCGTTGACGGTCACGGTGACGTGCTCGACCCCCAGCTCGACGATCCGGTCGACGTACTCCGGCAGCGCCAGGCCGTTGGTCGACAGGCACAGGTGCAGATCCGGGGCCGCCTCGCGGATGCGCTCGAAGGTCTCGAGGCTCCGGCGCGGATTGGCCAGCGCGTCGCCGGGCCCGGCGATCCCGACCACGGAGAGCTGCGGGATCTCGGCGGCCACGGCCAGGGTCTTGCGCACCGCCTCCGCCGGGGAGAGGACCTCGGAGGCCACCCCGGGCCGGGACTCGTTGGCGCAGTCGTATTTGCGGTTGCAGTAGTTGCAGCGTAGGTTGCAGCCGGGCGCCACCGCCACGTGCAGCCGGGCGAAGTGGTGGTGGGCGCGCTCGGAGTAGCAGGGGTGGTCGCGGACCTTCTCGCGGACCCGCTCCGGCAGGTGCGCGAGGCCGTCGCCGGCCGGGGCACCGCAGCCGGCGGCCTCGGTGCAGCCGGCCGGCGCGGGGCCGGTCTCGGAGGGCGTAGCGCTCATCGTCCTTACTCCCTTCTCGGCTGGGCGGGGAGCGCCCCGGGCTGAGACCCAGCGGGGTTCGTCGAGAGGGTTTGCAAGCCGCATGCCGAGGCCCCGCTCCCGGCCGTAGGGGCGGCCGGCGGCGGCGCTTGTCGGGGAAGCGACAAGCCGGGGCGGGGCGTTGTCGCAGATCCGCCGCGAGGCCCGCGCCCGGCGCCCCCTCGATGCGGGCGCCACCCGGCGGCGGGGGCTCAGAGCTCCTTGAGGGGGATGTTGAAGGTCTTGATGCGGTAGGCGACCTGCCGGGGGGTCATGCCCAGCAGCCGCGCGGCCTTGGCCTGGACCCAGCCGGCGGCGCCGGACCCCAACGACCCCGAGCTCGACGAGCGCGAGCGGGTCATCGCCGCCCGCTGCAGGACGTTCTCCAGCTCGCGGACATTGCCCGGCCAGCGGTAGCGCATCAGGGCGCGCAGGGCGCTGTCGGTGACCGTCAGCTCCCGGCCCTGCTCGGCGCCGATGCGCGAGGCCAGGAACCCGGCCAGCTCGGGCAGGTCCTCGAGGCGCTCGCGCAGCGCCGGCATGCGCAGGGCCACCACGTTGAGCCGGTAGTAGAGGTCCTCGCGGAAACTGCCGTCGGCCACCGCCGCCTCCAGGTCGCGGTTGGTGGCGGCGAGGACCCGCACGTCCACCCGCCGGGTGCGCGAGCCGCCGAGGCGCTCGAGCTCGCCCTCCTGGAGCACGCGCAGGAGCTTCGCCTGGAAGGCCGGCGAGATATCCCCCATCTCGTCGAGGAAGAGCGTGCCGCCGTCGGCCTGCTCGAAGCGGCCCGTGCGGCTCTGCACGGCGCCGGTGAACGCCCCCTTCTCGTGGCCGAAGAGCTCGCTCTCGAGGAGGCTGTCGGGCAGCGCGGCGCAGTTGAGCTTGACGAAGGGGGCGTCGGCCCGGGGCGAGTTGTAGTGGATGGCGTTGGCGATGAGCTCCTTGCCCGTCCCCGACTCGCCGCGCAGCAGCACCGTGACGCTCCACGGCGCCACCCGGCGGACCTGCTCGAAGACCCGGCGGATCGGCGCGCTGCGGCCGACGATGTTCTCGAAGCCGTAGCAGCCCTGGATCTCGCGGCGCAGCTGGTCGCGCTCGTCGGCGAGCGCCGCCTGCTCGCTGCCGACCCGGGAGGCCAGGCGGACCGTCTGCGCCACGAGGTTGGCGACCATCTCCATCAGCCGGGCCCGCTCGGCGAGCATGCCGGCGTCGGCGCTGCTCGGCTGCGCGGCGAGCACCCCGATCGGCGGCTCGCCCTCGCCGGGGGCGCGGATGGGCACGCCGATGAAGGGCAGCTCCGCGGCGTAGAGGCCGAGGCGGTCGAGGAAGCGCGGGTCGTCGGCGATGCGGTGGATCACCACCGTCTCGCCGGCGGCGAGGATCTCGCCGACCACCCCCTCGCCGGGTCGGTAGCTGACCTCCTCCGGCGGCACCCGGCCGTGGAGGGCGCGGACGATGGACTCGCCGCGGATGGGGTCGCGCAGCGCCACCATCCCCGAGTGCACGCCCACCTGCTCGTGCAGGACCTCGAGGACCGCCTGGAGGGTCTCGCGCAGATCCAGCGAGCGGGCGAGGACCTGGCCGACGTGGTAGAGGGCCTCGAGCTCGGCCTCGACGAGCTCGCGGCGGGCCTGCTCGCGGTCTCCGGTAGCCATTAAGACACCTCCCGTTCGCACACAGCCTAGGGGCGCGGCGCCGCAAGGCCGCGGCGCCTCCCCTTAGCCCTTGCAAAAAGTGCGCCGTCTCCGCCGCCGCCCGGATCGCCGACGATGTCGCAGGACCGACAAGCCGCCCCGCCGCCGACGTGCATTGTGCGGGGTGCAACACCCGGGCGGCCGTGCACCCGCCTTGTGCACGCCCGCCCGGACGCCGCCCCGGCCGGGGATCGGGCCGGGGGCGACGGGCCTGGCACGGCTGATGCAAAGCGGCAGGCGGTGGGCGCCGCCGCAGCGCCGCGAAGACTTGAGGAGGCGAGATGGCCGACTACCTGCTCCTGGTCCTCGGGATCGCCCTGGTCAACAACGTGGTGCTGACCATGTTCCTGGGGCTGTGCCCCTTCATGGGGGTCTCGAGCCGCCTCGACACGGCGCTGGGCATGGGGCTGGCGACGACCTTCGTGCTCACCCTGGCGGCCACCGCCGGCTGGCTGCTCGAGCACTGGCTCCTCCAGCCCCTGGGCCTGGAGTTCCTGCGCATCCTGAGCTTCATCCTGGTCATCGCCGGCGCGGTGCAGCTCACGGAGATGGCCGTCGCCCGCGTGAGCCCGACGCTCCACCAGGTGCTGGGGATCTTCCTGCCGCTGATCACCACCAACTGCGCCGTGCTCGGCGTGGCGCTGCTCAACCTCCAGGAGGGCAACACCCTCGCCGAGAGCGTGCTCTTCGGCTTCGGGGCGGCGCTCGGCTTCACGCTGGTGCTCGTCCTCTTCGCCGGGCTGCGCCAGCGCCTGGCCGCCGCCGCGGTGCCGCGCGCCTTCGAGGGCACGCCCATCGCCTTCGTCACCGCCGGGCTGCTGTCGCTGGCCTTCATGGGCCTCGACGGCCTGCCCAGCGGCTGAGGGCAGCCGAGAAGGGAGGAACCGCGATGTACGCCGCGATGCTCGTGCTCACCGCCCTGGCTGTGGCCATCGGCTGGCTGCTCGCCGTCGCCCACCGCCACCTCAAGCCCGAGGGCGACGCCCTCGCCGAGGCCGTCGAGGAGGCCCTGCCCGGGACCAACTGCGGCCAGTGCGGCTACCCCGGCTGCGCCATCGGCGCCGCCGCGGTGGCCGCCGGCGAGCTGCCGCCCGACTTCTGCCCGCCCGGCGGCCGCGCCGTGGCCGAGGAGCTCGCCCGGCTGACGGGCCGGCCGCTCAGCGGCGACGCCCACGGCGGGCCCCGGCGGGTGGCGCGGGTCGTCGACGAGGGCCTGTGCATCGGCTGCCTCAAGTGCCTGCGGGCCTGCCCCACCGACGCGATTATCGGCGCCCCGCAGCAGATCCACGGCGTCCTGCCGGAGGCGTGCTCGGGGTGCACGGCCTGCATCGACGTCTGCCCCACGGAGACGCTGCAGATGGTCCCCGAGCCGGTCACCCTAGGGAACTGGCGCTGGCCGCGGCCGGCGGAGGTCGAGCGCCATGCGGCCTAGTAAGCCGGCGCTGATCCGCGGCGGGGTGCGCACCGCGGAGCGCAAGCACCCCACCGCCGAGCGCGCCCTCGAGCCCGTGGCGCTGCCCGAGCGGCTCTACGTCTCCCTGGCGCAGCACATCGGCGCCCCGGCGCAGCCGACGGTCGCCGCCGGCGAGGCGGTGGCCAAGGGCCAGCGCATCGGCGCCCCGGACGGCGGTCTCTCGGCGGCGATCCACGCCCCCGCCTCGGGGCTTGTCGAGGCGGTCACCGAGCACCCTGCCCCCCACCCCTCCGGGCTGACGGTGGCGACCGTGGTCATCGCCCCCGACGGCGCCGAGCGCTGGGACCCGCAGCGGCCGGCGCCGCTCACCGCCGCCGCCGAGGCCCTGGCGCCGGAGGCCATCGCCGAGCGGGTCGCCGAGGCCGGCATCGTCGGCATGGGCGGCGCCGCCTTCCCGGCCGTGATCAAGCTCACCCCCCGGACGGCGGTGGAGACGCTGATTGTCAACGGCAGCGAGTGCGAGCCGTACCTGACCGGCGACGACCGGCTCATGCGCGAGCGCGCCGCGGCGGTCGTCGACGGCGTGCGGCTGATGCGCCACGCCCTGCGCGCCGCGCGGGCGATCATCGGCGTCGAGGACAACAAGCCCGCGGCCCTCGAGGCCCTGCGCCGGGCCACCGCCCGCCTCGGCGCCGTCGAGGTGGCCGCGGTGCCCAGCCTCTGGCCCCAGGGCTCGGAGAAGCACCTCGTCTACGCCCTCACCGGCCGCGAGGTCCCGGCCGGGAAGCTGGCCGCGGATATCGGCGCCGTCGTCCACAACGTCGGCACCGCCTACGCCACCCACCGTGCCGTGCGCGAGGGCCGGCCCCTGATCGACCGGCCGGTGACCGTCGGCGGCGGCGCGGTGGCGCGGCCGGCCAACCTCGAGGCACCCCTGGGCACGCCCTTCACCCACCTCCTCGAGCAGGCCGGGGGGCTGCGCGAGGCGCCGGCGCGGCTGCTCGCCGGCGGCCCCATGATGGGCCAGCAGGCCCCCGCCGAGGCGGGCGTGGCCAAGGGCACCACCGGCGTCATCGCCCTCGGCGCGGCGGAGGTCCGCGAGCCCGGCGGCGCCCCCTGCATCCGCTGCGGGCGCTGCGTCGCGGCCTGCCCCATGGGGCTGATGCCCTTCGAGATCGCCAACCGCGCCGCCGCCGACGACCTCGACGGCGCCGCGGCGCAGGGGCTCGACGACTGCCTGGCCTGCGGCTCCTGCGCCTACGTCTGCCCGGCGGCCCGGCCGCTGGTCCAGCTCTTCCACTACGCCCGGGGCCAGCGCGCCGAGCAGGCCGCCGCTCAG
>NZ_NRSH01000047.1 GCF_016584055.1 Halorhodospira neutriphila
CGCCCCGCTCGGGCTGCGATGCTCGGCGCGTTCGAGGGCACCCAGCGCGGCCCACCACCCACCCCGCCGGCCAGGCAACCACCAGCGGTATGTAGCAGAGCCGACAAGGAAGAGAGCGCGGGGTGTCGCGTTCGCCACAGCGGCGCGTTGACCGCCCCGGCACGGGATCGCAAACTAACTAGATAACCAGCATCCACAATCGGCACCCCCGCGAGCCCATGCGCCAGATCCTGCTCGACACCGAGACCACCGGCCTGGAGCCGAGCGAGGGGCACCGGATCATCGAGATCGGCTGCGTCGAGGTGGTGCGCCGGCGGGTCACCGACAACCCCCTCCACCGCTACCTCAACCCCGAGCGCCGCGTCGACGAGGGCGCCGAGAGCGTCCACGGCCTGTCCAACGCCTTCCTCGCCGACAAGCCGCGCTTCGCCGAGGTCGCCGCGACCTTCGTCGAGTACGTGCGCGACGCCGAGGTGATCATCCACAACGCCCCCTTCGACGTCGCCTTCATCGACCACGAGCTCGCCCGGCTCGGCCCGGAGTGGGGGCGGCTCGAGGACTACTGCACGGTCACCGACTCGCTGGCCATGGCCCGGCGGATGCACCCGGGCCAGCGCTGCAGCCTCGACGCGCTGTGCAAGCGCTACGCGGTGGACGGCTCGCGGCGCGAGCTCCACGGGGCGCTGCTCGACGCCGAGCTGCTCGCCGAGGTCTACCTGGCCATGACCGGCGGCCAGGCGGCGCTGTCGCTGGATGCAGGGGACGGGGCCGGCGGCGGGGCGGAGCCGGTGCGGCCGCTGCCCGCCGAGAGGCCCCGCCTGCGGGTGCCGCCGCCCGCCGCGGGGGCGGAGCAGGCGGCCCACGAGCGGCTGCTCGAGCGCATCGAGGGCGACTGCGGCGGCGAGGCCGTCTGGCGGCGGTGGGCCGCCGGGACGGCGCAGGACGCGGGATGATCCGCCACCCCTTGCGGGCGCTGACCTTCGACCTCGACGGCACCCTGTGGTCCGTCGACGACGTCCTCGCACTCGCCGAGCAGCGCCTCCACGACTACCTGCACGAGACCTACCCGGCGGTGGCCGACGCCTTCGAGCCGGAGCGGATGCGCCGCCTGCGCCGCGAGCTCGCCGAGGCGGAGCCGGCCCTGGCGCGCAACGCCACGACCCTGCGCCGGCGGGTGCTGTGGACGGCGGCCTGCGACGGCGGGCTCGGCGAGCCGGCGGCCGCCGAGCTCGCCGAGCGCGCCTTCGCCGTCTTCCTCGAGACCCGGCAGGCGGCGGTGCGGCCCTACCCGGAGGTCGCGCCGGTGCTGCGCCGGCTCGCCCGGCGCTGGCGGCTCGGGGTGATCACCAACGGCAACGCCGACGTGCGGCGCACCGCCATCGCCCCGTACATCGACTTCGTGGTCCGCGGGGTCGATCTCGACATCCCCAAGCCCGAGCCGGAGATCTTCGCCTACGCCTGCCGCTGCGCCGGGGCGGCGCCCGGCGAGGTCCTCCACGTCGGCGACGATCCCCAGGGCGATGTCGCCGGGGCGCTCGGCGCCGGCCTGCAGGCGGCGCTGCTGTGCCGCGACGGCGCCCTGGAGGCGGGCGAGGCCCTGCCGCCGGGGTGCCTGCAGCTCCCGGACGTCGCCGCCCTGGAGCGCAGCCTGATGCACGGGCTCGGGTGACCTGCGCCGAGCGGGCCGCTAGAATGTTGTACACAGCTTGTACAACCGGCAGAGGGCGCCATGGCGACTGACGAGGAGAGCCCACCGCAGCCGCAGCGCATCCCGGTGGGGGTCAGCAGCTGCCTGCTCGGCGAGGAGGTCCGCTACGACGGCACCCACAAGCGCAACCCCTTCGTCACCGAGGCGCTGTCGCGCTACTTCGAGTACGTGCCGGTCTGCCCGGAGGTGGCCATCGGCCTGAGCACGCCGCGGCCGCCCATCCGGCTGGAGTGGGACGGCGAGCGGGTGCGGGTGCGCGGCGTGCGCCACCGCAGCATCGAGGTCACCGAGGCCATGGCGGACTACGGCCGGCGCAAGGGCGCCGAGCTCGGCTGGCTCAGCGGCTACATCCTCAAGAGCAAGTCGCCGAGCTGCGGCATGGAGCGGGTCAAGGTGTACAAGGAGGACGGCCACCCGGCGGGCTTCTCCAGCGCCGGCGCCTATGCGCGGCAGCTCATGGAACAAAACCCGCTGCTGCCGGTCGAGGAGGAGGGGAGGCTCAACGATCCGGCGCTACGGGAGGGCTTCGTCTGCCGCGTCTTCTGCTACCACCGCTGGCAGCGGCTGCGCGCCGCGGGCCTGACCCGCGGCGGCCTGGTGGGCTTCCACGCCGACCACAAGCTGCTGCTCATGGCCCACGACGAGCAGCGCATGCGCGAGCTCGGCCGGCTCGTCTCGCGGCTCGGCGAGGAGGGGCTCGAGGCCGTGGCGCAGCGCTACATCCAGGGCTTCATGGCGGCGCTGGCGAGGCCGGCGACGCGGGGGCGGCACGCGAACGTGCTCTACCACCTGCTCGGCTACCTCAAGGGGGATCTCGAGGAGTCGGACCGGCGCGAGGCGGTGACGGTCATCGAGCAGTACCGCCAGGGGATGGTCCCGCTGATCGTCCCCGTCACCCTGCTGCGCCACCACTTCCGGCACGCGCCGGACCCCTACGTCGAGCGCCAGCTCTACCTCTACTGGAGCCCCCCGGACCTGGCCCTGCTCAACGCGGTCTAGGGCGGCCGGGACCCATCGCGGCAGAAAGGACGATCTAGTGGCGAACGGTGCAAAGCGGCGCAAGGGCCTGCAGCTGGCCCTGTCGATCGGCGTGCTCGCCGCCGGGGCCGGGGTCTTCACCCTCCTGGCGGTCACCCAGCCGGCGCCCCCGGCGGGGCAGGCCACGGAGCCGAGCTGGGTGGTGACCACCGAGCGCGCCGAGCCCGGCCTCCATACGCCCCTGGTGCGGCTCTACGGGCACGTCGAGTCGCCGAGCGCGGCGACCCTGCGGGCCGCCGTCGAGGCCGACGTCGAGGCGGTGCCGGCGCGCGACGGCCAGCTCGTCGATCGGGGCGAGCTGCTCGTGCGCCTCGACGACGCCGAGCTGCGCGATGTCCTGGCCCAGCGCCAGGCGGAGCTCGACGAGCTCGAGGCGGCGCTGGCCCAGGAGCGCCGGGCCGTGGAGGCCGACCGCGAGGACCTCGCCGCCGAGCAGTCGCTGCTCGAGATCGAGCGCCGCCGCGTCTCCCGGCTGGAGCGGCTGCTCGCCGACGACGCCGCCTCGCCCTCGCAGCTCGACGACGCCCGGGAGGAGCGGGTGCGCCAGCGCCAGGCGGTGATCCAGGCGCAGGAGCGGGTCGATACCGCCGAGCAGCGCCTGGCCATCGCCGAGGCCCGCCGCGACGCCGCCGAGGCGGCCCGGGACCAGGCGCGGCGAGATGTCCAGCGCAGCGAGGTGCGCGCCCCCGTCTCCGGGCGGATCAGCGGCGTCGAGGTCGGCCCCGGCGACCGCGTCCGGCCCGGCGACAGCCTCGTCTCGCTCTACGATACCGGCGAGCTGGAGATCCGCGCCCAGGTGCCGGGCTCGCGCATCGGCGCCCTGGAGCGGGCCCAGGCCGGCGGCCTCGAGGTGACCGGCACGGCCCGGGTCGACGGCGAGGCCCTGCAGGTGCGCCTCGACCGCCTCGCCGGGCGCAGCGAGGCGGAGCAGGGCGGCGTCGAGGCGATCTTCGCCGTGGCGGGGACCCACAGCGGGGTCGCCCTCGGCCGCTTCGCCGAGATCGACATGGCGCTGCCGCCGGAGCCGAACACCCTGGTCGTCCCCTACAAGGCCCTCTACGGCCGGGACCGGGTCTACCGCGTCGACGCCGAGCAGCGCCTGGAGCCGGTGGCGGTCCGCTACCTCGGCGAGGCGCGCCGCCCCGACGGCAGCCGCGGGGCCCTGATCCGGGCGCCGGGGCTCGAGGCGGGGGCACCGATCGTGACCACGCAGATCCCCCAGGCGACCGACGGGCTGCGGGTGCGCATCGAGGGCGAGGGCTAGGCCATGGCCGGGCAGCGCCGCGACGCCCTGCGCTGGCTGGCTGAGCACCCCGTGGCGGCCAACCTGGTGATGGCGCTGATGCTCATCAGCGGCTCCTTCGCCGTCGCGCAGCTCAACACGCAGTTCTTCCCCAACTTCGAGCTCGACATCGTCACCGTCCAGGTGACCTGGCCCGGCTCCACCGCCGAGGACGTGGAGGACTCGGTCACGACCCCCATCGAGGACGCCCTGCGCGATGTCAACGGCGTCCGCGAGATGGACTCGCGCTCCATCGACGGGCTGAGCAACATCACCCTGGAGCTGCGCGAGGGCACCAACGTCGGCGACGCCCTGGAGGACGTCAAGGACCGCGTCGCCACGGTGCGCAACCTCCCGCAGGGGGCCGAGGAGCCGACCATCCGCCGGATCACCCGCTACGACCCCATCGCCAAGGTGCTGGTCAGCGGCGATATCCCGGCGAGCTCGCTGCGCGCCTGGGTCCGCGATTTCGAGGACGACCTGCTCCGGCGCGGGATCTCCAATATCGAGATCACCGGGCTGCCGGAGCTCGAGACCGCCATCGAGGTGGAGCAGGCGCGGCTGCTCGACCACGGCCTGACGTTGAGCGAGCTCGGCGACCGGATCGCCGCCGAGAGCACCGACCTGCCCGGCGGCGAGGTCGGCGAGGAGCAGGTCGGCCGGCAGCTGCGCAGCCTCGAGCAGCGGCGCACCGAGCAGGGCTTCCGCGATCTGCAGATCACCGGCAGCGACGGCCAGCCGCTGAGCCTCGGCAGCCTGGCGACGGTCGAGCAGCGCCCCCGGGACGGCCAGGTCACCATGCGCTATGCCGGCACGCCGGCCGTCGAGATGCAGCTCCAGCGCGCCGAGGGCGAGGACGCCCTCGACGCGGCCGCCATCCTCCAGCAGTGGCAGCGCGAGGTGGTCCCGACGCTGCCCGAGGGGCTGGAGGTGACGGTCTACGACGAGTTCTGGTCGCTGATCAGCGAGCGGATCGGGCTGCTGATCAGCAACGGCCTCGCCGGCCTGCTGCTGGTCGTGGGGATCCTCTTCCTCACGCTCACCGCCCGGGTCGCCTTCTGGGTGACCGCCGGGATCCCGGCCGCCTTCCTCGCGGCGCTGACCGTGCTGTGGCTGCTCGGCGGCTCGATCAACATGATGAGCCTCTTCGCGCTGATCATGACCCTCGGGATCATCGTCGACGACGCCATCGTCGTCGGCGAGCGCGGCGTGGCGCTGTTCCAGTCCGGCCAGTCGCCCGGGGCGGCCGCTGCCGGCGGCGCCCGCGAGATGCTCGCCCCGGTGATGGCCTCCTCGCTGACCACGGTGGCGGCCTTCATCCCCCTGATGGCCATCGGCGGGGTCATCGGCAATATCCTCTTCGACATCCCGCTGGTGGTCATCTGCGTGATCATCGCCTCCCTCGTCGAGGCCTTCCTGGTCCTGCCGGGGCACCTGCGCCGCTCCTTCGAGGGCGCCCAGCGCCGGGGCCGCCCCTCGGCCCTGCGCCAGCGCCTCGACGGCGCCCTCGAGGGCTTCCGCGAGGGCTCGTACCGGCGCGCGGTGGGGGCGGCCGTGCGCTACCGCTGGACCACGGTGGCCGGCGCCGTGGCGCTGCTCATCGCCGCCGTCGGGCTCGTCGCCGGCGGGCGCGTCCAGTTCACCTTCTTCCCCGAGCCCGAGGGGACCATCATCCGCGCCAACGTCGGCTTCGCCCCGGGGACGCCGCCGGAGCGGGTCAAGGCCTTCCTCGCCGAGATCCAGGACGACCTCGAGCAGGCCGATGCGGCGCTCGCCGAGCAGGAGCTGGTGAAGACCCACGTGGCCCGCCACGGCAAGATGGAGGCGAGCGCCATGGACGCCAGCCGCGGCGATCACTACGGCGCCGTGGTCGTGGAGCTCATCTCCCCCGAGGTGCGCGGGGTGCGCAACCCCGACCTGATCCAGGCCTGGGAGGCGCGCATCGACCGCCCGCCGGGGCTCGAGCGGCTGGTCATCAGCGAGCGCCAGGCCGGCCCGCCGGGCGAGGACCTCGACGTCCGGCTGACCGGCGCCGACGCGCCGACCCTGCGCCGCGCCGCCGACCGCCTGCGGGAGGCCTACACCGCCTACCCGGGGGTGAGCGGCATCAACGACGACATGCCCTACGGCCAGGAGCAGTGGGTCTACCGGCTCACCGCCGAGGGGCGGTCGCTGGGGCTGAGCACCAGCGAGGTCGGCCAGCAGGTGCGCAACGCCTTCGCCGGCGATCTCGCCCAGGTCTACCACCAGGGCCGCGACGAGATGGAGGTCCGCGTACAGCTGCCGGAGCCCGACCGGCGGCGCATCGCCGCCCTCAGCGACCTGCAGGTCCAGCTGCCCGGCGGCGGCGCCGTGCCCTTCGACAGCGTGGCCACCCTCGAGTCCCAGCGCGGCTTCGAGGTCCTGCGCCACTACAACGGGAGCCTGGCGGTGAGCGTCACCGCCGCCGTCGACAACCGGGTGGCCAACGCCGGGCGGATCCGCGCCGAGCTGCAGGAGCGGGTCCTGCCGCAGCTGCGCGAGCGCTACGGCGTGGAGGCCGCCTTCGGCGGCCGCGCCGAGGACCAGGGGGAGACGCTGACGGACATGCGCCGCGGCAGCTACCTCGCCCTGGGGCTGATCTACCTGGTCCTCGCCTGGGTCTTCGCCTCCTACGGCTGGCCGCTGCTGGTCATGGCCGTCATCCCCTTCGGCTTCGTCGGCGCCCTGGTCGGCCACTGGGTGATGGGGCTGGACATGACCATCCTCTCGCTGTTCGGGCTCTTCGGCCTGACCGGGATCACGGTCAACAACGCCATCATCCTGACCCTGTTCTACAAGCAGATCCGCGACGCCGGCACGGCACCGGCCGAGGCCCTGGTCGAGGCCTCGGTCCAGCGCATGCGCCCGATGCTGCTGACCTCGCTGACCACCGTCGGCGGGCTGCTGCCGCTGCTCGCCGAGGACTCGGTCCAGGCGCAGTTCCTGCTGCCCATGGCGGTGGCCATCGCCTTCGGCCTCGCCGGGGCGACGGGGATCGTCCTGCTGCTCATGCCGGCGCTGCTGAGCCTCTACGAGAGCGCGGTTGCCGCCGTGCGCGGGTGGCGGTACGGTAAGGCGTAGACTGCGGCGCCACGCCGCGCAGAGACGGTACTGCGATGACCGAGACCGCCCCGTCGCGCTTCGGCGCCCTGATCATCGGCGATGAGCTGCTGACCGGCCGCCGCCGCGACCGCCACATGGCAGCGGTGATCGAGCGCCTCGAGGCCCGCGGCCTGGAGCTCTACTGGGCGCGGCTGATCGGCGACGACCCGCGGCTGCTGGTGCGCACCCTGCGCGAGACCTTCGCCGGCGAGGAGGTCGTCTTCAGCTTCGGCGGCATCGGCGCCACGCCGGACGACCGCACCCGGCAGTGCTGCGCCGAGGCCCTCGGGCTGCCCCTGGCCCGCCACCCCGAGGCCGAGGCGGCCCTGCGCGAGCAGTTCGGCGAGCAGGCCAACGGCCAGCGCCTGCGCATGGTCGAGTTCCCCGCGGGGGCGGCCATGATCCCCAACCCCGTCAACCGCGTGGCCGGCTTCTCCTACGCCCACCACCACTTCGTGCCCGGCTTCCCGAGCATGGCCTGGCCGATGATCGAGTGGGTCCTCGATACCCACTACGCCCACCTCCAGCAGCCCGGGCGGACGGTCCAGCGCGCCGTGCGCGTCCCCGGCGCCCGCGAGGGGGCGATGATCCCGCTGCTCGAGCGCTTCACGGCCGCCTACCCGGAGCTGCGCATCTCCTGCCTGCCGGGCTCCAGCCCGCAGGCGGGCCACGAGGTGGAGCTCGGCGTGCGCGGCTCCGGCCCGCGGGTGACCGAGGCGCTGCAGGGGATCACCGCGGCGCTCGAGGAGGGCGGCTACACCTGGCAGGCCCTCGTCAGCGCAACCTCGCCGGAATCCGGCGGTCCAACCGTCAGCTGACCCCGAAGAACGATCAGGAGCTGGCTATGTCGCACCCCGCGGCCCCCGATACCGTCGCCTACCGCCACCTCCGCGGCGAGGCCTTCACCGCCGACGAGGCGCTCACGGCGCAGGAGCGCGACGCGCTGCGCGAGCGCATCCGGCGGCTGCTCGCCGAGCGCGACGCCGTGCTCGTGGCCCACTACTACACCGACGCCGAGCTCCAGCGCCTCGCCGACGAGACCGGCGGCTGCGTCGCCGACTCCCTGGAGATGGCCCGCTTCGGCGCCGAGCACCCGGCCTCGACCCTGGCCGTCGCCGGCGTGCGCTTCATGGGCGAGACGGCGAAGGTGCTCACCCCCGGCAAGCGCGTGCTCATGCCCGAGCTCGAGGCGACCTGCTCGCTGGATCTCGGCTGCCCCGCCGACGAGTTCGCCGCCTTCTGCGACGAGCACCCCGACCGGACCGTGGTCGTCTACGCCAACACCTCTGCGGCGGTGAAGGCGCGCGCCGACTGGGTGGTGACCTCGAGCATCGCCGTCGACGTCGTCCGCCACCTCCACCGCCGCGGCGAGCGCATCCTCTGGGCCCCGGACAAGCACCTCGGCGAGTACATCCGCCGCGAGACCGGCGCCGACATGCGCCTGTGGGACGGCAGCTGCATCGTCCACGAGGAGTTCCGCGCCGCCGAGCTCGCCGAGCTGCGCCGCCGCCACCCCGAGGCGCGGGTCCTCGTCCACCCCGAGTCGCCGGCGGCGGTGATCGAGCAGGCCGACGTCGTCGGCTCCACCTCGCAGCTGCTGCGCGCCGTCGTCGAGCTCGACGCGCCGAGCTTCATCGTCGCCACCGACGCCGGCATCTTCCACAAGATGCACGAGGCGGCGCCGGGCAAGACCCTCCTCGAGGCGCCCACCGGCGGGCGCAGCGCCACCTGCCGCTCCTGCGCCCACTGCCCGTGGATGGCCATGAACGGCCTGCGCAGCCTCGCCGCGGCCCTCGAGCGCAGCGCCCCCGAGGTCGAGGTCGACCCGGCGACCGCCGCCGGCGCCCGGCGCTCCCTGCAGCGGATGATGGATTTCGCCGCCGAGCGCCGCGCGGCGGTCGGCGGCGACGCCTGAGCCGCGATGGCCGGGCCGGACGAGGAGGGCAGCGCCCCGGCTGCCGACGGGGCCCTGCCCGTGCTCTACTGCGACGAGCGGGTGGTGGCGGTGCACAAGCCCTCGGGGCTGCTCGTCCACCGCAGCGAGCTCGACCGCGACCGGGACGTCGCCCTGCAGCGGGTGCGCGACCAGCTCGGCGGCGGCTGGGTCTACCCCGTCCACCGCCTCGACCGCGCCACCTCGGGGGTGCTGCTCTTCGCCCGCGACCCCGAGGCCGCCTCGCGCCTGGCCGCCGCCTTCCGCGAGCACCGCGTGGCCAAGCGCTACGAGGCCGTGGCCCGCGGCTGGCTCGAGGAGCCGGGCCGCATCGACCACCCCCTCGGCGCCGGCCGGCGAGGCGAGGGCGGGGCGCCGCAGCCGGCGGTGACCGACTACGCCCCCCTGGCGTGGACCGAGCTGCCGGTCCCCGTCTCCCGCTACCCCACGGCCCGCTACACACGGCTCGAGCTGCGGCCGCTGACCGGCCGCCAGCACCAGCTGCGCCGCCACCTCAAGGCGATCAGCCACCCCATCGTCGGCGACACCACCCACGGCGACAGCGCCCACAACCGCCTCTTCCGCAGCCGCTTCGGCTGCTGGCGGCTGCTGCTCGCGGCGGTGGAGGCGCGCTTCCCCCACCCCGAGGACGGGACAGAGGTCGCCGTCACGGCGGCCCTCGACGCCCACTTCGCCGAGGTGGTAGCGGCGGCGGGCCTGGGGGGCTGACCCGGCACCTCAGCCGCCCCGGGCGCCGGTGCAGGTACGCCCGGCAGCTGCCCGGCGTGGCGAGGTGGTGGTACTCGACGTCGGGGATCTGCAGGCCGAGGGCGCGCTCGAGGGCGTCCATGAGCCGCAGGAAGTCGATGGAGTCGATCTCGAGCTGGGCGTGGAAGCTGCGCTGCGGGTCCAGGGCCGCCGTGTCGGCCTCGGGGGCGATCTCGGCCAG
This sequence comes from Halorhodospira neutriphila, assembly GCF_016584055.1. Classification (GTDB taxonomy): domain Bacteria; phylum Pseudomonadota; class Gammaproteobacteria; order Nitrococcales; family Halorhodospiraceae; genus Halorhodospira; species Halorhodospira neutriphila. The sequence goes on from NZ_NRSH01000047.1 coordinate 10,034, forward strand.
CGCCTGGCGCAGGGCCCCGTCGATCTGCTCGTCGCTCTCCTCGGTCACGCGCCTCTCCCCCCTTTCCCCGCGAGCGCTCGGTGTGGCGGCCTTGAGCGGCCTGGATGGTATGCTGGGGCCGTTGCGCTGCAACATCCACCCCGGAGTCCCTACTTATGACGGTACGCAACCTCGAGTACCTGTTCAAACCCGGGTCCGTGGCGCTCATCGGCGACGGCGGGGCGGCCGATACCCGGATCCTGCGCAACCTGCTCAGCGAGCCGTTCCAGGGCCCGGTGATGCCGATCGCCGCGGGGGTGCGCTCCCTCGCCGGGGTGCCGGTCTACGCGGCGATCGGGGATCTGCCCATGGTGCCGGACCTGGCGGTGATCACCCGGCCGGTGGCCGAGGCGCCGGCGCTGATCCGCGAGCTCGGCGAGGCCGGCACGCGGGGGGTGGTGCTGACCTGCTCGGTGCCGGCCGGCTGCACGGCGGAGGAGGGCGCGGCGCTGGAGCAGGCGGTGCTCGACGCCGCCCGGCCCTACCTCCTGCGGGTCATCGGCCCGGGGGCGAGCTGCCTGAGCGTGCCCCGGATCGGCCTGCACGCGGCGACGCAGCCGCTCTCGCTGGACCCGGGGCGGGCGGCGCTGGTGACCAAGTCCTCGGCGATGGCCGCCGCGGCGCTGCAGTGGTGCCGGCAGAACCACTCCGGGCTCTCCCACGTCATCCACATCGGCGGCGCCGCCGACGTCGACCTGGGCGACAGCTTCGACTACCTCGCCACCGAGCACCACGCCCGGGCGGTGATCGTCTACATCGAGCGGGTCCGGCACACGCGCAAGTTCATGTCGGCGGTGCGCCGGCTGGCGCGCATGAAGCCGGTGATCGTGCTCAAGCCGCCGCGCGTCGGCGCCGACGAGATCGACGACTTCGTCTACGCCGCGGCCTTCCGCCGCGCCGGCGTGGTCCGGGTCGACGACCTCGAGGAGCTGTTCAGCGCCGTGGAGATCCTCGACAGCAGCCGCGTCCCCGGCCGCGACGGGGCCCTGGCGGTGCTCGGCAACAGCCGCAGCATGGGGCTGCTGGCGAGCAACGCCCTGCGCCGCTACGACGACGTCGCCCCGCAGGCGCTCTCGCCGGCGAGCAGCGAGGCCCTCGCCGGGCTGGCCCGCGATCCGGAGGCCAGCGACAACCCCCTCGATCTCGGCGGTGAGGCCGGGGCCGAGGCGTACGACCAGGCCCTGGAGGTCCTCGGCCGCGACCGCCAGGTCAGCGGCATCCTCGCCATCAAGTCGCCGGGCGCCTGCGACGACGGCGCCGAGGTGGCCGAGGTCCTCGGCCGGCACGCCCGCAAGCTGCGCAAGCCGCTGCTCGCCGTCTGGGACCCCTCCGCCGGCGCGGCGGGGCTGGAGCGGCTCGCCGACGCCGTGCCCGCCTTCAACCACCCGGAGACGGCGGTCCGGGCCTTCAGCCGCCTGCTCCAGTACCGGCGCAGCCAGACCCTGCTGACCCAGACCCCGCCGTCGGTGCCGGAGGCGTTCGCCCCCGACCACGAGCAGGCGCGGCTGATCCTCTCGGCGGCGCTCACCGCCGGGCGCAGCCAGCTCAACGAGTACCAGACCCAGCGGCTGCTCAGCGCCTACGCCATCCCCTGCATCGAGACCCGGCGCGCCGCCGGGCCCGAGGAGGCGGGGGAGGTGGCCGCCGCCCTCGGCGAGCCGGTGGCGCTGAAGCTGATGTCCCCGGAGGTGGCGCTCAAGTCGCAGATCGGCGGCGTCGCCCTGGACCTGGAGGGCGCCGAGGCGGTCCGCGCCGAGGCGCGGGCGATGCTCGAGCGCCTCCACCAGGTCCGCGGCGAGGCGGTCACCGTCGACGGCTTCGCCATCCAGCCCATGCGCCGGCGCGAGGGCGCCTTCGAGCTCACCGTCGGCGTACGCCCCGGCGGCCCCTTCGGCCCGGTGCTCTACTTCGGCCACGGCGGCACCGAGACCGAGGCCATCGCCGACTGGGCCTGCGGCCTGCCGCCGCTGAACATGCACCTGGCCCGCGAGATCATGCAGCGCACCCGCATCTACGCCATGCTCGCCGACAGCGGCCTGCGCAGCCCCGATCTCGACGCCGTGGCGCTGACCCTGATGAAGCTCTCGCAGCTGGTCATCGACTTCGGCTCGGTGGAGTCGCTCGATATCAACCCCCTGTGGGCGAGCGCCGACGGGGTCCTCGCCCTCGACGCCGGGGTCCACATCCACCCCCACCGCGGCGATCCGGCCGACTACCTGCCGATCCGCCCCTACCCCCAGGAGCTCGCCGAGGACGTGACGCTGCCCGACGGCCGGCGGCTGCACCTGCGCCCGATCCGCCCCGAGGACGGGCCGCAGCTCAACGCCATGGTCGAGCGCTCGCCGCCGGAGAAGGTGCGCATGCGCTTCTTCCAGGCGCTGAAGTCGCTGCCCCAGGAGATGTCGGCGCGGCTGACCCAGATCGACTACGACCGCGAGATGGCCCTGGTGATCACCGAGCACGGCGTCCCCGGCCGGGCGCGGGTGCTCGGCATGGTGCGCATCAGCGCCGATCCGGACCTCGAGGCGGCGGAGTACGACATCATGCTCGACGACGTCGTCGCCGGCATGGGGCTCGGCCCCATGCTCATGCACCGGATCATCGACTACGCCCGCCGGCGCGGGATCCGCGAGATCTACGGCGAGGTCCTGCGCGAGAACGAGCCGATGCTGCGCATCAACCAGGCCCTCGGCTTCGCGGTCCAGCCGAGCGCCGACGACCCCGACCTGATGCACGTCAGCTTACGCCTCGATAACGAGGCGTGATCGGTGCCCGGCCGCCGCGCCGAGGCGGCGCCCTGGCGCGGCGGCGGGGGGAGTGGGTACATTGGCCGGATCCGTGATCCGTGCGACAAGGAGCCGTGCATGAGCCGACAACCGCCCGCCGGGCCGAGCCTCGCCAATCCGCCCCTGCCGCTGTTCGCCTCGGGGATGGGGCTGGGGGGGCTCGCCCTCGTCTGGGACGCCGCCGCGCGCAGCTGGGGTTGGCCGGCGGCCATCGGGGATGGCATCGGGCTCGTCGCGGCGGCGATGTTCGCCCTCCTGGCGGTGGCCTACGCGGTCAAGGCCGTGCGCTTCCCCGAGGCGGTCCGCGAGGAGATCGCCCACCCGGTGCAGGTCAACTTCCTGCCGGCCATCTCCATCTCGCTGCTCCTCTTCGGCGCCCTCCTGGCGCCGGGGGCGGCGGCGACGTGGCTCTGGGGGAGCGGCGCCGTCCTGCAGCTCGCCTTCGTCCTCGGCATCGTCAGCAGCTGGCTGCGCCGGCAGCTGGACTGGACGGCGCTCAACCCGGTGTGGTTCATCCCCGCCGTGGGCAACATCATCGTCCCGGTGCCCGCCGCCCAGGCCGGCTACCTCGAGGTGGCCTGGTTCTTCTTCACCATCGGGCTGTTCTTCTGGCTGATCCTGATGACGCTGTGCTACTACCGGCTGATCTTCGGCCCGAACCTGCCCGAGTTCCTGCAGCCGACGCTGGTCATCCTCCTCGCCCCGCCGGCGGCGGCCTGCATCGCCTGGGTGGCCCTCCACGACGGCGGCGACCCGGGGATCGTCGGGCGGCTGTTCTACTACATGGGGCTGTTCACCTTCCTGCTCCTGCTGCTCCACGTCCCCAAGCTCGTGCGGGTGCCCTTCTACCCCTCCTGGTGGGCCTACACCTTCCCGCTGGCGGCCTTCACCATCGCCAGCTTCCACTACACCCAGCTCTACGTCCCGGCGGTGCGGTGGGCGACGATGGGGCTCGTCTTCCTGAGCACGGCGGTGATCGCGGCGGTCTTCGCCACGACGCTGGCCGTGCTCCTCCGGGGCCACCGGGCGGCGGGGTGAGGGCAGGGCCGGTCCCCCGCTACCCTGGGGAGGGGCTACTGCTGCGGGAGGAGCCGCTCCATGAGCTCGGCGTTGCGGAACCACATCAGCGTCGGCGCCTCGTCCTCGGGCGGGCGCCGCGGGGTCATGAGCAGGCCCTCCTCGAGGTGCCAGACGAGCCAGGCCCGCCCCTGGTGGCGCTGCTCCTGGTCGGCGGCGCCGAGGGCCTCCTCCAGGTGGGCCCGGTTGGCCTCGTGGGCCGCGGGATCGAGGATGACGTTGACGGCCATGAGGCGGCGCTGCGTGTCGTAGAACAGGGCCAGGTAGTCGGCCTCGAGCGCGCCGACCCGGGTGACCGGGGCGAAGCAGGCCCGCTCGCCGCTCTGGACGCCGCGGGCGTCGGCGGTCTCGTCGGTGGTGCAGTCGAAGGCGAGGTGGGAGAGGCGCTCCTCGATCCCGCTGCGGCGCGCCTCGTCGCCGAGCGCCGTGATCTCGAGATCGGCCTCCTTGGCGGGGCGCAGGTCATCGCGCAGGAAGAACAGCCCTGTGGCGATGATCGCGAGCATCACGGTGATCATGAGGGCCATACGCATAGGGGAGGGCTCCTGGCGTGAGTGGAGGCTCCAGCTTAGCGGGCGCCGCGCCGCCAGGCCAGCGTCCGGCGCCGCCCTGGGGAGGCCGGGGATGAGCCTGGCCGCCGCCGCGGCGCTGGGGCTGGCGGCCGTGCTGGCCCTGATGGGCGGGGTCTGGGCGGCGAGCCTGCCCCTGCGCGACGCCAGCCTCGTGGATCGCTTCTGGGGCGTGGGGTTTATCGTCGTCACGGCCGTCTACCACGCCGCCTACGGCCTCCCGGCCCACGGCTGGCCGGTGCTGGCCCTGGTCCTGCTCTGGGGGGCGCGGCTCTCGCTCTACCTGGCGTGGCGCAGCTGGGGCGCCGGGGAGGATCCCCGCTACCGCGCCCTGCGCGAGCAGGGCGGCCCGCGCTGGGCGCGGCGCAGCCTGGTGAGCGTCTTCGGGCTGCAGGCCGTGGCCCTGTGGCTGCTGTCGGCGCCGCTGCTCTACGCCATCGCCCGCGGCAGCGCCGAGGCGTGGCTCTCGGCGCCGGCCCTGCTGGGGGCCGCGCTCTTCGCGGCGGGCTGGTGCTACGAGGCGGTGGCGGACGCGCAGCTGGCCCGCTTCCGGGCCGATCCGGCGAGCCGGGGGCGGGTCCTGGAGCGCGGCCTGTGGCGCTACAGCCGCCACCCTAACTACTTCGGCGAGATCCTCGTCTGGTGGGGGCTGTGGGGGTTCGCCCTGGCCGCCGGCGGCTGGTGGACGGCCTTCAGCCCGCTGCTGATCACCGCCTTGCTCGCCCGGGTGACCGGCGTGCCCCTGCTCGAGGCGCGGCTGCGCGAGGGCCGCCCCGGCTACGCCGAGTACGCCGCGCGCACCAACGCCCTGATCCCCGGGCCGCCCCGCCGCCGGGGGGAGGGGCGGCCCGGGGATCA
>NZ_NRSH01000048.1 GCF_016584055.1 Halorhodospira neutriphila
CCCTTGCGGGTCCCCTGCGCTTCTCACCCGAGCGGGGCCGCGCGCTAAACTCGCTTCGCTCGGACAACGCGCGCTCGCCGAGCGGCTGGCGCCGCTCGGCGTCCCCGCTCGGGCTGCGATGCTCGGCACGCTCGAAAGGGCGTGAGGGCCCCCTCCGCCCCAGCGCCCGGACGGCACCGCGCCCCGCGGGTGCAGCGCTACGGCGCGGTGTCGTCGCGCCGCTGCTGGCAGGCGCCGGCGAGCTTGCACAGCCCGCAGCCGCCGCCCTCGCCGCTCCCCTCGCCGGCCGCCGGATCGGGGCAGCGCTCGTGGACGCGCCGGGCGGCCCGCTGGACCAGCACCCAGCCGGCGGAGAGGGCGAAGATCAGCAGCACGGCCACCAGGTAGCGGAGCACGGCGTCAGCCCCCCAGGCCGGCGAAGCCCATGAAGGCCAGCGAGAGGATGCCAGCGAGCATCAGGCTCATGGCCGCCCCGCGCGCCACCGAGGGGACGTCGGCCAGGTCGACCTTCTCGCGCAGTCCCGCCATGAGGACGATGGCCAGGATGAAGCCGGCGCCGGCCCCGAGGCTGTACGCCAGCGACTGCAGCAGGTCGTACTCGTAGTCGGTCTGGAACAGGGCCACGCCGAGGATGGCGCAGTTGCTGGTGATCAGCGGCAGGTAGATGCCCAGCGCCCGGTAGAGGGCGGGGCTGAAGCGCTTGATGCTCATCTCCACGAGCTGCACCGCCGAGGCGATCACGGCGATGTAGGCGATCAGGCGGAGGAACTCGAGGTCGAAGGCGGTCAGCACCTCGTTGATCAGCCAGGCGGCGACCGAGCTGATGAGCATGACGAAGGCGGTGGCCACCCCCATGGGGAAGGCCGTGCCGATCCGCCCGGAGACGCCGAGCACCGGGCAGATGCCGAGGAACAGGGCCAGCACGAAGTTGTTGATGATGGCCGCGTTGAGGAAGATGTACGGCAGCGACTCAGCGCTCATCGGCGGCGACCTCCTGGGTGGCGGCGTGCGCCTGGCGGCGCTCCTTGATCCAGGCGAAGAGCAGCAGCCAGCCGCCGAGCACGAAGAACCCGCCCGGCGGCAGGAGCATGACCACCCACGGCTCGAAGCCCTCGCCGAAGACGGGCACGCCGAGCAGCGTGCCGGCGCCGAGCAGCTCCCGGACGGAGCCCAGGCAGAGCAGCGCCAGGGTGAAGCCGGCCCCCATGCCCAGGGAGTTGACCACGGTCCGGAGCACCCCGTTGCGCGAGGCGAAGGCCTCGGCGCGGCCGAGGATCATGCAGTTGACCACGATGAGCTGGATGAAGGCGCCGAGGGCGTTGTAGATCTCCAGGCTGATGGCCTGGATGAGGTAGTCGACCACCGTGACGAAGGTGGCGATGATGACGATGTACGCCGCGATCCGCACCTCCTTGGGGATGAGCCGGCGCAGCACCGAGACCAGCGCCGTCGAGCACAGCAGCACGAAGGTGGTCGCCAGCCCCATGGCCAGGGCGTTGGCCACGGTGTTGGTCACCGCCAGCACCGGGCACATGCCCAGCAGCATCACGAAGACGGGGTTCTCCCGCCAGATGCCGCTGAGGAAGGTATCCAGGGTGATGGGTTGCTCGTCGCGCTTGGTGGCCATCAGCGCTCCCCTTGCAGGTCGGACCAGTGGGGGGCGAGCCGCGGCAGCAGCGAGCCGGCGCTATTGTCGAGGATCCGGCCGACGGCGTTGGAGGAGATCGTCGCCCCGGTGATGCCGTCGATCTCGCCGGGCTCGTCGCTCTCGCCGGGCTCGACGGTGCGGATCGGGTGGGCCAGCGCCTCGCCCTCGGGGCCGAGGCTCGCCTCCAGGTCCTTGAAGTTCGCCTTGAACTGCGGGTCGGTCTCGATGCGGTCGCCGAGCCCCGGCGTCTCCTTGCTCTCGAGGACGGTCATGCCGACGATCTCCTCGCGCGCCGGGTCGTAGCCGTAGAGCAGGCGGATGGTCCCGGCGTAGCCCCGGCCCGCCGCCTCGATGGCCACGCCGCGGAAGTCGCCGTCGGCGTCGTAGCCGGCGTGGACGACGGGGCCCGAGGCCGCGGCCTGCGCCTTGGGGACGAGCCCGGAGCCGGTCAGGACGTAGTCGCGGCGCTGCTCGGCGCCGGGGATGACCTTCAGGACGCCGGCGCGCAGCGCCGCGCGCTGGTTCTCGGCGATGATCGGGCGCGTCAGCTCCACCACGCTGACCACCAGCAGCCCCGAGATCAGGGCGATCACCCCGAGGGTGGCGATCAGCCGGAGGCTGGAGGTCGGCGCCGGTGGCTGCTGCTGCTGTGAGGCCGGTGCGCTCATGCCCCCCTCCCCTTGCGCTTGCCGTAGGGCCGCGGCTGGGTGATCTGCTCGATCAGCGGCGAGGCGGCATTGCCGAGGAGGATGGCGTACATCACGCCCTCGGGCTGGCCGCCGAAGAAGCGGATGATGATCGCCAGAAAGCCGATCAGCAGGCCGTAGAGCCACACCCCGGCGGGGGTGACGGGGGAGCCGACCATGTCGCTGGCCATGAAGACCGCCCCGAGCATCAGCCCGCCGGAGAAGAGCACCGCCCACGGCGTCGGGAAGTGGCCCGGGTCGGCGGCGTAGAAGGCCGCCGCCGTCAGGAAGGCGCTGGCGAGGATCGCCGCGGGGATGCGCCAGTTCATGGCGCCGCGGGCGACCATGAACAGCCCGCAGAGCAGGATCAGCAGCGCCGAGGTCTCGCCGGCCGAGCCCGGGGTCATGCCGGTGAACAGCTCCCAGGCCTGGAGCTCGGCGCCCTGGAACTTCCACTGCCCCAGGGGGGTGGCGGCCGTGTAGGCGTCCACCGGCGCCGGGGTGGTGAACGGCGCCGTCAGCGTCGACGGCAGCAGCTCGGTGAAGCGCGCCGGGTGCCCCGCCTCGGTCCACGTCGAGATCGCCTGGGGGAAGGCCGCCGCGGCGAAGGCCCGCCCGATCAGCGCCGGGTTGAAGGGGTTGAAGCCGAGCCCGCCGAACAGCGCCTTGCCCAGGGCGACGCCGACGAAGCCGGTGACGGCGGCCATCCACAGGGGGAAGCCGGGCGGCAGCGTCAGCGCCAGGAGCAGCCCGGTGATGACCGTGCTGTAGTCGCCCAGCGTGCTCCCCCGCCCCGAGAGGCGGTTGAACAGCTGCTCGGTGAGCACGCAGGCCAGGGTGGTCGTCGCCATCAGGGCGAGCGCGCTGAGGCCGAAGTGGTACACCGAGAAGGCGCACACTGGCAGCAGCGCCACCACCACGGTGCGCATGATCTGCTCGACGCTGCCCGCTCGCTTGATGTGCGGCGAGCTCTTGATCTCGATACGCGGGGGGGTCAAGACTTACGCTCCCGGTTCAGCGCCTTGGCGATTCGAAAGTACTGGACCAGCGGGATATTGGAGGGGCAGACGTAGCTGCAGCAACCGCACTCGAAGCAGTCGTTGAGGTTGAAGCGCTCCTCCATGGCCTGGTATTGGCGGTTGGCGGCCAGGCGGCCCAGCTCCGCCGGGTTGAGCCCCACGGGGCAGGCCTCCAGGCAGCGGCCGCAGCGGATGCACGGCTGGCTCGAGGCGACCACCTCCTCGGCGGCCTGCGGCATGACCAGCAGCCCGGAGACCCCCTTGGTGATGGGCACATCCAGCGAGGCGACGGTGTTGCCCATCATGGGGCCGCCGAGGATGATCCGGCTCGGGTCGTCCTCCCGGTAGCCGACCGCCTCGAGGATGGCGCGCAGCGGCGTGCCGATGGGCACCCGGTAGTTGCCCGGGCGATCGACGCCGGGCCCGGAGACGGTGACCACCCGCTCGATGAGCCCCTCGCCGCGCGGCAGCAGGTGCCCGAGCTGCGCCAGGGTGCCGGCGTTGTTGACCACGACGCCGACGTGGAACGGCAGCCCGCCGGAGGGGACCTCGCGGCCGAGCAGGGTCTTGATGAGCATCTTCTCCGAGCCCTGCGGGTACTTGCTCTTGACCGCGCGAACGGTGATGGGCTCGTCGGCGCCGATCTGCCCGCGCAGGGCGGCGATGGCGTCGGGCTTGTTGTCCTCGACGCCGATCAGCGTGCGCTCCGCGCCCACCGTCTGCATGGCCAGCCGGACGCCGGCGAGCACCAGGGCGGGCTGCTCGAGCATGATGCGGTGGTCGGTGGTCAGGTACGGCTCGCACTCGCAGCCGTTGACCACCAGCGTGTCCACCGCGTGGCCGTCGGGGATCGAGAGCTTCAGGTGGGTGGGGAACGCCGCCCCGCCCTGCCCGACCAGCCCCGTCCGCTGGACGGCCTCGATGAGCTCGGCGGTGCCGAGGCGCTCCGGGTCGCAGGGCCGGGACCAGCGCACCGCCTGGCTGTCGCCGGGGGCGGTGCGCAGGATGACCGCCCGGCTCTTGGGGCCCCGGGCCGTGGGCATCAGCTCGACGTCCTCCACCACGCCGGTCACCGGGGCGTGGATCGGCACCGAGCGCGGGCCCTGGGCCTCGGCGACGGGCTCGCCGCGGACCACCTCCTGGCCCTTGCGCACCAGCGCCCGCGCCGGGTCGCCGAAGTGCTGGTCCAGCGGCAGCACCAGCCGCGGGGCGAAGGGCAGCCGCCGGATGGGCTGCCCGGCGGTCAGCTCCTTGTACTCCGGCGCCTCGACCCCCCGGCGGAAGGTCCGGCCTCTGAGCAGTGACAGCAGCTCCATGGTCAGTTGAACTTCGCTGCCCGCTTCTGGAGCTTGTCCAGGTTCGGCTCGCTCGGGTCGAACGGCGTCCCGGGGTGGATCGCCAGGGCCGGGCACTTCTCCGCGGCGCGGACGATGTCCTTGTAGCTCGCCCCCTTCGGGTCCTTCACGACGGCCTGCTTGTTCTCGTCGTAGGCGAAGACGCTCGGGGCGATCTTCAGGCACTCATCGCAGGCGGTGCACTCGTTGCTCTCCACCCAGACCGGGTCGTACTCGGCGTCGAGCCCGGCGCCCTGGCCGGCGGCCTCGCCCGCCGGCTCGCCGGCGGCGCCCTGCCCCGCCGGGCCGGCGTCCGCCCCCTCGAGGCTCTCGGCCAGCTGCCCGGCCCCGTCGCCGCTGGCGAGGTTGAGCAGGGTGGCGCTGAGCCGCTGCGCCATCTCCTGGCGCGTCTGCGCGGCCACCGCCTCGGGGTCGACCTGCTCCTGGTCGAGGCCGAGCAGCCCCTTGAGCTGGTGCCAGAAGCTGCGCCGCTCCTCGGTCGAGCGCACCAGCTCCTCGGAGACCAGCACCCGCACCAGGCGGTTCTGGTCGTCCACCGCCCAGATGTAGGGGTAGAGGTCCTCGCGCTCCGCCTCGGGCAGCTCGAGGAGCTCGGTCAGCGGGATCATGTCGTCGCTCCACGCCTCCGGCGGCACCTTCTTGAAGTGCTTGCGGAAGCGCCCCTCGGTGAGGGCGAAGTCGGCGAAGGTCAGGGGCAGCTCCATGCCCTGCTGCTCGCCGTCCTCGTCGACGTACTGCAGGGTGTAGGAGTGCCAGTCCTGCTCCAGGGAGGGGTTGCCCTCCAGGTCGCTGCAGTCGCGGAAGGTCACGCCGCGGTCCGGGTTGTAGCGGAACAGCGGGTAGGCCCGCGACTCCACCGCCAGGCGCGACTGCTCGAAGGCGACGTCGTCGCCGATGCCGTGCTCCGGCGGGCAGACGGCGTAGACGTTGAACACCGCCGGCCGCCGGGCGTTGAGCCCCTCGATGAAGCTCTCGAGCAGGTGGGTGACGTTGGAGATCGAGCCCTGGGCGACGTAGCTGGTGCGGTGGGCCATGCCGATGAGGCTGATCTCCTTGCGCAGCTCGTCCTTGCCCTTCCACGCCTTGCCGTAGGGGGCCATGTCGGAGACCTGGCTGATGAACCCGGAGGTGCAGGCCTGGCCGCCGGTGTTGGAGTAGACCTGGGTGTCGAGGACCAGGACCTTGATCGGCAGCCCGGACATCATCGCCCGCGAGAGGTTCTGGAAGCCGATGTCGTACATGGCGCCGTCGCCGCCGAGGCTGACCACCGGCGGGCAGAGGGCGAACTCCTCGTCGCTGAACTGCTCCCAGTTGAACTGCGCGAAGAAGTCGTCGTGGGTCGCCGGGTCGTACTCGCCGCCGAGCTCGAGCTCGGCCATGCGCACCGCCTTGAAGCCCTCGGCCATCTTCGCCATGTGGCCCTCGAAGATGCCGATGGCGATGGACGGGCTATCCTGGAAGAGGTGGCTCGTCCAGGGGAAGGGGTACGGGTTGTAGGGGAAGGTGCTCCCCCAGACCGAGGTGCAGCCCGTGGCGTTGGTCATGCCCATGTCGGCGCGGCCGCGGCCGGTCGGCCCCTCCTTGTAGCGCCAGCGCAGGTCCTTGAGGCTGTCGAGCACCCCGGTGACCCAGCGCAGCCACTCCGGGTCCACGGTCTGGCCGCCGCGGCCCTCGTCGAGGGCGCCGGACAGCCGCGAGAGGGTCAGGTCGCGGTCGGCGTGCTCGTCGATGACCTCGTTGACGGCGCTGGCGTCGGAGAGGTCCACGCCCTCGGCGAGCTTGAGCCGGATGTGCTGCTCGAGCTGCTCGATCAGGCTGTCGAGCTTCTCGACGTGCTTGCGCACCCGCGGCTGCATCAGCGCCGTCACCGTGGCGGTGAACAGGTGCACCGCGGTCTTCTCGCCGCAGCCGAGGCAGGCGCCGTCGCCGGACTCGAGGGAGTTGTAGGAGCGCTTGTCGAGCAGCAGCGTCTCCAGCGCACCGATCCCCTCGTCGAGGTCGTCGATGCGGATGTACTCCGAGCGGGTGCTCGGCAGGTCGAGCCAGAACGACCAGTTGCGGCGCATCCGCTCGACGTCCTCCTGCGCCTGCGGGGCGACCTCCAGGGCCCCCTCGGGGCAGATGCGCACGCACTCCATGCAGCCCTTACAGGTGTAGGGGTTGACGGTCAGCGAGAAGAGGCCGCCGCTGCCCGGCGACTGCTTCTCCTTGGCGCTGAAGTAGGGGCGCGTGGTGGCGAACTGGAACTCGCTGAGCTCGTCGCGCAGCCAGCCGAGCTCCTCGCTCAGCCGCTCCTGGTCGCGGCCCTCGAGCTCGGTGTCGGCGAGCAGGCCGTCGATGGCGCGCTCGAGCTCGGCGCGCACGTCGGCGCCGTCGCCGATCTCGACGAGGGCCTTGCGCAGGCGCTTCTCGAGATCGCGCACCGCCCGGCGCAGGTGGCGCGTCGGCCGCCCGCCGGTCTCGATGCGCCGCACGGCGGTGTCGAGGACCTCACCGATGGTGTTGACCAGCCCCGGCAGGGCGCTGTCCGGGCAGACGGCGTAGCACTCGCCGCAGGCCGTGCACTTGGTCGGGTCCCAGGCCGGGTACTCGAAGCGCACCTGGGTCATGTCGCGGTAGATGCCCGTGGAGGCGGGGATCAGCGACTGGCCCATGAAGGGGTCGGCGAGGCTGTCGTCGCCGTAGCCGGCGGCGTAGCCGCTGCCGACCTGCTCCCAGAAGCGGTGGACGTCGGCGCGGCGGTCCTCGGACTGCGGCAGGCGCTTGAGCATCACCGGCATCTCGGGGACGCGCCGCTGCGCCTGGGCGGGGACGTTGGCGGCGCCCTCCAGCGGCTTGTCGGTGATCTCCTGGACCTCCTGGAAGCCACGACGGACCACCCGCAGGTTGTCCTGCACGACGCGGTCGCCCTTGGCGCCGAACTTCTCGCGCAGCTGCTCCTCGATGGCGCGGAAGAGCGAGTCCTCATCCAGGCCGCGGCGCTCCATCACCGGCGAGCCGGCGAAGAAGGCGCCCTGGAAGGCGATCCCCTGCATGCGGAACTGCAGGTCGGCGTCCGAGGCCTCGTCGCGGGCGATGCGGAAGGCGTCGACGAAGAAGGCGCGGATCTCGTTGTCGACGATGTAGCGCTGCGCCCAGGCCGGGAAGCCCTGCCAGACCGCCTCGGCCGAGCCGAGGTTGGACTGGATGATGAACATCCCGCCCTTGCCGAGCCCCGAGAGGGGGTTGGAGTGGTCGAAGACGTTCGGGTCCGGCGACAGGACCACGTCCACCTGCTTGAGCTCGCTGCTCATCCGGATCGGCTCCGGCGCCGCGGCGAGGTAGTAGGTGGTGGGCTGGCCCTTCTTCTCGGAGCCGTACTTCGGGTTGGCCTTGATGTGGTAGTCGAGCAGGTCGAAGAGGGTCATGGCCAGGTTCTTGCCCGTGGTCATGGCCCCCCAGCCGCCGACGGAGTGCAGCCGCACGGCGATGGTCCCCTCGGGCATCAGGCTCGGGTTCTCGGAGCCGCGCAGCGCCAGCTTGTCGATCCCCGGGTAGGCCTCCTGCAGGGCCTGCTGGTGGAGCTCCTGCTTCGGGGTCGCCGGGTTGTCGTGGACGAAGTCCACCGAGAGGTAGAAGAAGTTGCGCTGGCCGCCGCCGGGGAGCATGTTCTCCACCGCCGCGATCAGCCCCTCGGGCTGCAGGTCGCGGGAGCCGAGCCCGTAGGCCCCGGAGTAGAGCCGCGGGGCGTCGCCGTGGGCGAAGGCCGGGTAGTCGGGGTACGGCGCCGGCTTGCCGGCGGCGCCGTTCTCGATGGCCTTGCTCAGCGCCGCGCGCGTCTCGCGCATGATCGGCAGGTCCTCGCCGAGGGGCTGGTCGGTGCGCTCGAGCACGGCCACGCCCTTGCGGCCCTGGAGGAACCGGGCCAGCGCCCCGCCCGGGAAGGGGCGGAACATCGTCAGGTTGACCACGCCGACCCTCAGCCCGCGGCTCTCGCGCAGGTGGTCGGCCACGGCCTCGGCGGTGGCCACCATGCTGCCCTGGCCGAGGATCAGGTACTCGGCGTCCTCGGTGCGGTAGCCGGAGACGCGCTGGTAGCGCCGCCCGGTGAGCTGGAAGTACTCCTCCATGCACGCGTCGGTGATCTCGGCGACGTGGTCGAAGAAGTACGGCCGCTGCGCCGCCACCTGCTGCATGAACGAGTCCTGGTTCTGCACCGACCCGGAGAGCACGGGGGCGTCGACGTCCCAGATGGCGGGGATGCGCCGGCGCTTGTCGCCGTAGATCATCCGCTGCGACGGCGTCGGGCAGTCGATCCAGTCCTCGGGGCGGCCGAGGAACTCCTCGATGAGCTCACGCTCCGGGATGCGCAGCGACTCGATCAGGTGCGTGGTCAGGAAGCCGTCCTGGGCCACGGCGCCGGGGTTGAGGGCGAGCTCGGCGACCTTGTGGGCGATGATGTTGAGGTCCGCCGCCTCCTGGGCGCTCTTGGCGAAGACCTGGAAGAAGCCCGTATCGTCGATGCAGTGGTAGTCGTCGTGGCTGGCGTGGACGTTGAGCGCCGCCTTGGTGATGGCCCGGCAGCCGATGTTGAGGATGTAGGGCAGGCGCTTGCCGGCGGCCGCGTAGAGCGACTCGTGCATGAAGGCCACGCCCTGGGCCGAGGAGAAGTTGATGGCGCGCAGCCCGGTCATGGAGAGCCCGGCGGTCACCGCCGCCGCGGCGTGCTCCGACTCCGGCTCGATGAACACCAGCGCGCGCCCGGAGATATTGACGTGGCCCTTGGAGACCTCCTCGGCCCACATCTCGCCCATCTGGGTCGAGGGCGTAATGGGATAGGCGCCGGCCGCATCCGAGGCCTCGCGCTCGCACTGGATCACGGCGGTGTTGCCGTCCATGGCCCCGCGGAGCCCTTGGTACTTGATCAGCTCCTGCGACGTCGTGCGCTTGAACAGCATATCGCCTCCCTCATTCCTCCAGCCCCTTGGGCCGTCTTCGTTTTTTGATGGCATCCCAACCCCGGTCCCCAGCCGTTAGGCCGCCTCGCCGGCCGGGGCAGCGGCCGGCCAGCGGGTGCGCGCGTCGCTGTCCCCCTCAGACGCGGGGCAGCGGCTCCATGCGCGGCAGTGGCTCCTTGCGGGTGATCTTGCGAGCACTCGAGCCCTTGCGCGGCTGGCCATCGTCGTCGATCCAGACGATGGCGCCGGTGGGGCAGCGCTCGATGGCTACGGGAGAGGCCAGGTCGTTCTTGGTGTAGTCGATGACCGCGAGGTTCTGCTCGATCCGGATCAGCCCCTCCGGGGCGTCCATGACGCAGCGCCCGCAGCCGGTGCAGACCACCTCGCAGTGGGCCTGCGCCTCGTCCTGGGGGTCCTTGTTGCTGCAGTTGACCCACAGGCGGTGGCTCTCGGGCTGCAGGCTGAACAGCCCCTTGGGGCAGATCTCGACGCAGTCGCCGCAGGCGGTGCAGCGATCGGTGTCCACCACGGGGAGGCCGTAGCGGTTGAGACGGATGGCGTCGAACTCACAGGCCTCCTCGCAGTCGCCCAGGCCCAGGCACCCCCAGACGCAGCCCTTGCCGCCGCCGGCGACCAGGGCGGCGGCGCGGCACGACTTCAGCCCCTCGTAGCGGGCCCGGGTGGCCGCCACGTGGGTGCCCCCGGCGCAGGCCAGGCGGGCGACCAGGCGCTCGCGGCTGCCGACGCTGACGCCGAGCAGCTCGGCGATCTCCTGGTTGAGCTCCGGCGAGTTCACCGTGCAGCGTGCCGGCTCGGTCTCGCCGGCGATGAGCGCCTCGGCGAAGGGCCGGCACCCGGCGTAGCCGCACGCCCCGCAGTTGGCCCGCGGCAGGAGGTCCTCGATCTGCTCGATGCGCGGATCCTCCGGGACGTGGAGCAGCCGGTTGGCGAGCGCCAGGATGCCGGCCAGCAGGGCGCCGAGCCCGGCCATGAAGCCGCTCGCCAGGGCGATGTGTGAGACTGCGGGGGTCAAGCGCCGTCCCCTCCCCTCATCAGCGTGTCTGATTTGTGCAGTGAACAATAACGACAGCAAAGTACCCTCACTGTCATAATCAGGTCAAATATCAGGTCACTCGGGGCGGACGCTCGCCGGCGGGCCCTCCCCCCTCCCTGCCTTGATCGCGCGCGGGGTTCTCTCTATGCTCTTGCCGGCTCGATCCAGCCCGACACCGCGGAGCACCCATGGCCACGCAACTGCTCACCGGCAACGAGGCCGTTGCCCAGGCGGCCCTCGACGGCGCCGTCTCGCTGGGCACCGGCTACCCCGGCACCCCGTCCACGGAGATCCTCGAGCGCTTCGACGCCCTCGGCGGCCGGGCGCAGTGGGCCCCCAACGAGAAGGTCGCCCTCGAGGTGGGGCTCGGCGTCGCCTTCGCCAACGCCCGGGCGCTGGTGACCATGAAGCACGTCGGGCTGAACGTCGCCGCGGACCCGCTGTTCAGCGCCACCCACACCGGCGTGGCGCAGGGGCTGGTGATCGCCGTCGCCGACGACCCCGGCATGCACTCGAGCCAGAACGAGCAGGACACCCGCCACTACGCCGAGGCCGCCGGCGCCCCGCTGCTCGAGCCCGGCGACGCGCAGCAGGCCTACGACTACACCCTCCAGGCCCTCGAGCTCTCGGCGCGCTACCAGCTGCCGGTGATCCTGCGCATGACGACCCGGGTCTGCCACTCCAAGAGCCCGGTGCGCCCCCGCGAGGCGCGCATGGAGGCCCCGGCGCCGCGCTACGAGCGCGACATCCCCGGCCGGGTCATGATCCCGGCCTACGCCCGGCCGGCCCACGAGCGCCTGCGCGAGCGCCTCGAGGCCCTCGCCGGCGACCAGGCCCCGGCGGCGCTGCTCCGCGAGGAGGGCACGAGCACGGCCCTGGGGATCGTCGCCAGCGGCGTGGCCGCCGCCCACGCCCGCGAGGCCGCCCCCGAGGCGCGGCTGCTCGAGGTCGGGATGAGCTACCCCGCCCCCATGGGGCCGATCCGCGCCTTCGCCGAGCAGGTCGAGCGCTGCGTGGTCCTCGAGGAGGGCGACCCCTACCTCTACCGGGCCGTGCGCGCCGCCGGCATCGAGGTGGAGGGCAAGCCGGAGCCCTTCCGCTGCGGCGAGCTCACCGCCGACCGGGTCCGGCGGATCCTCGAGCGCGACGGGCGCCCCGAGCCGGCCCCCGAGGCCGCCGGCGAGCCGCCGCGGCTGTGCGCGGACTGCTCCCACCGCCGGGTCTTCCAGGTCCTCTCGCGGCTCGAGTGCATCGTCTCCGGCGACATCGGCTGCTACACCCTCGGCGTCATGCCGCCGTTCGAGGCCATGGACACCTGCGTGTGCATGGGCGCGAGCGTCAGCGTCGGCCTCGGCCTGCGCCACGCCCTGCCCGCCGAGCAGGCCCGGCGCGTGGTCAGCGTCATCGGCGACAGCACCTTCGTCCACACCGGGATCAACGGGCTCGTGGAGATGGCCTACAACCCGCCGAACACGGGCCACGTGCTGCTCATCCTCGACAACGACACCACCGCCATGACCGGGCTGCAGGAGCACCCGGGCACCGGGCGGCGGCTCGACCACCGCCCGGCCGAGCGCAAGCTCCGCTACGAGGCCCTCGCCCTCGCCATGGGCATCACCAACGTCCACACCGTCGACCCGGCGGAGTCGGCCGAGGAGCTCGAGCGGCTGGTCCGCGACTGCCTGGCCAGCGAGGAGCTGGCGGTAATCGTCGCCCGCCACCCCTGCTCGCTGGCCAGCCGCCGGCTCGCCGCCTTCCAGGGCGAGGGGGAGTCCTCGGGCTCATGAGCGGCGGCACGGTCACCAGCGTGGTTATCGCCGGGCTCGGCGGCCAGGGCATCGTCACCGCCTCGGACATCCTCGCCGAGGCCGCCTTCCGCGCCGGCCACGAGGTCAAGAAGAGCGAGATCCACGGCATGAGCCAGCGCGGCGGCTCGGTCAGCAGCGACGTGCGCTTCGGGGGCCGCGTCCACAGCCCCATGGTGCCGCTCGGGGCGGCGGACTACCTGATCATCAGCGAGTCGACCCAGGTCGCCCCCAACCGCCACCGCCTCGCCCCGCACGGGCGGCTGATCACCCCGGCGGCAGTGCCGCAGCTGTTCAACGAGGAGGACCCGCGGCGCGCGGCGCAGGCGGCCAAGATGGTCAACGTGGCCCTGCTGGCGGTCCTGAGCGCGCACCTCGAGCTCCCCGAGGGGTGCTGGCTGGCGGCGATCCGCGCTACCCTGCCCGAGCGGCTCCACGCCATGAACGAGCGCGTCTTCCGCCAGGCGCGGGGACTGGAGACCATTTTCGCGAGCCTCACCGGCGGCGGCCGGGGCGGGCGCGCGCAGTAAGGGGGAGCACGATGGTCGAGCAAGCGGCGCCGGCCGGCGCCCGGCAACCCTTCCAGCTTTCGAGCGCCCCGGACTTCCTCCCCGAGGCGCAGCTGCGCACCCTGCAGCTCGAGCGGCTGCAGGCGACCGTGGCGCGGGCCTACGAGCGGGTCAGCCTCTTCCGCGAGCGCTGCCAGCAGCGCGGCGTCACCCCGGCCGACATCCGCAGCCTCGCGGACCTGCGGGCCCTGCCGTTCACCGTCAAGACGGACCTGCGCGATACCTACCCCTTCGGCCTCTTCGCCAGCCCCAAGGCGGACGTGGTGCGGCTGCACGCCTCCAGCGGGACCACCGGCAAGCCCATCGTCGTCGCCTACACCGAGTCGGACCTGGCGATCTGGTCGGAGGTGATGACCCGCACCCTCGCCGCCTGCGGGCTGCACGCCGGCGATACCGTCCAGAACGCCTTCGGCTACGGGCTCTTCACCGGCGGGCTCGGCGCCCACTACGGCGCCGAGCGCCTCGGCGCCACGGTCATCCCCACCTCGGGGGGGAACACCGAGCGGCAGATGATGGTGATGAAGGACTTCGGGGTCACCGCCCTGTGCGCCACCCCGAGCTACTTCCTCCACCTGCTCGAGCGCGCCGGCGAGCACGGCATCGACTGGTCCGAGCTGCCCCTGCGCGTCGGCGTCTTCGGCGCCGAGCCGTGGACGGAGGCCATGCGCCAGCGCATCGAGCAGCTCAGCGGCATCCGCGCCTACGACATCTACGGCCTCTCGGAGATCATCGGCCCCGGCGTGGGCAGCGAGTGCAGCGCGCAGCACGGGCTGCACCTCTTCGAGGACCACTTCTACCCCGAGATCATCGACCCGGAGACCGGCGAGCCCCTGCCCGACGGCCAGGAGGGGGAGCTGGTGCTCACCACGCTGACCAAGCAGGCGATGCCGATGATCCGCTACCGCACGCGGGATATCACCTCGATCATCCCCGAGCCCTGCCCCTGCGGGCGGACCGTCCGGCGCATCGAGCGCATCGGCCGGCGCAGCGACGACATGTTCATCATCCGCGGCATCAACGTCTTCCCCTCCCAGGTGGAGGCCGCGCTGCTCGCCGTCGAGGGCACCCTGCCCCACTACCAGATCACGCTCACCCGCGAGCACGGGCTCGACCGCATGGAGGTGGCCGTGGAGGTCACCCCCGAGGTGCTCAGCGACACCGTCGGCGGCATGGCGGGGCTGCAGCAGCGCCTGGCCGAGTCGCTGGCCCACGTCATCGGGGTGCGCATCGGGGTGCGGCTCGTCGAGCCGCGGACGCTGCCGCGCAGTGAGGGCAAGGCCCAGCGTGTCGTCGATCAGCGCGACGTCTAGCCGTCCCGCTCGCTAGGGGGTCACCATGAGGCTCAAGCAGCTGTCGCTGTTCCTGGAGAACCAGCCCGCCCACCTCCGGCACCCTTGCCGGATCCTCGCGGACGCGGGCATCAACATCCGCACCCTCTCGCTGGCCGACGCCGAGCAGTTCGGCATCCTGCGGCTGATCGTCGCCGACTGGCAGCGGGCCCAGGCGGTCCTCGAGGAGGCCGGCTGCGCCGTGCGCGTCGACGAGGTCGTCGCCCTCGAGGTCGACGACGAGCGCGGCGGCCTCGCCGAGGTGCTCGCCGTGCTCGAGGGCGGCGGCCACAACGTCGAGTACATCTACGCCTTCACCGCCGGGCGCTCGGGGCGCGCGGTGCTGATCATGCGCTTCCGGGACACCGACGCGGCCATCGCCACGCTGCGCGTCGGGGGCGTGCGGGTGCTCGAGGCGGCGGAGCTGCTCGGCGGCGGGTAGGGCCCGAGGCGGCCCGGCTCAGAGCTCGAAGCGCATGGCGATGCGGAAGCGCTTGCGCGGGGCCTGGACCGGCCCGGGCAGCGCCCGGAAGCGCCCCACCGCCTCCACCGCCTCGCGCGCCGCGCGCTCGAGGGAGGCGGCCCCGGCCCCCTCGACGATGCGCACGTCGGCGATCCGCCCGTCGGCGTGGACGGCGAACTCGACGACCACCTGCCCCTGCCGCCGCAGCCGGCGGGCCATGAGCGGATAGCGCTTGTGGGCCCCGATGGCGGCGCGCAGCTCCGCCTTGTAGGCCTTTAGGGCATCGCGGGCCTGCTGCCCCGGCTCCGGGGAGTCCCGGGAAGACGGCGCCCGGGCCGGCGCCTCGGCCCGCGCGGCGGAGCGATCCGGCGCGGCGCCCGGCTCGGGG
>NZ_NRSH01000049.1 GCF_016584055.1 Halorhodospira neutriphila
CCGCTGATCGGGGCGCTCGTCGGCGGCGGCGCCGGCGGCCCCGCCGGCGGGGCCGCCGCCGGCTGGCTGTTCAGCCGCCTCTTCGGGCGGGGCTTCGACGAGGCGGCGGGGATCGAGTACCGGGTCACGGGGCCGTGGCTCGACCCGCAGGTCGAGCGGCTGCCCTTCGACGGGCTGCGCCGGCCGCCACGGGAGGGTCGAAAGCGATGAGCGAGGCAGCAGGGGCGTCGCGGCCGGTGGTGGCCGCCGTGCAGATGGTCTCCGGGCCCGAGCTGGGGGCGAACCTGGCGGAGGCCGAGCGCCTGGTCGCCGAGGCGGCCGCCGCCGGCGCGCAGCTGGTGGCGCTGCCCGAGAACTTCCCGCTCATGGGCTACCGGGAGGGCGACAAGCTGGCGATCGCCGAGCCCGAGGGGCGCGGGCCGATCCAGGCCTTCCTGGCGGAGCAGGCGCGGCGCCACGGCCTGGTGCTCGTCGGCGGGACGATCCCGCTGCAGGGCAGCGGCGGCGAGCGGGTCCGCGCCGCCGAGGCGGTCTACGGCCCCGACGGCCGGCGCCTCGCCTGCTACGACAAGATCCACCTCTTCGACGTCGAGCTCGAGGGCGGCGAGGCGTACCGGGAGTCGCGGACCCTGGAGCCGGGGCGGACCCCCGTGGTCGTGGACACGCCCCTGGGCCGGCTCGGCCTGGCGGTCTGCTACGATCTGCGCTTCCCGGAGCTCTTCCGGGCGCTGGTCGAGCAGGGGGCCGAGCTGCTCGTGGTCCCCTCGGCGTTCACCGCGGCCACGGGGCAGGCGCACTGGGAGGTGCTCCTGCGCGCCCGCGCCGTGGAGAACCTCTGCTACGTGGTGGCCCCCAACCAGGGGGGCGAGCACGCCAGCGGCCGCTGCACCCACGGCGACACCATGGTCGTCGAGCCGTGGGGCGGGGTGCTGGGGCGGCTCGCCGGCGGGCCCGGCGTGGTGACGGCGGAGGTGGACCGGGACCGCCTCCGCAGCCTGCGGGCGCGCTTCCCGGCCCTGGAACACCGGATATTGTAGGATTTGCGCTTATGAACGACTCCCAGACCCAGACGCTGAGCCCCGATCCCCTCGCCCGGGCGCAGGAGCAGCTCCTCGCCCCGGCGGCCCTGGACGAGGGGGGCATCGACCGCGTCTTCGGCCGCCTCCTGCAGCCCGGCATCGACTTCGCCGACCTCTACTTCCAGGCGGGACGCCAGGAGGCCTGGGTGCTCGAGGACGGCATCGTCCGCGAGGGCAGCCGGAGCGTCGACCGCGGCGTCGGGGTGCGGGCGATCAGCGGCGAGAAGACCGGCTTCGCCTACTGCGACGAGATCGGCCTGCCGGCGCTCCTGGAGGCCTCCTCGGCGGCCGGCGCCGTCGCCCGCCAGGGGCGCTCGCGGCAGCTCGGCGCCTTCCGCAGCGCCCGCGGGCGCGACCTCTACACCAGCGAGGACCCGCTGGCGAGCCTGGCCCCGGAGGAGAAGGTCGCCCTGCTGCACCGGGCCGAGGCCGCCGCCCGCGCCGTCGACCCGCGGATCGTCCACGTCGTGGCCAGCCTCGCCGGCAGCCACGAGACCGTCCTGGTGGCCGACTCCGAGGGCGGGTGGGCCGCCGACATCCGGCCGCTGGTCCGGCTCAACGTCTCGGTGCTCGCCGCCGCCGGGGAGCGGCGCGAGAGCGGCAGCTCCGGCGGGGGCGGGCGCTCGACCTACGCCGTGCTCGCCGAGCCGGGGCGCGCCGAGGCCTACGCCCGCGAGGCGGCCCGCCAGGCGCTGGTCAACCTCGAGGCCGAGGAGGCGCCGGCGGGGACGATGCCGGTGGTCCTCGGCCCGGGCTGGCCGGGGGTCCTGCTCCACGAGGCGGTGGGCCACGGCCTCGAGGGCGACTTCAACCGCAAGGGCACCTCGGCCTTCGCCGGGCGCATCGGCGAGCGGGTCGCCTCGCCCCTGTGCACGGTGGTCGACGACGGCACCATCGCCGGGCGCCGCGGCTCGCTGAGCATCGACGACGAGGGGCACCCGAGCCAGTGCAACACCCTGATCGAGGAGGGGGTGCTCACCGGCTACATGCAGGACCGGCTCAACGCCGGGCTGATGGGCGCGGCGCGCACCGGCAACGCCCGCCGGGAGTCGTACGCCCACCTGCCCATGCCGCGGATGACGAACACCTACATGCACGCCGGCCCCCACGACCCCCAGGAGATCATCGCCTCGGTGGACCGGGGCCTCTACGCCGTCAACTTCGGCGGCGGCCAGGTGGACATCACCTCCGGGAAGTTCGTCTTCTCGGCGAGCGAGGCGTACTGGATCGAGAACGGCCGCATCCAGCACCCCGTCAAGGGGGCCACCCTCATCGGCAACGGCCCCGACGTGCTGACCCGGGTGAGCATGGTCGGCCACGACCTGCAGCTCGACGGCGGCATCGGCGTCTGCGGCAAGGAGGGGCAGAGCGTGCCGGTCGGCGTCGGGCAGCCCACGCTGCGGGTCGACGCCATGACGGTCGGCGGGACGCAGGCGTAGCCCGCCCGCCGTCGCCCTGATAACGCCAAGCGCGAGATCGCAAGATGGCCCAAAGCACTGAAGCGCAATCCCACAACGACCTGCCCGAGGCGGCCGAGCTCGAGCGCCTCGTCGGCCTCGCCCTCGACCGCGCCCGGCAGGCCGGGGCGGACACCGCCGAGGCGGGGGTCTCCGCGGACACCGGCCTGTCGGTGAACGTCCGCAAGGGGGAGGTCGATACCCTGGAGCACCACCGCAACCGCAGCCTGGGGGTGACCGTCTACCTCGGCGGGCGCAAGGGCAGCGCCTCGAGCGGCGACCTCTCCGAGGCCGCGGTGGCCGAGGCGGTGGAGGCGGCCTGCGCCTTCGCCCGCCACACCTCCGAGGACCCGGCCAACGGCCTGGCGCCGGCCGAGCGCATGGCCGCCGAGGTGCCGGAGCTCGACCTCTACCACCCGTGGCCGCTGAGCGCCGAGGACGCCGTCGCCCTGGCCCGGGAGTGCGAGGCGGCGGCGACCGCGGCGGACCGGCGGATCCGCAACACCGAGGGCGCCGGGGTCAGCGTCCACAGCGGCCTGTCGACCTACGGCAATACCCACGGCTTCCTGGCCTCGGTGCCGGAGTCGCGCCACGGCATCAACTGCGTCGCCGTCGCCGGCGAGGGGGAGGGGATGCAGCGCGACTTCTGGTACACCGTCGCGCGCAGCCCGGAGGAGCTCGAGGACGCCCGCCGCGTCGGGCAGCGGGCCGCCGAGCACGCCGTCGCCCGCCTCGGCGCCGAGAGCGTGGCCACCGAGCGGGTCCCGGTGCTCTTCCGCGCGCCGGTGGCCCGCGGCCTGATCGGCCACCTGGTGGCCGCCGTGCGCGGCGGGGCGCTCTACCGCCGGGCCTCCTTCCTCGTCGACAGCCTCGGCGAGCGGCTCATGCCGGCGTGGCTGCGCCTCGAGGAGCGCCCCCACATCCCTCGGGGGCTGGGCAGCGCGGGCTTCGACGGCGAGGGCGTGGCGACCGCGGACTCGCCGCTGATCGCCGACGGCGTGCTGCAGCGCTACGTGCTCGACGCCTACTCGGCGCGGCGCCTCGGCCTGGAGACTACCGGCAACGCCGGTGGCGTCCACAACCTGGAGCTCAGCGCCGGCGAGGCGGACCTCGAGGGCCTGCTGCGGCGCATGGGGCGGGGGCTGGTGGTCACCGAGCTCATGGGCCAGGGGGTCAACCTCGTCACCGGCGACTACTCCCGCGGGGCGGCCGGGTTCTGGGTCGAGGGCGGCGCCATCCAGCGGCCCGTCGAGGAGGTCACCATCGCCGGCAGCCTGCGCGGCATCCTCGGCGGCATCCAGGCGGTGGGCAGCGATGTCGACCGGCGCGGGAACATCCGCACCGGCTCGATCCTCGTCGACGAGATGACGGTGGCCGGCCAGTGAGCCGCCGCGCCCGGCCCTAGGCGCTGGCCTCGCCGTCCCCGCCCTCGTCGAGCTGGCGACGCAGCTCGGCGAGGTGCTTGCGGGCCAGCGCCTTGAACCGCGGCGTCAGCCCGCTGTCCTCGTAGATCGGGTCGCCCTGCTCGTCCTCGGCGATGACCCGCTGGCCCTGGACGTAGGGGAAGCTCGCCTCGATCTCGTCGAGGGCGGTGGAGAGGATGTCGGTGAGCAGGTCCTCCTCCGAGCGGCCCGGGTACATCTCGGCGAGCGCCGCGAGCTTGGCGGCGTCGTGCAGGGGCAGCCGCACGCAGTGCTCGAAGGGGGTGCGCCGCTCCGTGGCGTTCTCTTCCCAGCTCGCTACCAGCTCTTTCAGCCTCATCGTGTCCCCTTTCTTCCTTTCCGCTCCGGTCTCGTGGTGGGTCGTGGCCTGCCGCGCCCCGCGGGGGCCGGCCCTCGCGCGCCGGGCTACGCTGAGTCGCTCTCCTCGTCGAAGCCGTTCTCGACGAGGGTGGCCAGGGCCTCGACGGCCGCCTCGGCGTCCGGGCCCTCCGCCTCGATGGTCAGCGTCGTGTGCTGCCCGGCGGCGAGCATCATCAGCCCCATGATGCTCTTGCCGCTGACGCGCTTCTCGGCCTGGGAGACGGCGATCTCACCCTCGTAGGTGCTGGCGACGGCCACGAAGCGGGCCGCGGCCCGGGCGTGGAGGCCGAGGCGGTTGGTGATCACGGCGTCGCGGCGCGTCATGGCTTCGGCTCCTCCTGCCCGATGTGGACGACGCCGGCGCGGCCCCCCCTGGCGGCGGACTCCGCGAGGGCCGCGAGCCACCGGCTAGGATAGTTGAAGACGCATAGCAGCATGGGGAGGTTGATCCCGGAGACGACCCGGCTCGTGCGGCCGGCGGCCGCCTCGACGGCGATGTTCGACGGCGTCGCGCCGTAGGCGTCGGTGAGGATGAGGACGCCGGCGCCGCTGTCGAGCTCCTCGAGCAGCCGGCGCGCGCGGGCGATCAGCTCGTCCCGGTCGTCCTCGTTGAACACCTCCAGGCAGCGCGTCTGCAGGGGGCAGATGCCGAGGGCGCGCTCGGCGGCGGCGAGGGTCTCGCTGCCGATCCGGCGGTGGGTGATGATCAGCAGCCCGACCCTCATGGCAGCTCGCGGTGGCGCAGGGCGACGTGGCTGCAGTGCGCGGCGAGGTCCTCGGCGAGGCGCTCGGCGAGGTAGACCGAGCGGTGCTGGCCGCCGGTGCAGCCGATGGCGACGGTCAGGTAGATGCGCCCCGCCCGGCGGTAGGTGGGCAGCCAGTGGGTGATCAGCGCGTGGATCTGCTCGTAGAGCGTGGCCGTCTCCGGCTGGCCCTCGAGGAAGGCCCGGACCTCGGGGTCGGCGCCGGTCAGGGCGCGCAGCTGCGCCTCCCAGTGGGGGTTGGGCAGGCAGCGGGCGTCGAAGACGTAGTCGGCGTCGCCGGGGACGCCGTGCTTGAAGCCGAAGGACTGGACGAGCACCGACAGGCTCGGCCGGTCGCCGCCGAGGCGCTCGTGGATGAGCCCGCGCAGGTCGTGGATGCTCAGCCGCGAGGTGTCGATGCACCAGGCGGCGGCCTCGCGCAGCGGCTCGAGGAGGCGGCGCTCGCGCTGCAGGGCGTCGGCGAGGGTGCGGCCCTCCCCGCCGAGGGGGTGGCGCCGGCGCGTCTCGTTGTAGCGGCGCACCAGGATGGCGTCGTCGGCGTAGAGGAAGACGAGCTCGGCGTCGATGCCGCTGTCGGCGAGCCCGGCGAGGGCCTGCGGCAGCCGCTGCAGGTCCCGCGAGGGGGTGCGCGCGTCGATGCCGATGGCGAAGCGCTCGCCCGCCGGGGCGCCGATCTCCACGGCGTAGCGGGCGAAGTCGGTGATCAGGCTCACCGGCAGGTTGTCGATGCAGTGGTAGCCGGCGTCTTCGAGGGTGTGGAGGGCGACGCTCTTGCCGGAGCCGGAGAGGCCGCTGACGACGATGAGCCTTACCCGGTCCATACTACCTCCTCGCCCCGGCCGCCGCGGGGCTGCTGCCGGCGGCCGGCGGCCGCCGCCCTGGGGCTCCTCCCGCTGCGGGGCCGCTCACGAGGCGTCGTCGGCGTGGGACTGCCATTCCCGCAGGGCGCTGAGCAGCTCGGCGTCGTCCCCGGCGGCGCGGAGGCGCTCGCAGAGGGCGGCGTCGCTGAACATCTCCGCCAGGGCGGCGAGGATCTGCAGGTGCTCGTCGGTGAAGTGCTCCGGCACCACGAGGGCGAAGAGCAGGTCCACCGGCTCCCGGTCGAAGGCGTCGAAGTCGATGCCCCGGTCGAGGCGCAGCAGCGCGCCGATGGCCCGCTCGGTCCCCTCCAGCCGGGCGTGCGGCAGGGCGACTCCGTGGCCGAGCCCGGTGCTCCCGAGGCGCTCGCGGGCGGCGAGGCGGCGGCTGATCTCGGCTTGGGTCAGGCCCCCATCGGCGCCGCCGATGAGGGCCCCGATACGGTCGAGCACCTGCTCTTTGGTCTCGACATCGCTGACGCAGCGGATGCGTTCCGGGGTGATGAGTCGCTCGATGTCCATGGGGTGTCCGATCGGCTGGCCGTAGATCCGCGTTCCCGGCGAGCCCCGCCTAGGGGCTCGTCTTCAAGGACGCACCGTGGCGCCGCTGATCGACGGCCTTCTCCTTGTGCTTGAGGACCTGGCGGTCGAGCTTGTCGACCAGGGCGTCGATGGCGGCGTACATGTCCTCTGCTACTGCATCGGCAAAGACCCGGGAGCCGCCACCCCCGAGCCGTACCGTGGCTTCCGCCTTGTGCTGGAGCTTCTCGACCTCGAGGACGACCTCGGCGTCGATGATGGGGTCGAAGTGGTGCTCGAGCCGGCGCAGCTTGTCGTGGACGTAGCTGCGCAGCGCCTCGGTGACCTCGACGTGGTGCCCACTGAGCTCGATCTGCATGGCTCAACCCTTCCTGAGCGGTCCGCGGGCCTCAGCGCGTGGCCCGCCTCGGCGTCTTGCGCTCCGCGGATGGTGCGATGGATAGCGACTCGCGGTACTTGGCCACGGTCCGGCGAGCCACCTGGATGCCCTCCTCCTGGAGGATGCGCGCGATGGCGCTGTCACTGAGCGGCTTGCAGCGGTCCTCCTCGGCGATCAGCCGGCGGATGCGGGCCCGGATCGCCGTCGCCGAGGCCTCGCCGCCGTCGCGGGTCTGCACGTGGCTGGAGAAGAAGTACTTGAACTCGAGCGTACCACGGGGCGTGTCCATGTACTTGTTCGTCGTGATCCGGGAGACCGTCGACTCGTGCATCTCCACCGCCTCGGCGATCTCGCGCAGCACCAGCGGCTGCATCGCCTCCTCGCCGTGCTCGAAGAACCCCTGCTGGCGCTCGACGATGGCGCTGGCCACGCGCAGCAGCGTCTCGTTGCGGCTGCGCAGGCTCTTGATCAGCCACCGCGCCTCCTGGAGGTGGCTGCGCAGGCAGCTGCTGTCCGAGCCGCGCTCCATCTGCCGGATTAGGCTGGCGTAATAGGCGTTAATCCGCAACCGCGGTGCGGTCTCGCTGTTGAGCTCGACCCGCCAGCGCCCGTCGCGGCGGGAGACGGTGACGTCGGGGACGATGTAGTCGGCCGCGGCGCTGGCGACCTGCAGGCCCGGGCGGGGGTCGAGGGTGCGGATCAGGGCGAGGACCTCCGCGCCCGCCTCGGCGTCGATGCCGAGCGCCGCGGCGAGGGCCTCGGGGGAGCGCTCGGCGAGGGTGTCGAGGTGCTCGCTGACCGCCGTCAGGGCCGCGTCGCGCCAGGGCGTGCCGGCGGGGAGCTGGCGCAGCTGGGGGAGCAGCGCCTCCTGGAGGTTGCGGGCGCCGACGCCGGCGGGGTCGAGGTGGCGGATGCGCTGGCGCACCGCCTCGAGCTCCGCCGGCTCCACCGCCCAGTCGGCGGGCAGGGCCTCGCAGAGCTCGGCGACGTCGACGGCCAGGTAGCCGTCCTCGCCGAGGGCGTCGACGACCACCTCGGCGAGGGCGCGGTCGCGCTCGCTGAAGCGCTCGAGCTCGATCTGCTCGAGCAGGTGCTCGCGCAGCCCGCCGGCGCCGTGGGCGCGGTTATCGAGGGGGTCGCCGTCCTCGCGGCCAGGGGCGCTGAGCGCCGTGGCGCCGTCGTAGATCTCATCCCAGCTGGTGTCGAGGGCCAGCTCGTCGGGGATGGCCTCCTCCGCCGGGGTGGCGTCCTCCTCGGCGGCGGCGCTCTCCTCGTCGCCGGCGTGCTCGCCCTCCTCGTCGAGCTCGAGCATCATGTTCGACTCCAGCGCCTGCTGGATCTCGGCGCGCAGCTCGAGGCTCGAGAGCTGCAGCAGCCGGATCGCCTGCTGCAGCTGCGGGGTCATGGTCAGCTGTTGGCCGAGGCGCAGCTGGAGCGTCTGCCTCATGATCGTAACCGCATCGTTGCTGCTGAATCTCCCTGGCGGGGCCGGCGCCCTCGAGGCTCGGCCGCATAGCAGACCGCTAGCTGGTCCTCCCGTCGGCTCATAGCCGGAAGTCTTCGCCCAGGTAGACGGCGCGCACCTGAGGGTCCGCGAGGACGGTCTCGGCGTCGCCGGCCGTAAGGACCCGGCCATCGCTGAGGATGTAGGCGCGCTCGACGATGCCCAGGGTCTCACGGACATTATGGTCGGTAATCAGGACACCGATGCCCCGCTCGGCGAGGTGGCGGACGATGCGCTGGATCTCGCCGACGGAGATCGGGTCGACGCCGGCGAAGGGCTCGTCGAGGAGGATGAAGCGCGGGGCCGCCGCCAGGGCGCGGGCGATCTCCACGCGCCGGCGCTCGCCGCCGGACAGGGCGATGCCGGGGGTGTCGCGGACGTGGGTGACGCCGAGCTCCTCGAGCAGCCGCTCCAGCTCCCGGGCGCGCCCGGCCCGGTCGAGGTCGCGCCGGATCTCGAGGATGGCGCGGACGTTGTCGGCGACGCTGAGCTTGCGGAAGACCGACGGCTCCTGGGGCAGGTAGCCGATGCCGCGCCGCGCCCGGGCGTGGATGGGCAGCGCCGTCAGGTCGGCGCCGTCGAGGGTGATGGCGCCGGCGTCGGCGCGCACCAGGCCGACGACCATGTAGAAGCAGGTGGTCTTGCCGGCGCCGTTGGGGCCGAGCAGGCCGACGATCTCGCCGTCGGTGAGCTCGAGCCCGGCGCCGTCGACCACGGCGCGGCCCCGGTAGCGCTTGGTGAGTCCCTCGGCGCGCAGCGTCGCCACGGCTAGCGCTCCTCCTCCCGGCGGCCCGGGCGGAGGGTGGCGCGGGCGCGCTCCCCCTCGCCGCCGCGGGCGTCGACGGTCTGCGCCTCGAGGTCGACGTCGATGACCTCGGCGCTGACGACGTCGCCACCCTGCCAGAGCCGCGCCTCGCCCTGTAAGTGGGCGCGCTCGGGGCCCGAGGCGTGGTACTCGAGGTGGCGGGCCTCGGCGTGGACGGGCCGGGGCTGCCCCTCGGGCCGGTCGCGGTAGGTGGCCGGGGTGCCGTCGACGATCGCCCGCTGCAGCGCCCCCTGCTCGTCGGTGTGGACCTCCATGCGCTCGCCGGTGATGCGCAGCGTGCCGCGGGTGAGCACGGCGTCGCCCCGGTAGACGCTGACCCCGGCGGCGGCGTCGACCTCGACGCGGTCGGCCTCGAGCTCGACGGGGGCCGGCCCCTGCTGGGCGCCGGCGGGGGCCAGCGCGGCCGCGAGCAGCGCCGCGGCGGCTAGCCGCCTGCCTCTTCGCGGGGGCTCACCGTACCTCATAGGTGCCTCGGGCCTGGTGGTGGAGCTCGAGCCGGTCGCGGCGGTAGTCGAGGGTCATGCCGACGCCGCGCAGCCGCCCGGCGGGCTCGCGGGCGACGACCTCGGCCGCCGTGCGCGCCTCGTGGGCGGCGGTGTCGACGGTCAGATCGCGCGTGACCACGCTCAGCGGCGGCCGCCCCCGCTGGGCGGGGCGGCGCAGCTCCACTTCGCCGGGGAAGTGGACGGTGGACTCGGCCCGCTCGGCGATCCCCCGGGGGGCGGCGGCGTGCCAGGTCCCCTCCTCCTCGGAGCGGACCGTCAGCCGCGGCCGCTCGATCTCCAGCGCCCCGCGCCCGCGGTAGTGCTCGCCGGCCTCGCCGCGCAGCAGCGCCTCGCGCCGGCCGTGGGCATCGTAGTGGATCATCTCGAAGTCCTCCAGGAAGAAGGCCGGCCCCTCGGGGCCGGCGAGGGACGAGGGCGCGGAGGAGGAGGGGGGCTGCTCGCGGCTCAGGAGGAGGGCGAGCGCGGCGCTGACGGCGGCGACGGCGAGGGGGAAGAGTACGCCCCGGCGCACGGTGCCGCCTCAGCCGCCGCCGGCGGGGGGGAGCCGGTCCTGGGCGAGGAGGAGCAGCTCGCTGACCTCGCGGGCGGCGCCGCGCCCGCCGGGGCGCTCGGTGACCCAGTCGGCGCCGGCGATCACCCCGGGGTGGGCGTCGGCGACGGCGACGCCCAGCCCGGCGCGGCGGATCGCCTCGAGGTCGATGAGGTCGTCGCCGGTGTAGGCGCAGGCCTGCGGCGCCACCCCGAGCCGCTCGCTGAGCTCGGCGAGGGCGCGGGCCTTGTCCGTGCGGCCCTGGATGAGGTGGCGGACGCCGAGCTCCTCGGCGCGGGCCTGGACGGCGCCGCCGCCGCGGGCGGTGATCCAGGCGACCTCGAGGCCGGCCTCCAGGAGCATCCGCATCCCCTTGCCGTCGTGGATGTGGAAGGCCTGCAGGCCCTCGCCGCCGGCGCTGACGTAGACGGTGCCGTCGGTGAGCACCCCGTCGATGTCGAACAGCGCCGCGCGCACGGCGGCGGCGCGCTCGAGCACCGCCGCCCCGGGCCGGGCGCAGTAGGGGGGGAGGGGGGCGTCGGCGCCGCTCATACCACGCCCGCCCGGAGCAGGTCGTGCATGTTCAGCGCCCCGACGAGCCGGCCGGCGTCGTCGACGACGAGCAGGGCGTTGATCCGGAAGCGCTCCATGCGCTCGGCGGCCTCGGCGGCGAGCAGCTGCGCCGCGGCGGTCTGCGGGGCGGCGGTCATGACGGCCTCGATGCGCGTGGCGTGGATGTCGGTGCCGCGGTCGAGGGCGCGGCGCAGGTCGCCGTCGGTGAAGATGCCGAGGACCTGCTCCTGCTCGTCGACCACCGCCGTCATGCCCAGCCCCTTGCGGCTGATCTCCAGCAGGGCGTCGCGCAGCGGCGTCTGCGGCCCGACCCGGGGGACGCGCTCGCCGGTCTGCATGACGTCCTCGATGTGCAGCAGCAGCCGCCGGCCGAGCCGCCCGCCCGGGTGGGAGCGGGCGAAGTCCTCGGCGGTGAAGCCGCGGGCGTCGAGCAGGGCGACGGCGAGGGCGTCGCCCATGGCGAGCGCCGCCGTGGTGCTCGCCGTCGGCGCCAGGCCGAGGGGGCAGGCCTCCTGCTCGACGCCGATGTCGAGGTGGACGCTCGCCTCGCGGGCCAGGGTCGAGCCGGGGTTGCCGGTGAGGGCGACCAGCGGCACGCCGAGCCGGCGGATCAGCGGCACGATGGCGTTGATCTCGTCGGTCTCGCCGGAGTTGGACAGGGCGACGACGGCGTCGTCGGCGGTGATCATGCCCAGGTCGCCGTGGCTCGCCTCGCCCGGGTGGACGAAGAACGCCGGCGTGCCGGTGCTCGCCAGGGTGGCGGCCACCTTCGAGCCGATGTGGCCCGACTTGCCCATGCCGGTGACGATCACCCGGCCGCGGCAGGCGAGCAGGTGGTGGCAGGCGCGGCTGAAGGCGGCGTCGATGCGCCCGGCGAGGGCGGCGACGGCGTCGGCCTCGACCTGCAGGACCGCCCGGCCGAGCCCCTGGAGGCGCTCATCGGCGGCGGCCTCCTGCGCGCCGAGCTGCTCGACGAGGGTGGATAGCGGCGTCATGGCGGCATTCTATCAGACCGCGCCGGGCGGCAATGCCCCACCCGCGCGGCGCAATTGACCGCCCCGACGGCGAGGGCGGATACTGCCGGGCTACCGGCAGCGAGGGGGGAGCGCCATGACCGGCGACGAGGTGCTGGCGAGGGTCCGGGATCTGCGCTTCCAGCGCGGGCGGCGGTGGATCTTCGACGGCGTCGATCTCGACATCCGGCGCGGCCAGGTGACGGCCATCATGGGGCCGAGCGGCTCCGGCAAGACGACGCTGCTGCGCCTGCTCGGCGGCCAGCTCCGGCCCCACGGCGGCTCGGTGCAGGTGGCCGGCCAGGAGGTGCCGCGGCTGTCGCGCCCCGAGCTCTACCGGCTGCGCCGGCGCATGGGGATGCTCTTCCAGAGCGGGGCGCTCTTCACGCACCTGTCGGTCTTCGAGAACGTCGCCTTCCCCATCCGCGAGCACGCCGAGCTGCCGGAGCCGCTGCTGCGCGCCCTGGTGCTGCTCAAGCTCGAGGCCGTCGGCCTGCGCGGCGCCCGCTCGCTGATGCCGGCGGAGCTCTCCGGCGGCATGGCGCGGCGCGTGGCCCTGGCCCGGGCCATCGCCCTCGACCCGGTGCTGGTGATGTACGATGAGCCGTTCACCGGGCAGGACCCCATCACCATGGGGGTGCTCATCGAGCTCATCCGGCGGCTCAACGACATCCTCGGGCTGAGCTCGGTGGTGGTGTCCCACGACGTGGAGGAGACCTTGGCGATCGCCGACTACGTCTACGTCATCGCCGACGGGCGGCTGCTCGCCGAGGGCAGCCCGGCGCAGCTGCGCGCCTCGGACTCGGCGGCGGTGCGCCAGTTCCTCGACGCCCGGGCCGACGGCCCGGTGCCCTTCCACTACCCGGCGCCGGGGCTCGCCGAGGAGCTGCTCGACGGGGAGGGGCCGTGACCGGCCGGCTCCAGGCGCTCGGCCGCGCCACCCTCGACGGCCTGCAGGCGCTCGGCGGCGCCGTGCTGCTGCTCGGCCGGCTCCTGCGCGGGGCCACCGTGGTCCT
The DNA here is from genome assembly GCF_016584055.1 of Halorhodospira neutriphila. Taxonomy (GTDB): domain Bacteria; phylum Pseudomonadota; class Gammaproteobacteria; order Nitrococcales; family Halorhodospiraceae; genus Halorhodospira; species Halorhodospira neutriphila. Next base: position 12,846 of record NZ_NRSH01000049.1, read on the forward strand.
CGTGCGCCCGCGCCTGCTCGTCGAGCAGGTCTACGCCGTCGGCACCCTGTCGCTGGTGATCATCGCCGTCTCGGCGCTGTTCGTCGGCATGGTCCTCGGCCTGCAGGGCTACTACACGCTGGTCGACTTCGGCGCCGACGACTCGGTGGGCACGCTCGTCGCCCTGTCGCTGGTGCGCGAGCTCGGCCCCGTGGTCACGGCGCTGCTCTTCGCCGGCCGGGCGGGCTCGTCGCTGACCGCCGAGATCGGGCTGATGAAGGCCACCGAGCAGCTCTCGAGCATGGAGATGATGGCCGTCGACCCGGAGCGGCGCATCCTGGCGCCGCGCTTCGCCGCGGCCCTCGTCGCCGTGCCCCTGCTGGCCGCGGTGTTTAGCGCGGTGGGCGTGATCGGCGGCTACCTGGTGGCGGTGGGCATGCTAGGGATCGATGGCGGGGCGTTCTGGTCGAACATGCAGAGCGCGGTCGACGTCACCCCGGATATCCTCAACGGCGTGATCAAGAGCGTCGCCTTCGGCTTCGTGGCCGGCTGGATCGCCCTGTACATGGGCTACACCGCGGAGCCGACGGCGCAGGGGGTCAGCCGGGCGACCACCCAGGGGGTGGTGCGCACCTCGCTGGCGGTGCTCGGGCTCGACTTCCTGCTGACGGCGCTGATGTTCGACTGACGGAGCGGAGCGAGGTCTATGAGTGAGAGGCTCGTGGAGATTGGGGTAGGGGCCTTCGTCGCCCTCGGCCTGGCGGCGCTGCTGGTGCTGGCGCTGCAGGTCAGCGGGCTGACCGAGCTGCGCCAGCCCCCGGGCTACGAGGTCACCGCGACCTTCGACAACGTCGGCGGCCTGCGCGAGAAGGCGCCGGTGAGCATGGCCGGGGTGCACGTCGGCCGCGTCGAGTCGATCGCCCTCGACCCGGAGACCCACCAGGCGCGGGTGACGCTGCGCATCGAGCGCGGCTACGACAGCATCCCGGCGGACAGCACGGCGGCGATCTACACCTCGGGGCTGCTCGGCGAGCAGTACGTCGGCATCGAGCCCGGCTGGGAGCAGGCGACCCTCGCCGCCGGGGACCGCTTCACCGAGACGCAGTCGGCCGTGGTGCTCGAGCGGCTCATCGGGCAGTTCATGACGCAGATGCAGGATTGAGGGGGCGCCGTATGCGGGAGAGGCTCAGGCACGGTATCGCGGCACGCGCGCGGCGCCACTGGCGCCTCCTGGCGGCGGCCGTGGTGCTCGGGGCGGCGGCCGCGGCGGCGGCCGCGGCGACGGGCCCGGGGCCGCAGGCGGTGGTCGAGGAGACCACCGAGGAGGTCCTGGCGCTCATGGAGTCCCGCGGCGAGGAGCTCACCGGCGACCCGGTGGCCCTGCACGAGGCCCTGGCGCCGATCCTGACGCCGCACATCGACTTCCAGGGGATCAGCGCCCAGATCCTCGGCCCCTACTGGCGCCGCGCGGACGAGGCCACCCGGGAGCGCTTCATCCGCGAGTTCCAGCGCAGCCTGCTGCGCACCTACGCCTCCTCCCTCGAGGAGTACGACGGCGGGGTGGCGCTGCGCATCCTCGGCAGCCGCCGGCGCGGCGACGAGGTGCAGGTGGGCATGGAGGTGGGCGGGGGCGAGGCGCCCGCCCGGGTGATCTTCCAGCTCCACGAGCGCGGCGGCGCCTGGCAGCTGATCGACCTGACGGTGGAGGGGGTGAGCATCGTCCACAACTTCCGCGAGGACTTCCGCGCCCGCCTGCGCGACAAGGACCTGGAGGCCGTGCTCGACGAGATGGCGGCGCGCAACCGGGAGATCGGCTTCCAATGAGCGGCGCCCGGCTCGAGCGCGGCGAGGACGGCCGCCTGCGCCTGCGCGGCCCCCTCGACTTCGGGACGGCGGCCGCCCTCTGGCCGGAGGGGCTGGCGGCGGTGGCGCGCGAGGGGGTCACGGAGATCGACCTCAGCGCCGTGGAGCGCACCGACAGCGCCGGCGTGGCGCTGCTCCTCGACTGGACG